>NZ_JANOAL010000132.1:0-1887 GCF_031411155.1 Polaromonas sp. | reverse complement strand
TACACCCAGCACATGCTGAGCCTGGCCGCCGGCGCCTTGCTGGCCACGGCCTTCATGCACTTGCTGCCCGAGGCGTTTGAAAGCCCGATCAGCCCGCAGCAACTGTTTGCCACCTTGCTGGTCGGGCTGGTGTTTTTCTTTCTGCTGGACAAGGCCGAGCTGTGGCACCACGGGCATGAACACCATGCCGGTGGCGCGCATGGCCACGACCCTGCCCACGACCCGGGTCATGAGCAGGTGCCACCCAATGTTCACCATCACGGCCACAGCCATGACGCCAAATCCGGTGGCTGGGCCGTGCTGGCCGGCGACAGCGTGCATGCCTTTGGCGACGGCATTTTGATTGCCTCGGCCTTCATGGCCGACCTGCGCCTTGGCGCTGTGGCCGCGCTGGCGGTGCTGGTGCATGAGGTGCCGCACCACATGGGCGACCTGGTGGTGCTGCGCCAAAGCTCCGACAACCGGCGCGCCGCCCTGATCAAGGTCACTCTGGCCGGCGCCGTGACCGCGCTGGGCGGCGTGGTCGGCTACGCGCTGGTGGACCAGCTTTTGAGCTACCTGCCGGTTTTCCTGGTGATTGCGTCCAGCAGCTTTATTTATGTGGCGCTGGCCGACCTGATTCCGCAGCTGCAAAAAAGGGCAAGCGCCGGGGAAACGGCGGCGCAGATTGCCTGGCTGCTGATTGGCATGGGCCTGGTCACCCTGATCAGCGGTCTGGTGCACGCGCAGTAGCGGGCTGCGCCGCGTCTGTCAGCCGGATGCTGACAAACAGAGGGCCTGGCAGCCTATAAGCCGGCGGCGCGACAGCGGCGAACATGAAGGCATTACTTAGGATGCCGCCATGAAACGCTCCACGAAACGCCAGTCGCTCCGTCCCTACCGCGCTATCCGCGGCAGGGTTTTTCCCCTGGCGGCAGCCTGCATTGCCTACGTCACCGCGGTGTGTGCCAGCATGGCGGCCGCGGCAGCCGTCGTGACCGACACCGTGCCCTTGATTGTGGTGGGGGTCTGAATCGTGCACACCGACCCGATTGAACTTCCAGTCGCTCCGAATGAGGACCCCGACGTGACGCCGGGCGACGGCGGCAACGACGAGCCGGCACCGCCGCTGCCCGCTGACCCGCCTGCACCAGAGCGCAACCCGGCAGTGGACCGCGCCGTGGCGCAGCACGGCGTGAGCATGGCGACCCATCCCAACGTGCCGCCGCTGGAGCCAGTGCAGCCGCTGAGCACCCCGCCGAATCCCGGCCAGGTGCAGCCTGCGCCCGAGCCGATCTAGCTGACCGGCAGCCGCAAGTTGCCTGCAAAAAAATGCTACTGTTTTAATAGCATGAGGTTCGCTTAAAACCTGGGCTAAAGCCAGATTTGGCCGACATTTCGGCTGAAATGGCGGCGCCAGGCCGGCGTCTTTGCCGGCGTCTAGCCCTGCGCTTCAAACACCGCCAGCGGCCGTTCGCCGGCCAGCGCCAGCAGCAGATTGCTGGTGGCCATTTCCGCCATGGCGTGCCGCGTTTCAAAGGTGGCCGAGCCAATATGCGGCAGCGCCGTCACCCGTGGATGCCGACGCAGCGGAGAGCCCATGGGCAGTGGTTCGGTGGCAAACACGTCGAGTCCGGCGGCGCGCAGCGTGCCCTGGTTGAGGGCCTGCAGCAGGGCGCCCTCCTGCACGATGGCGCCGCGCGCGCCGTTGATGAATATTGCACCGGGTTTCATCAGGCCAAACTCGCGCGCACCCATGAGGCCCCGGGTTTGCGCCGACAGGGGCAGTACGGCGGCAACGATGTCGGCGCGCTGCAACAATTCATCCAGTGGCGTGTGGGTGGCCTTGCCAGCCAGTTCGGGCAGCACTTTGGCCATATCGACCGGGCGGCGGCTGTGGTAGAGCAC
>NZ_JANOAL010000131.1:0-5380 GCF_031411155.1 Polaromonas sp. | reverse complement strand
CACAAAGGTCAGCTGCGCCAGCCAGTATTCGGCAATGAGCCAGGGCGCGGCCAGCAGCAGCAGCATCAGCGCGCCGTACCAGAACACATGGCCGGCGTGCTTGGCCAGCTTGATGTCTTGCGCGTAGTCGGTTTTGAAAATAAAGCGCATGTCAGGTTTTCTGCCATGGATGGCAATAGGCCGTGCGCCGCGAAGGGCCGCCCCGAGCAAGCACAGCCCCCGAGGGGCTGGAGCCTGCGGCTCCAAACCTGCTTGAGCAGGTTTGGACAGGCGACAGAGGCGAAGCGTCTGGCGAGCCGCGGCCTGCAAGGCCTCGCGCATTACACGAAGTGAAAAGCGTGGGGGCCATGTACTAGACTTTTTTACGGAGCTTTTCGCCAAACAATCCGTTGGGCTTGACCATCAGCATGATCAGTACCACGACATAGGGCGCAACGTCCTTGAAGCCGTCGGGCAGGTAAAAGCCCGAGAAGGACTCGACCAGGCCGATGACGAGCCCCCCGACAATCGCGCCGGGCAGGCTGCTGAAGCCGCCCACCACCGCGGCCGGAAAGGCCTTGAGCCCGATGAAGCCCATGTTGGCATGCACAAAGGTAATCGGCGCCAGCAGCAGGCCGGCAATCGCCGCCACCGCAGCGGCCAGGCCCCAGACCAGGCCGTTGAGCCGCTTGACCGGAATGCCCATGTAGTAGGCGGCCAGCTGGTTTTGCGACGAGGCCTGCATCGCAATGCCGAGCTTGCTGTACTTGAACAGCGCAAACAGCAGCAGGCACAGCAGCGCCGTGCTGCCAATGATGGCGACCTGTTCGACATTGATGACCAGCGTGCCCAGGCTCCAGATCTGGTCCTTGTAGGGCACCGGCAGCACATAGGTCTCGGTGCCAATGCCAGGGATCATGGTGATCAGGCCGCGCGCGGTGTAGCCCACGCCAATCGTCAGCATCACGATGGAAAACGCCGGCTGGCCGAGGATGGGGCGTATCACCAGCCGCTCCAGCAGCATGCCGAACAGCGCCATGCCGGCAATCGCGCTGAGCACCGCCAGCCAGAACGGAAAGCCCAGCAGGCTCATGCCGGCCAGACCGACAAAAGCGCCCAGCATCATCAACTCGCCCTGGGCAAAACTGACGGTTTCGGTGGCCTTGTAAATCAGTACAAAGCCCAGCGCGATCAGCCCGTAAATGCAGCCCTGCGCGATGCCGCTGATCAGCAGCTGCAAAAATTGCACGTGATGGTCTCCGTGGTGGGTGAACGCGGCGAATCTGAAGTGCCTTGGTTATAGCTGTCCCCTATGGGTCTGTCGCTAGGGGTTGTTCCGCATACGGCTCACTTTGGCGCTGGCGCGTAATCGGGCCATGCGGGGAAATATTCGAATCGGCGCCGGTCTGGGGTTTTATGGCGATGCCTGGGAGCCGGTGGCCGCCAGCGTTGAGCGCGGCGGCGTGCACTACATCGCCAGCGACCACCTGGCCGAGCTGACCTTGGCGATTTTGCAGAAAGACCGGCAGCGCGATGCAAGCCTGGGCTACGCGCGCGATCTGCTGCCCATGCTGCTGCAGCTGTGGCCGCTGATGCGCGCGCGCGGCGTCAAATTCATCTGCAACGCCGGCGGGTTGAACCCGGCCGGCGCCGCCGCGGCCTTGCGCGCGGCCTTTGCCGCCAGGGGCTGGCAGGCGCGCATTGCCGTGGTCACCGGCGACGAGGTGTTGCCGCAGCTGGCGGCGCTGGCCCCGCCGCACCTGTTTAACGGCCAGGCCTATCAGGCGGTGCAGCCGCGCATGGTGTTTGCCAATGCCTACCTGGGCGCGCGGCCGATTGTCTCGGCGCTGCAGCAGGGCGCTGACATCGTGATCACCGGCCGCGTGGCCGACGCGGCGCTGTTTCTGGCGCCGCTGGTGCATGAATTCAACTGGAAGCTGGAAGACGCGCAGACGCCGCCCGAGCTGGACCGGCTTGCGCAAGGCCTGGCCGTCGGGCATCTGCTCGAATGTTCGGGCCAGGGCAGCGGCGGCAATTTTGGCAGCCAGCAGGCCTGGAAGGCCATTCCCGATCTGGCGCACATCGGCTACCCGATGGCCGAGGTCAGCGAAGACGGCACGGCGCTGATCACCAAGGCGCCGGGCACAGGCGGGCGCATCAACTTTGACACCGTGCGCCAGCAGCTGCTGTATGAGGTGCACGACCCGCACGCCTACCAGTCGCCCGACGTGGTGCTCGATCTGTCCGAAGTGCGGCTCGACGACCTGGGCCAGGACCGGGTGCGGCTGAGCGGCGCGCGCGGCCGGCCGCGGCCGGCGCAACTCAAGCTGGTCGGCGGCTACCGCGACGGCTTCAAGGCCGAGGTGACCTGGGGCTTTAGCTGGCCCGATGCGCATGACAAGGCGCTGGCGGCGGTGGCGATGGTGAAGGCGCAGCTGGCCGACAAGCGCCTGCCGCATGAGGCCTTGTTCGTCGAATTCCCGGGCCTCAATTCAGCCCACGGCGCGCTGGCGCCGCTGCCCGCGCCCGAGGCACTGGCCGAGCTCAACGAAGTCTGGGTGCGCATGGTGCTGCGCACGCAGGACAAAGCCGTGGCCGAGGGCTTTGGCCGGCTGTTTCCGTGGCTGGCGCTGAGCGGCCCGGCCTACAGCTGCGGCTTTCACGGCCTGAACAACAGCAGCGAGCTGCTCGGCATCTGGCCGGCGCTGATAGACCGGCAGCTGGTGGAGGCGCAGGTGCGCGTGGAGGTGATCGCGACATGAAAATCCCGCTCGTCAAAATTGCCCATGCCCGCAGCGGCGACAAGGCCGACTGGGTCGACTTTGGCCTGTTTGCCTGGAACGAGGCCGGCTACCGGCTGATGGCGCGCGAAGTCACGGCCGACCGGGTGCAGGCCCACTTTGCGCCCTGGCTGCCGGGCGCGGTGCAGTGCTGGCCGCTGCCCAACATCCTGGCGCTCAAGCTGGTGCTGCACGACGCGCTGCAGGGCGGCGGGGCGCGCAACCTGCGCATGGACAACCTCGGCAAGGCCATGGCGGCGGCCCTGCTGCGCCTGGAAATTGAAGTCAGCGCGGCCGAACTGGCCGAGGCCACGGCCGCGCCGCGTGTCGGCTGGTGGGGGCCGGATTGAGCTGGTTTACCCATAAAAAATGGCTCTAGCCCAATAACAATAGGCGCCTACAGCTATCAAAATAATAGCGGCAAATTTGCCGGTCAGTCCGCGCTCACGATCTTGCGCGGCCGGCCCAGGTCGTCAATCGCCACATAGGTCAGGCTGGCCTCGGTGACCTTGATATAACGCCCCTGGCTGCGAAAGCGCTCGGCATAGACCTCGACCTGCACTGTGATCGAGGTGGTGCCGATGCGCGTGACGACGGCAAAAAACGACAGGATGTCGCCGACCCGCACCGGCTGCTTGAAGATGAACTGGTTCACCGCCACCGTCGCCAGCCGGCCATCGACGTGGCGGGCCGGCACCACGGCACCCGCCAGGTCGACCTGGGCCATGACCCAGCCGCCAAAAATGTCGCCGTTGGCATTGCAGTCGGCCGGCATCGGGATCATCTTGAGCACCAGTTCCTTGTCGGTCGGCAGCTGCACATTGAGCGATTCTGCGGCGCTGGGCCCCGTGTTGACCGGGATACCCTTGTAGACGCTTGTTTCGGAAGACATAGGCACAATCTCAAAGAAAGTTAAACAACCAGTAACCCTAGGGGCTGCTGCAACGATTGTCACCCATGCGCTCCCGAGCTTCCACCGCCGATTCGTCCCTTCACCTGCCTGCCGCGCCGGCGGCCCACGGCGTGCCGCTGCACGCGCGTTCCGACGGCGACACCCTGCGCCGGCTGTTTCCGTATTTGTGGGACTACAAGTGGCGCGTGCTGGCGGCGCTGGCCTTCATGGTGGGGGCCAAGCTGGCCAACGTGGGCGTGCCGCTGCTGCTCAAAAACCTGGTCGACACCATGAACCTCAAGCCCGGCAACGTGCAGGCGGTGCTGGTGGTGCCGGCGGCCCTGCTGCTGGCCTATGGCCTGCTGCGGCTGTCGACCACCTTGTTTACCGAGCTGCGCGAGCTGGTGTTTGCCAAGGCCACCGAAGGCGCGGCGCGGCGCATTTCGCTGGAGGTGTTTCGCCATCTGCATGCGCTGAGCCTGCGCTTTCACCTGGAGCGGCAAACCGGCGGCATGACGCGCGACATCGAGCGCGGCACGCGCGGCGTGCATTCGCTGATCTCGTATTCGCTCTACAGCATCATCCCGACCCTGATCGAGGTCACCTTGGTGCTGACGCTGCTGGCGGTCAAGTTTGACGCCCTGTTTGCCGTCATCACCGGCATCGCGCTGGTGTTTTATGTGTTCTTCACGGTCACCGTTACGCAATGGCGCACCCAGTTTCGCAAGGCCATGAACGAGATGGACTCGACCGCCCACAGCCGGGCGATCGACTCGCTGCTGAACTACGAGACGGTGAAGTACTTCAACAACGAAGAGTTCGAGGCCACCCGCTACGACGAAAACCTGGTGCGCTACCGCAAGGCCGCCATCAAGAGCCAGAACACGCTGTCCCTGCTCAACACCGGCCAGCAAGTCATCATTGCCATCGGCCTGGTCGCCATGCTGTGGCGCGCCACCCAGGGCGTGGTCGATGGCCGCATGACGCTGGGCGACCTGGTGATGGTCAACGCCTTCATGATCCAGCTCTACATTCCGCTGGGTTTTCTGGGCGTGATCTACCGCGAAATCAAGCAAAGCCTGACCGACCTGGACAAGATGTTCACGCTGATGGAAAAAGAGCGCGAGATTGCCGACCAGCCCGGCGCCCAGCCGCTGGTCATAGCCGCCTCGCCCACGGTGCGCTTTGAAAACGTCAGCTTCGCCTACGAGCCGGCGCGGCCGATTCTGCACAACGTCAGCTTTGAGATTCCGCCCGGCAAAACCGTGGCGGTGGTGGGCTCGTCGGGCGCCGGCAAATCGACGCTGGCGCGGCTGCTGTTTCGCTTTTACGACGTGCAGCACGGCCGCATCACCATAGGCGGGCAAGACATCAAGCAGGTCACCCAGGCCAGCGTGCGGCGCGCCATTGGCATCGTGCCGCAGGACACGGTGCTGTTCAACGACACGGTCGAATACAACATTGCCTACGGCAAACCCGGCGCCAGCCACGCCGAGGTCGAGGAGGCCGCGCGCGCGGCCCGCATCCACAACTTCATCGCCTCCACCCCGCTGGGCTACCAGACCATGGTGGGCGAGCGCGGCCTGA
This sequence comes from Polaromonas sp., assembly GCF_031411155.1. GTDB lineage: Bacteria > Pseudomonadota > Gammaproteobacteria > Burkholderiales > Burkholderiaceae_C > Polaromonas. Next base: position 142 of record NZ_JANOAL010000131.1, on the reverse strand, counting down.
AGCTGTCGGGCGGCGAAAAGCAGCGCGTGGCCATCGCCCGCACCCTGCTGAAAAACCCGCCGGTGGTGATTTTTGACGAAGCCACCTCGGCCCTCGATTCGGCCAACGAGCGCGCCATCCAGGGCGAGCTGCGCACCGCCGC
>NZ_JANOAL010000130.1:0-25736 GCF_031411155.1 Polaromonas sp. | reverse complement strand
GCCCACTACCTGTGCTGGCGCACCGGCACCATGGAGCGCTGGGAATGCGCGGCCTTTGCCGAATGGCTGAAAAAGTCGATTGCCTGACGCCTGTTTCGCTCCCTGGCGCTGTTTTAGGGGCCTTTCAGGGCTGTAGCCCAGGTATAACGGGCGCATACAGCTATTAATTAGATAGCAACAAATTTTCACATATCAGCCAAAAAATCGTCACGCCGCGCGACCGGGCACTGGTTTACAGTCAAATTTTTCCTGCGGCCCCCTGCCCGCCCCCTTTTTAAAGTCCCCCATGAATGCACCTGCCCCCTCCCACCAGCACGCCCAGCTGGAGCGCGCCGGGCGCCAGGCCGAGGTGGTGGCGGCGCTGCAGCGGGTGCTGCCGGCCCACGCCCTGCTCTGGAACAGCGAGGACACCACACCCTATGAATGCGACGGCCTGACGGCTTACCGCCAGCGGCCGCTGGTGGTGGCGCTGCCCGAAAGCTACGGCCAGGTGCAGGCGGTGCTGCAAACCTGCCACGCGCTGGCGGTGCCGGTGGTGGCGCGCGGCGCCGGCACCGGCCTGAGCGGCGGCGCCATGCCGCACCGGCTCGGCGTGACGCTGAGCCTGGCCAAGTTCAACAAGATTCACAAGCTCGACCCGGCCAGCCGGACCGCCGTGGTGCAGGGCGGCGTGCGCAACCTGGCGATTTCCGAGGCGGCGGCGCCGCACGGCCTGTATTACGCGCCCGACCCTTCGAGCCAGATCGCCTGCACCATAGGCGGCAACGTGGCCGAAAACTCGGGCGGCGTGCACTGCCTGAAGTACGGGCTGACGGTGCACAACGTGCTCAAGGTCAGGGGCTTCACCATAGAGGGCGAAGAAGTCGTGTTTGGCAGCGACGCGCTGGACGCGCCGGGCTACGACCTGCTAAGCCTCGTCATCGGCAGCGAGGGCATGCTGGCCGTGACCACCGAGGTCACGGTCAAGCTGATTCCCAGCCCGCAGTTGGCGCGCTGCATCATGGCGAGCTTTGACGACCTGCGCAAGGCCGGTGACGCGGTGGCCGCGGTGATTGCCGCCGGCATCATTCCGGCCGGGCTGGAGATGATGGACAAGCCGATGACGGCGGCGGTGGAAGACTTTGTGCACGCCGGCTATGACCTGACGGCCGCGGCGATCTTGCTGTGCGAGAGCGACGGCACGGTGGAAGAGGTCGAGGAGGAAATCGCCCGCATGAGCGAGGTGCTGACCCGCTGCGGCGCCACCGCCATCGCCGTGAGCCAGAACGAGGCCGAGCGCCTGCGTTTCTGGAGCGGCCGCAAAAACGCCTTTCCGGCCTCGGGCCGCATCAGCCCCGACTACATGTGCATGGATTCGACCATTCCGCGCAAGCGCCTGGCCGACATCCTGCTGGCCATCCAGGAGATGGAAAAGAAATACCAGCTGCGCTGCGCCAACGTCTTCCACGCCGGCGACGGCAACCTGCACCCGCTGATCATGTTTGACGCCAACGACGCCGACCAGCTGCACCGCTGCGAGCTGTTTGGCGCCGACATCCTGGAAACCAGCGTCGCCATGGGCGGCACCATCAGCGGCGAGCACGGCGTGGGCGTGGAAAAACTCAACTCCATGTGCGTGCAGTTCTCGGCCGAGGAAAACGAGCAGATGTTTGGCGTCAAGCGCGCCTTTGACGCCAAGGGCCTGCTCAACCCCGGCAAGGTGATTCCGACCCTGACCCGCTGCGCCGAATACGGAAAAATGCTGGTGCGCGGCGGCAACATCGCGCACCCCGATCTGCCGCGTTTCTGACCCAAAATGCCGCGCTGGCTACTGGCGCCAGAGCCCGTTGAAGTGGGCGCAGACTTTCAGATTTAGAACTTCTCGTTACGTTTTGCCCGGCTGGCCATCGGGTTTAAGCCCGCTTGGGGCCTTTTTGCCGGCCTGTTTGGGTCAGCCAGGCGAGCCGGGATACCCGCCCACCCAGTTGGTAACAGACGCGACAAAGCCCACAGCGGGTGCCGTGGGCTTGCTGGATGGAGGGCTGGCTGACCCGAAGAACGGTTTTAGACCGCCTGCAAGCCGGGTTTGGCGCTTGCCGAGGCCGGCTTGCCGCCGACCGCGCCAAAATGGATTTCACCCGACAACTGGCCGCCTTCTTCAATCACCAGCTTGCCGTAGCGGATGGTGCCGGTGACCTTGCCGGTGGAGTAAATCACCAGTTTCTGCCGTACCGTCAGGTTGCCGTTGAATTCGCCGCGGATTTCGGCCACGTCAATCTCGGCCGAGCCCTTGAAGGCGCCCTGCTCGGCGATCTGGATCACGCGCGAGTCCATGGTGGCCTCGACCAGGCCTTCCACCACCAGCGTGTCGCAATCGGTGATCTCGACGCCCTTGAGCTTGATGTTGGGGCCGACGGTCAGCTTGCTGCCGCCCTCTGGCGAGGTGCTGGCCGAGGCGCTGAATTCACTCACTGGTTTGGCCGTGTTTTGCGTGCTGGCGGCCGTGGCGGACGGCTGCGACGTGCTGGAACTGCCGCTGCTTCCGTAGGCGCCGGTTTGACCATGACGCAGATTGGTGGGGGTCTCGGTTTCGCGCTTGCCAAAAAACGGTGTTGCCATGTGACTTCCTTTAAAAAGAACGCATGGTACGTCTGCAAAAAATAAAAAACCTCGGGCTAATGCAAGAGAGGTAACGAAATTAATTCTTACATTCGCTGGCACGGCAGCGGGAAATAGCCGGCGCCGGCCCATCGCCGGGCTGCGCGATCAGCCCCGCAGCGCATTCAGGAAGATCCGCGGGATTTTCAAAAAGCTGGGGCGGTACTGAAACTTGAGCAGCAGCTCGCCCAGAATGCCGCCCCTGCGGTTGGTGATGAACCAGGGCGGTTTGGGCAGCAGGCTGAACGACAGGCTCAGCAGGTTGCGCGGAAAGGGCTTGAACGGCGCCTCGACCACGGTGCGCTGCGGCCGGTCAAACAGCATGCTGTTGTGCACGAAGCCAATACCGCTTTGCGCGTCGTCCAGCGTGTGGCCCGGAAAGCCGCCCCAGGCCGCCTGCGGCGTCAGAAAACCCAGGCCGGTCCAGGCGTTGATGGCGATGGTGCCGTAGCGAAGCTCGATCAGCAGTTCTTCAAGGCGCGCCCGGCCGATGCTGGAGATGGTCTTGGGGTGGATCACGAGGTTGGCGCCCAGCGTGCCGTAGAGCTGGCTGTTGGCATAAGCAATCGCGTCTTTCAGAAACTGCTCGGGGTCGGTTCCGACCAGTTCGGTCACGCCCAGCGCGGGCGCGAACACCTCGACCGACTCGGCGTCGCCGGGGCGGGACGGGTCCAGCGCCGCCAGCAGCACCGGCTCGGCGCCGGCGCGCGCCACAGCCCTGGCCTGCGGGTTGCGGGCGACAAAACCGGCAAGCCGCTCCCCGGCGCCGGGGTAGTACAGCGCGCGCCCTTCGGACGCCGCCAGGGTGCGCTCGAGCTGGCGCACAAAGGCGTCTTTTTGCGGCCAGTCGCGCGGCAGCACCAGCACCTGGCAGGCAACGCAGTTAAAGCCCGAGTTGTGCAGCTTTTGCGTCGCCACCTGCTCGGCCTGAAACGCGATGTCGGCCTCGGACCAGGGCCCAGGCACCACGATGGTGGGGCAGACCGCGCCCAGCTCCGAAGTCATGTGACGGGTGTTTTTCGGCGTGCCGGCCGCCTTGTTGGCACGGCCTTCCTCGCCCGGCCCCCAGACGATGGCATCGTGCGAGGCACCGGCGCCGGTGATGTGAATTTCTTCGACCAGCGCATGCGTGCACAGGTACTGGCCAACGTCGGCACCGCCGCGCACGATGGCCAGCACGCCCTTGTCAATCAGCGGCCTGAGCACCGGCAGCAGAAACTCGAACAGGTAGTCGTTGACCGGGTTGAGCTTGAGCAGCACCACCTGGTTTTCCGCAAACAGCTTCTGGAACACGTCCAGCGGCGCAATCGACGCGATGTTGCCCGCGCCCAGCACCAGCGCCACCTTGCCCTGCTTGAAGCGGCTGCTGCTGGCGTCGTAGGCGGCGGCGGTGTGTTGCGCCAGGTTGGCACGCGTCACGCCGGGCTCCATCCAGACATCGACCTTGACGCCGCTGAGCAGCAGGTGGTCCCAGATCGAATGCGGCAGCACGCGCGCCACCAGCTGGCCGTTGGGCAGCTCGCGCAGCGGCAGCGCGTCGAGATGCTTGTTGCCCTCGACCTGCGACAGCGTGGCCATCATCTGGTTGCAGTAGCTCATGATGCTGTAGGGGCCCGACAACCACTCTTCGCCGACCAGTTCCGAGCCCTCGGCAATCCCCTTGCGACGGGCCGCGGTTGCGGCCCAGGCTTGCGACAGCGGCAGCAGGCAGTCCTTGATCTTCGCCAGCAGGGTGATGCGCTCGGCCACCGGGGTGGCGACCCATGGGTTTTTGTTGCCGGCCAGCCGCTGCAGCTGCAGGTCGAGGTCGGTGAACAAGGGGGTCGAAGGCTGCACAGGGTTGTCCATGGTGGGGTGTCCGTTTCAAGATGAATGGCTATGCCGGCCACACGGGCTTGCACCTTGGGGGTGTGACCTGGCTGCCATGGTACGGACTTCGCAGGCGCTGCGTTGGGCGCGGCACCTTAATTTCGGCACATCCGGCTGTCATCGGCACCCGCAGCGGCGGCGGGGCATTGGGTGCCCGCCAGGCGCACGGCCTCAGCACAGCAGCTGTTTGCGGGCGCGATGCAGCCGGGTGAACAGGCTGACCTCGCTGATCTGCAGGCGCCGGCAGACGGCCTCGGCCGATTCGTCCTGCAGCACGCGGAACTGCATCACATCGCGCAGGCCCTGCGGCAAGGCCTTGATGCGCTGCAGGGTCTGCTGCAGCCGCTCGCGCTGCTCGGCCACTTCATCGGGCCGGGCCTGGACGGATTCCATCTGCAGGCCGCCGTCCTCGTCGGCGTCGAGGTCCAGGCTGTCGGTGCGGGCGCGCTGGCGAATCAGGTCGATAATTTTGTTTTTCAGCACCGCGGTGAGCCAGCTGCGCAGCGCGGCGCGGCCGGCAAAGCGGGCCTGGCCCGAGATCACGGCTTCAAACACATCGTGCACCGCGTCTTCAGCCAGCGTGGGATCATGCAGCTTGCGCTGGGCAAATCGCACCAGGTAGTCGCGGTGGCTCACCAGGTCGATCCAGGCCACCGGCACGCAGGCGTTGAGGGCGGCGGTAGTGGCGGTGAAAGTGGCGGTGCGGGAATCGGCAGCGGAGTGGGCGGTGATCATGGCATTTCCTTCAAGAGCGGTGGGCGATGAAGCTACTGTCGCGGCGCAGGCTCACGGCAAGGTCGCGAAAGATCACAGCCAGCTAACAATTCGGTAAGAAACACGCCCCAGGGCGGACTAAAGGCATGGACATGAAAAGAATCCTCGTTGCGGAAGACCAGACCGACATTCGCAACCTGCTGGTCCTGAACCTGCGCAATGCCGGCTACGAGGTGACCGAGGCGGCCGATGGCGTGGTGGCGCTGGCGAGCCAGACCGCGCGCGAAAACGACCTGCTGGTGCTGGACCTGATGATGCCGGGGCTGGACGGGCTGGAGCTGTGCAAGACGCTGCGCGCGCGCGGCTGCAGCACGCCGATCCTGATGCTGACCGCCAAGTCGACCGAGCTGGACCGGGTGCTGGGGCTGGAGCTGGGCGCCGACGATTACCTGACCAAGCCGTTTTCGCTGGCCGAGCTGCTGGCCCGCGTGAAGGCCTTGCTGCGCCGGGCCGAGCTGCTGCGCGCCGCGCAGCTCAATGCCCAGAGCCAGGCCAGCGCGCTGAGCAATGGCGAGCTGACGATTCTTCCGGTCAAGCGGCAGGTGCAGCTGCACGGCAAGGCGCTGGACTTCACCGCGCTGGAGTTCGATCTGCTGCTGCATTTTGCGCAGCACCCGGGCCATGTGTTCTCGCGCGGGCAGCTGCTCAATGCGGTGTGGGGCTACACCCACGACGGCTACGAACATACGGTGACCACCCACATCAACCGCCTGCGCGCCAAGCTCGAAGTCGATCCGCTGCGCCCCGAGCTGATTTTGACGGTGCGCGGCGCCGGCTACAAGATGCGTGACGCACCACGCTGAGGGCCGCCCCTTGTCCGTCCGCCTCAAGATTGCACTGACCATTTTTCTGACCGGGCTACTGACCGCGGTTGGCGTGATCGCCACCGTGCTGCTGGCGTTTCAGCGCTTTGAGCATGAGTCCACCTACTACCGCGCCAGCGCCTTTCTGGAGCGCGTGGTGGCCCTGCACACCGATATTTTTGCGGTGCAGGAGCGCTTTCCGGAAGAGTTCACCGGCTTCTTGCGCAACCTGGTGCTGTTCGAGCCCGACACCCAGCTCTACCTGCTGGACAGTCAGGGCACCGTCATCGCCTCGACCGGCGAGGTGCAGTTGCCCGAGGGCTTCAAGGTGGCGCTGGCCCCGGTGATGGAGGCGATTGGCCCCACGCCCATGCCTTATGTGCTGGGCGACGACCCGGAGCGCATGGACGCCAGCGCCGTGATTGCGGCGCGGCCGCTGCACCGCGCCGTGATCCGCAGCGACGCCGCCGTGGCCGGCTACCTGTACCTGGTCAGCCACAAACGCAGTCTGCCAGAGGGCCGGCTGATGGCGCTGCAAAGCACCTTTGCCAAACCGGCGCTGGTGCTGATTCTGGCCGTGGTGGGCCTGGCCACCCTGCTGGCGGCCTGGGTGACCGCCGCCGTGACCCGGCCGCTGGCGCGGCTGAGCGCCACCGTCGCGGCGGTGTCGCGCCACGGGCTGGAAGACTTTACGGCGGCCGGCAGCCCGCAGCCGGATACCTTCGGCCTGGTCGAGACGGCGGCCAGCGACGAGTTTGGCCAGCTCAACAATGGCATCCGGGCCATGCTGGCGACCCTGCGCAGCCAGTGGAGCACGCTGCGCCGGCTCGATCACTTCCGGCGCGAAGGCGTCAGCAACCTGTCGCACGACCTGCGCTCGCCGCTGACGGCCACCGCCGCCTGCCTGGAAACCCTGGAGAACCGCTGGGCCGGCGACGCCGCGCGGGCGAGCGACCGCCAACTGGTTGAGGTGGCGCTGCGCAACACCCACAATGCGGCGCGGCTGGTGCAGTCGCTGGGCGACCTGGCCCAGCTCGATGAGCCCGAGTTCAGGCTGCGCGCCGAGGTGATGGATGTGTCGGAGCTGCTCGACGATGTGGCGCTGCGCTTTACCGAACGCGCGGCGCGCCAGGGCGTGCGCATCGAGGCGGCGGCACCCGAGAGCGGCGCCCGGGCGCCGCTGGCCGCCGTCGATGTGGAGCTGTTTGAGCGCGCGATTGCCAACCTGGTGGACAACGCGCTGAAGTTTTGCCCGGCCGGCGCCCGCATTGCGCTGGACACCGTGCAGAACGACCACGAGGTGCAGGTCCGGGTCAGCGACAGCGGCCTCGGCATTGCGGCGGCCGACCTGCCGCACCTGTTTGACCGCTTCTACCAGAGCCGGCAAAACGTGGCCCCGGCCACCGGCGAAGGCGGCAAGGGCCTGGGCCTGGCGATTGTGAAACGGATTGTGGAGCTGCATCAGGGCCGGGTCGAGGTCAGCAACCTGCCGGGAGCCGGCACCCGGGTGACGCTGGCGCTGCCGCGCGCGGCGGCTTGACTGCTCGGGACCGCGCCAAGGCTCCAAGTCAGACAGATGCCTGAACGCCGGCCCCAGGGTGGGCGGCCAACCGGCGCAGCGTCAACTCCATCGCGCGCATCACCGCCGCGGTGCGGGTTTCCACGCCGAGTTTCCCGTAGATGTGCTGCAGGTGCTTTTGCACCGTGCGCGGGCTCGCGCCCAGGATCGCGGCAATTTCACGGTCGGTCTTGCCGGCGGCGAGCCAGGTCAGCACCTCACGCTCGCGCCGCGTCAGCGGCAGCTGCGCAAAGCCGCCCGGCGCCGGCTGGCGCGATTGTGCAAGGCGGTAGAACGCCGACAGCGGCCCGCGCACCAGGTCCAGCAAGGCGCACTCGCGGTCGCTGAAATCGCGGCCCGTGCGATTGAGCACGAAGCTCACCAGCAGCCCCTCGTCGACAAACAGCGGCACCGCGACCACATGGTCGATGCCGATGCGGCGGTAGTAGTCGTTGTAGAGCGCGCTGGCGCAGAAATCGCGCTGGGACAGCGAGTCGCTGATGCGCCATGCGCCGCCGCCTGGATGGCTGAAGTGGTAGCGCACCAGCGGGTGCACGCTGAAATAGTGATCGAAACACAGACGATCGGCCGCGGAAATCGCGCCCTCCGGGTTGCTGAGCACGCGCCGCGTGTGGCGCAACGGGTCACAGATGGACAGCGTGGTGATTTCGGAGGCGACCAGGCGGCTCAGGTCCGCGACGCCCTCGCGCGCAAAGCTCATCACATCGCCGGCGGCATCGCTGGCGCCGCACAACAGGCGCAAGGCATTGCGGTAGTCCTGCGTCCCTAAAGCCTGCATCCTGTCCATAGCCACCTCCGGCCCTGCACCTGCGCAATCATGCGCAATCCTGCGTATTGCGCGAATGCCGATTATCCAGAACACTATAGGCGCGCGATGGCGATGCCGCCAGCGCGGGCACGGAAACCCCATCTGCACCAGGAGGTAACAACATGACGCTTTCAAGCAATCAGGTCACCGCGATGCTGCCGGTCAAGGACATGGCACGCGCGCGCAATTTCTATGAACAGCAACTCGCCCTGACGCCGCTGGGCGAAAAACCGGACGGAAAATTCGTCTACCGCTGCGGCGGCACCGAGATCGCCCTGTTTCCGCGTCCTGGCGGCACCAAGGCAGACCACACGGCCCTGAGCTTCAAGGTCGACGACATCGGCGCGGCCATCCGTGAGCTCAAGGGGCGCGGTGTCACTTTTGCTGACTACGACCTGCCCGGCCTGCAGACGGTCGAGCATGTCTGCGTGCTCGGCTCGGAAAAGGCGGCGTGGTTTCAGGACCCGGAAGGCAACATCCTGTGCCTGCACGAGGATGTTGCCTAAGCCACCGGGCGAGGGCGGCAGGGGTTTAGCGCTGCCCGGCCTGCGGCTTGGCTACGGACGAACGGAATCGTCGGCGCCACGCCCCTGACGGATATGGCCGGCTGGATCATCGGCACCCCGGCCCTGACGCACCTCGCCCACCGCATCATCGGCACCCCGGCCCTGGCGGACCTCCCCCACCACATCATCGGCGCCCCGGCCCTGGCGCCCATGACCAACGGCATCATCGGCGCCCCGGCCCCGACGGGCATGGCCCACCGCGTCGTCGGCAGCGCGGCCCTGACGCACATGGCCTGCTGCATCATCAGCACCGCGTCCGTGACGGACATCGCCGGCCGCATCATCGGCGCCGCGCCCGCGCCCTGCGGTGGCACCGCCAGACGAATGGCCGCTCATGTCGCCGCTTTGGCCGGAGCTTGCGCTGCTGCCGGAATGCCCGCTGCCACTCGAGCCCGAGCTGCTGCTGCTGCCTGAGCTACCCGAGCCGGAACTGCCCGAGCCCCCGCCCGAGCCCCCCGAACCGCCGCCGCTGCCACTGCCGCCGCCATCGCCGCCGCGCGCAAAGCCGGGGCTGACGGTCAGTCCCAGCGCCAGGGCCGAGACGGTGCAGAGCAGGGTTTTCTTGAAGTTCAGCATGCTATTTCTCCTGGAGTAAAAAAGTTGACGAAACTGACCACCTGGGGGATGCCAGTGAAAGCGGGTTCATCACCGGGTCTCTGGAATCCTGTTTCGTGTGAAAATTTCCCACACGCAACCTGAATGTACGTGGGATTATTTCCCATGTCAATCTATATGTGTGAAAATTTCCCACGTATTTGTGCTAAGATGTAATCCATCCTCCGCCGGTTCTGAACATGTCCATCCCTGACAGCTCCCACGCCCACCCGTCGCCGGCCTTTGTGCTGGCGCTGCGTCAGGTGCTGCGCCCGCTGGTGCGCCTGATGCTGGCGCGTGGCATTACCCTGCCCTACCTGACCGAGCTGCTCAAGTCGCTGCTGGTCGAGGTCGCCGAGCAGGACTTTCGCATCGACGGCAAGGCCTCGTCGGACAGCCGGGTCAGCCTGCTGTCGGGCGTGCACCGCAAGGATGTCAACCGGCTGCGCCATGCCGACGCCGGTGATGAAAAAATGCCGCCGGTGGTGTCGCTGGGCGCGCAACTGGTGGCGCAGTGGCTGGGCAAGCCGCAGTATGGCGACGCGCAGGGCCAGCCGCTGCCGCTGCCGCGCTATGTCAGCGAGGGCGGCGCGCAGTCCTTCGAGGGCCTGGTGGCCGGCGTCAACAGCGACATCCGCTCGCGCGTGGTGCTCGACGAATGGCTGCGCCTGGGCGTGGTGCACTTGGATGAGCAACGCCGGGTTTGCCTCAATACCCAGGCCTTTGTGCCGGCCAGGGGTTTTGATGAGAAGGCCTTTTACTTTGGCCACAACCTGCACGACCATGTGGCGGCGGCCGCCCACAACCTGCTGGACCAGCAGCCGCCGTTTCTCGAGCGCAGCCTGCATTTCAGCGGTTTGAGCGCCGAATCTATCCAGCTGCTGGCGGCCCAGTCGCAAAAACTCGGCATGCAGGCGCTGCTGGCCGTCAACAAAACCGCGCTGGAGCGCGAAAAAACCGACGCCACCCCCGGTGCACCGCTGCAGCGCATGACCTTTGGCATTTATTTTTATGCGGAGCCTGACCGGCCCGGGTCGACCCCTCCCTCGCCCGCGCCAGCGCCATCGGCGCAAGGAGCTGAAGATGTCGTCCAGCGGTGAAGTATTTTCGTTTCAGACCCCCCTGCTGGTCCTCTTGCTGGCCGTATCGACCGGTTGCTCGGCACCCCGGCCCGTCGCGCAGGCCGACGCGTTCTGCGCCGCCCAGGCCTCGCAGATCAACCCGAACGCGGGCGCTGCCGGCGCAATCGGGGGCACCGGCATCGACCCCGGCGGCATAGGCGGCACCGGGGCGATGGCCGGCACACCGGTGTTTGGCGAGGGCGGCATAGGCGGCACCGGCATCGTCGGCGTGATCACCGGCTTTGCCAGTATTTGCGTCAATGGCATTGAAGTGCACTACGACGCCGGCACGCCGGTCTGGGACAACGGCCGGTCCGGCTCGGCGCGCCAGCTCAGCGTCGGCCAGGTGGTGGCCGTGACGGCCAGCGGCGCCGGCGACCAGACCCGGGCGCGCGGCATCGCCCTGGTTGATGCGCTGGTCGGCCCGCTGCAGGCGGTCGATGCGGCCACCGGCCGGCTGCAGTTGCTGGGGCAACCGGTCACGGCGCTGGTGCCCGGCGATCTGGCGGCGCTGCGCGTGGGCGACTGGGTGCGGGTCAGCGGCCACCGCCGGGCCGATGGCGAGATCGCTGCCTCGCGGGTGCAGGCCACCGCTAATCCAGGCCTTGCCGCCAACAACCTAAACAACAGCGCCACGCCCGCGCTGGCGCAGGTGCGCGGGCCGGTCACGGCGCTGCGCGGCAGTTCCCTCACGGTGGGCGCCACGGCCGTTGAACTGGGCACGCTGGACGCGCCGGCGGGCCTGGCGCCGGGCCAGGAAGCCTGGGTCAGCGGCGTCTGGAGCGCGGGCGTGCTGCAGGCGCGCCAGATCGTCGCCCAGCCGACCCGCGCCGGGCTGGGCCGGGTCAACCAGGTGGTGCTGGAGGGCTATATCCACGCCCTGAATGGCCGCGCCCTGAGCCTGGGCCTGCAGCCGCTGCAACTGACCGACCGGGTGCAGATTGTCGGCGGCACGGCGGCCGAACTGGCGGTGAACCGGCTGGTGCAAGTCACGGGCCGGGTCGGCGCCGACCAGCGCATTGCGGTCGAGCGGATCGAGTTCAGCCACTCGGATTCGAGCCGCAGCGGCAGCAGCGGCAGGGCTAGAGGCGAGAGCGAAAGCGGCAAGGGACGCGGCCGCTCGGGCTCCGACGACAGCTCGGGATCGGGTTCCGGCAAGTCGTCAGGTGGCTCCGGGAGTTCAGGAAGCTCGGGCGGCTCTGGCAGTTCCGGAGGTTCGGGTGGCTCCGGCGGTGGATCGGGAAAGAACTGATTTTTTCAGCGTCGGCCAGACCGAGGAGGATTTCCGCACGCTATTAAATCAGGAGCGCCTGGTGCAATTAGCACCTGGGCGACAGCCACTTTTGATGCCCTGGCCGGGGTTTTCAGGCGTTCTGCCCGCGGCGAGCGGCCCGGCCGTCAAGCAAGCGGTCGCCAGCGCTGGCAAGGTCCGATGGCTCACTTTTGCAGCGACTTCAAATACAGCGCGAGCGCTTCGATATCGGGGTCTGACAACGCCGAGGTCTTGCCGTGCGTGTCCGGGATCACGCGGATGTGATTGGCGGCGAGCACCGGATTGATGCGCCCGCCGACAATCAGCGGCGCGACGTTGCCGGTACCGAGCTGATCAATCTGCAGCCGGCCCTCGGGATAGGCGGCCTTGTCGTAGGCCGGGTCGCGCCCGGCTTTGAGAATGAACGGGCTGTCCAGGCTCACGCACAGCGTGCCCTTGCCGTCGCCGGCCAGCCGGGTGCAGCTGCCGTCGTCCCGGCTGTCGGCGATGGTGATCGGCACCTCGGTCGGCAGCCGAATCGCCGGACCGCCGAGGAAATCAAACGCCGTCACGCGGCTGTGATCGGTGCGCACGGTCCTGAAGTTGAAGCCGCGCTCCCCCGGCTGGCGCAGCGGCGAGTCGGGCGTCAGCAGGATTTCACGAACCGAGTGCGCGGAGCCGTGATGCAGCCAGCGCGGCACGCTGTCCCAGAACGAGCGCAGATGCTTGGTGTTGCGGCTGCTGATGTTCTGGCGCCCTCCCAGGTCCTGCTGCGGATTGAACTCCTTGAAGAAGTAGTCGTTGCCCAGGCGCGTGAACGGTCCCTCGTTGTCCACGGTGATCTCGGCCACCACACCCGGCTCGTGGATGTTGAAGTCCTGGAAGGTGTCGTCGATCTCGCCGTTCGAGCGTTTGTTGCCGTTGTGATGGCAGCTGGCGCAGCCGGCACCGCCGCCCGACACTTCGTTGCTGAACAGCATCTTGCCGCGGGCGACCAGCGCGGCCTCGTCGCGGCTGGGCAACTGGCGCAGCGGATTGGGCATCAGCCGGGTTTCATTCTGGGTCCAGAGAATCTGCGCGAACGCCATGTCATAAAAGCCTATCGTGAAGGCCTTGCCGCTCAGTTCCGGCCGGCCGATGGCGCGTGAGTTCTCCTCGGTCTTCCTGAGCACGAACTCGTTGCGCGCGCGCAGCCGATCCGCCAGCGCCGACTGCGGGAACAGCACGCTGCGATTTTCGGCGCCGACCAGCTCACCATTGCAGGAGGACGCGTACGAGTTCATGTTGTTGCTGAGTCCCTCAAACCACTCCGGCCAGTTATCCGAGGTGTCCTTGTTCTGCGGCGATATCTTGGGGCCGCCAATCGCGTTGCCGCCGACGTTCCACTGCCCGCCGTCCTGCCGGCTCTGCCAGTGGCACTGGGCGCACGACTTCTGCCCGTCGTCGGAGTAGGACTGGGTGAAGAGCCAGCGCAGGCCTACCTCTTCGTGGGTGGCGAACAGATGATCGCCGTGGTTGTCGCCTTTTGTCGGATCTGGCGTCTTGTCGGTGACGCCGACGGCCAGATAGCCCTGCCGGGTCAGCACGCCCGTGGCACTGACGCCGAGAAACGACACGTCTTCGGTCTGCATGTTGGCGACATAGAGCGTCCGTCCATCGGGCGCGACGGCCAGCCCCTGCGGCGTGATGCCACCGGTGAACTCGGAGCCGATGGCGGTGAGAATCCCGGCCGGGCTGGCCGGGTTCTGGTTGATGCGGAACACCTCGACCTTGTCGGAGTGCAACTGCGAGACAAAAAGCAGGTTGCCCTTCACGAACAGCTGTTCCGGCCCGCTGCCGCGGATGATCTTCTGCTCCGTCGTGTGATCGCCGAGATCGACCAGCTGCCCCGGAACGGCGATGATCGACTGATCGCGCTCGAAGTCCACATAACGAAAGACGAACTGGTTGGTGGCCGTGTCGAAGACGTTCAGCTCACTGCCAAGATCGTCAAAGGTGGTGGCCTGCGTCGCATCGGACATCACCGGCGTGTAGCCGAGCGGCTGGCCGTTGTTGCGGATGGCCACGCCGTTCACGATCTTCGGCAGACCGTGGCCGGTTTCGGGCTCATTCAGCACGCTGTTGGTGGAATGGCCGGACACGATGCCCCAGCGCCCCGCGATCTTGACGTCGGTCGCCAGGCCACCGACCGGCATCGTCTTGACGAGCACATTGGCGTCGCGGGCAATGTTGATCACGGCGATGGTGTGCCCCAGCGTATTCGCCACGTAGAGCGTGGCGCCGTCCGCGCTAATCGTCAGGTCGCGCGGATTCGCGCGGTCCAGCTCCGTGTTTCCGGTCGGAATCTGCGCCAGCTGCGTGAAGGTCGGGCTGGTCGGGCCGCGGTCTATGCGGAAGGCGCGGACCTGGTCCTTGACGCGGTCGGTCAGGTAAAGGCGCGTGCCATCACCATTGAACACCAGGTCCTCGCCGTAAAAGCCGGTCTCGAACTGTCCGATCACGGCATCGGTGTCGGTATCAATCAGCGTCGCGAAGTTGGCGTACTGATTCACGACCACGGCGTAGGGCCGCGGATAGATCGCGGTGTTGGGCGGCGCGACCGAGATGCCGACCGGACGTGTGCCATTGGGCTGGCCGGCCACGCGCAGGCTGATCCAGCGCAACACCCGGCGCGACCCGGTATCGACGGCGGCAACGCGCCAGTCGGGGTAGCCCTCGCGTCCGGGCAGTGTGATGTAAAGCTTCTTGCCATCCGGCGTCAGCGCCAGCGCGTTCGGCCAACTGCGGAACGGCTGCTTGACGTGCGGCCAATGCTGGCTGCCGCTCTTGACTTGCGGGTTGTTCGGGTCGATGCGCGTGCCGGGGTCAGGGCGCCCGTTGAAGTAGTCGACACCAAACTGGATTTTCGTGAAGCGTTCCACGCCGGCGCGTGGTCCTGCGGCCTCGGCGCCGACGATTTTCCTGACCGGATCGTCGTCCGGTCCGGTGATGATTTCACCACGGGAATTGGTCTTCACGGCGCCGCTGAAGAAACGCAGGCTGAAGGGCGCCTCCGGCAGCGCCGGCGCCAGCACCAGGCGCTGGAACGGAACCGGCTGCACGGACGCGGCGGCAACGCCCTCGCGCACCGCCCACACGGCCAGCCCGACAATCCCCACCGACGCCAGCACCTGAAACCATCGGGCCAGCGGCGCGCTACCGCCCAGCCGATGCCTCATGGACGCTGCGCCCTCTGCAAAATTCAAGGCCAACCTTGAGAGTCGCTCAGGTGCGGCCCGGACCAATTTCTGGAGCTTCATTTCTTATCCCTCCTTCAAGGGTTCAAAGAACTGACATCCCGTTGATTTTTGCGAGCTTGAACCGAGGAACGAGGAGCGAGGCGTAAGAAAGAACGAGGTGCAAGAAACGAGATTTACGCCGGGCTGTCTCCGTGTGGGTCAGAAAATACCATTTCTGTTTGTAGGACGCTAGCTCGGGCTGACCCGGTGCGCCTCGCTGCCCGCGCACCCCGGTTTTTGGCGCGACGCGTTCACTCAGCCCGCCAGCAGCGCCGCGTTGCCGCCGGCCGCCGTGGTGTTGACCGTCACGGTCTGCTCCGGCCAGAGCCGATACGAGTGATGCCCAGCTCTGAGCAAACATCACGGAGCTCCTCAATACCGGGCCGCACCAAACTGCTTGCAATAGCGGAGTAGCCCATTCTGAAATAGGACTGGGTCGAGGCCGAAGGCTTGTGGAAAAAAACATCGCCTGCCTCTATCAATACGCCACGCGCAGCACAATGCCTGGCCAGTTCCTGGCAATTCAGTCCATCGGGACCTTTTATCCATGCGCACGACCCACCCAATGAAGGGGTGATCTGAAACTGCGGCAACCATTCGGCAAATGCGTCGACCAATACCGCGCGGCGTTCTCGATAAGTCACGTTCAACTTGCGGATGAAGGCGTCGTGGTGCCCTTGCGCAATAAAGAGACTGGCAGTGTGCGCGTTGTTCGTTGGCGGATGGCGCATGATCAGGCGCCGAAGCGCACGCAGTTCACGAATGAGTTCGGCAGGCCCAACAATGAAGCCGATCCGCAGTCCATGGGCCAGTGTTTTGGACAGGCTACCCAGGTAGATCACCCGATCCTCAGTGTCCAGGCTTTTCAGCGCCGGAAGCGGCTTTCCCGAAAAATTCAGTTCACTCTCATGGTCATCCTCAAAGAGCACCACATCCCGCTTTCGCGCCAACTCCAGGACTTGCTGCCGTCTTTCCAATGACATGGTCACCGTGGTTGGACACTGGTGGCTCGGCGTGACATAAGCGTAGGCGCACTGACCCAGGCGGCGCGAAGCAATCAAGCCATCACCATCAATAGGCAAGGCGCGTACACGGTCGCTGCGCAGCTTGAAGTTGTTGCGGGCATCGGGATAGCCAGGGTCTTCGATACCCACCACGGTATTGCGATCCAACAGCACATTCGCCAGCAGGTAGCAGGCCATCTGTGCCCCGGCGGTCAACAAAATCTCGTCGCGCCTGGCCATGATGCCGCGAGCCGGCAACAGTCGATGCTGAATTTGATCGAGCAGAGGGTCGTAGTCACGGTCGATGAAGTCCTGCGACCACTTTTTGACTGCGGGGACGAACAAAGACTGGTGTGAGCAATCGCGCCAATCCTTCAAGGGCATCAGGCTTGGGTCGAACTGACCATACACAAAAGGGTAGCGGTAGTCCTGCCAATTAGCCGGCTTGATGATGTTGCGCTGCAGACCCGACCGAGAAATAAACCGGCTTTCCCAATCCAGGTGGATCGAGGAGGGCTCCACATTCATCAATTTGCTGGCCTGCCCCAAAAGAATGTCCCGATTGACGGACAAGCCACTTCGTTCCACCGCGATCAAGAATCCCTTGTCCACCAGAACCTGCAGGGCCAGTGACACCGTATTGCGCGACACACCCAAGGCGTCGGCCAGTGTTCGGCTGGGCGGGATCTTGGCATCAGCAGGAATCAGTCCCATCAAGATGCTGTGCACCATCATCTCTTTGACGCGCCCTTGCAAGGTGGCACTGCTGCCGACAAAGCGTGGAAACAACTTGACCCAAATGCTGGTGATTTCCTGTTTGCTGCGCATGATCCGCCTTTTTTCAACTGCCAAGCCTCGCCGGCTTGTTATGGTGCACCGCACCAATACAGGGTATTCCCGAGGCTCGTTCACTCTACTGGTTGCACCAACCAAGGGTATGCCCCTGCGCCTTGAAGTCTATCTAGTTTTGGCACTAAAAAGAACTCATTTTGGCTCTATGCCTGCGGGATTCATCTGAATACTATTTGTCTGGGCTCGCTGATCAGACTGTCGAGCCGCCCCTCAACACATCGACACAAACTGGAGCTTGACGCACTATGAAAACCACCATGAAAACGCTGCTGGTCGGCGCTACGATTTCCCTGACGCTGGCTGGTCAGGCCTGGGCCCAGAAGAAAGTGATCATTGGCAATTTCGGCGATCCGGCGCCCTACGAAGCCGCGGCCGCCGACGGCAGGTTTGAAAAGGCAACCGGCTGGACCATTGAGTGGCGCAAGTTCGGGTCTGGCGCGGAGGTCAACGCGGCAATGGCGTCCGGTGCGGTGGTCATTTCCGAGCTCGGCTCGGTGCCGTTAGCTGCAGGTGCCAGCCAGGGTGTTGACTATCAGTTGTTCTTGATTGGCAAGGCGATTGGCGCCTCCGAATCGCTGATCACTCGCAATGGATCTGGCATCGAAAAGCCGGCCGATCTCAAAGGTAAAAAAATTGCCGTACCCGTGGGATCGACGGCGCACTTTTCCCTGATGGGTGCGCTGAAAAATTGGGGAATCTCGGAAAAGGATGTGCAAGTCATCGGGATGTCGCCTCCGGAGATCAACGCGGCCTGGAGTCAGAATGCCGTTGATGCTGCCTTCATTTGGGAACCAGTACAAAGCAAGTTGCGGGCAAACGGCAAGTTGATGACCACTGCCGGCGATGTGGGCAAAGCGGGATATCCCACGTTCAATGGCTGGGTAGTCAATACCAAGTTCGCCGCAGAAAACCGCGCGGCCATGATTGGCTTTATCAAGGTGATGAACGATGTTAACGCGTCGTACACCAAGAACAAGGCCCAATGGAATGCCGACTCGGCACCGGTCAAGGCCATTGCTGCCCGGCTCGGCACCACACCCAAAGAGATCGTTGCCGACCTCGACGGCGCAACCTACCCTGATGGCGAAGAACAAATCACGGCGGAATGGCTCGGTGGCGGGGCGGCTAAATTCATGAAGCTTACTGCCGACTTCCTCAAGTCTGCAGGTCGCATCAATGCAAGCGCTGACAGTTATGCCAAGTTTGTGAATGCAGACATGGCCAAGGCAGCAGCAGCCAAGTAACTTCATGTCAATCGAGACGAATCCCATATTGTTATGACTGCACTCGCTGTTTTCAACGCATCGGTCTTCTATCCGTTACCGGGGAAAAAGACCCCCGTTCACGCCCTTAAGAACATCAATCTCGAAATCAACGATGGCGACTTTGTCGTTGCGTTGGGTGCATCGGGATGTGGCAAGTCAACGTTGCTCAATCTCATCGCTGGCTTCATGGCACCGAGCCAGGGTGAGATCAGGCTGGGTGGCAAGGTGGTGACGGGCCCCGGAGCAGACCGCTCGGTGGTGTTTCAGAAGCACGCGTTACTCCCCTGGCTCAACGTGCTCGACAACGTCGCCTTCGGCCTGGACATTCAGGGGCATAACAAGAAAAAGAGGGAGGATATTGCGCGTGGGTTCATCCGTTTACTCGGATTGGAACAGTTCGAGCAGTCTGCCACCTATGAACTATCAGGCGGCATGCAACAGCGTGTCGGCATTGCGCGAGCGCTGACCAGCGACCCCGATATTTTGTTGATGGACGAGCCGCTAGGCGCGCTCGATGCACTGACTCGTGAGCGCGCGCAAGAGCTCATTCTCAAGATCTGGCGCGATACCGGAAAAATGGTTTTCTTCATCACCCACAGCGTTGAAGAGGCCTTGTTCATGGGAACCAAGCTGATCGTGATGTCGCCTCGTCCAGGACGTATCTCGCATACCTTTGATTTACCTTTCAGCAGGCGCTATTTCGAAACGGGCAATGCCCGCGCCATCAAGGCATCGGCGGAATTTATCGCGCTGCGGGAGAAGATCCTGGAGATTATCTTTAACGACGAGGAGGGGCCCCAACATGCATGACACAAGCAGAGCAAGCGGCACCGGCCTGTGGGCTGGATTCATGCGCGCCAAACCGGCCAAACCCGGCGAAATTTACGGTGTGCCTGGCCAGGGCGACAGCTTCAAGCTCAGTACCGGCGTCATCCTCGGCTTAATCTTTGTGTGGTGGCTGGTCACGCAAGTGGGGTGGATCAAACCGCTGTTTCTGCCCTCACCTTTGGCGGTCATCGAGGCATTTGTCGATGTGGCGCGCAATGGCTTCACCGGTTCCAGCTTTTGGGAGCATACGTGGATCAGTACGGCGCGCGTCTTTGGCGCTTTCCTCCTGGCTTGCGTGATTGGTGTGCCACTGGGTATTGCCATGGGGATGAGCCCCAACGCCAGGGGAATTTTCGATCCCCCCATCGAGTTCTATCGCCCGATTCCACCTTTGGCCTACCTGCCGCTCATGATCATCTGGTTTGGCATTGACGAAACCTCCAAGGTGCTGCTGATTTTCCTGTCCGTGTTTGCACCTGTTGCATTGGGTGCCAGGGCTGGCGTGAAGTCAGCGGCGATTGAGCAGATCCATGCCGCCTATTCATTTGGAGCCACCCGCTGGCAAGTCATTCGCAAAGTCATCTTGCCGTCGGCCATGCCAGAGATCATTACCGCGATGCGCATCGGCATTGGTTTTGGCTGGACCACCCTGGTGGCCGCCGAGATGGTGGCATCGACCTCGGGCTTGGGCTATATGGTTCTGTCGGCGTCAAAGTTTTTGCAGACCGCAACCGTGATCATGGGCATTGTCATCATCGCGGCCATTGCCTATGCCTTTGACCATTTGATGCGCTTTGTCGAGCGCAGGGTAGTTCCCTGGAAGGGACGCGCTTGAAATGCGGAACTTTCGAATACGGACTAACCGTATATCTTTTCCTTAATCGCACGCAACGTGGCGGTCACGCCACCTCCCTTTAATTGAAAGCTTGTCATGACTGTCGAATACCTGAAAAAAGCCACCCCTCCCACAGAGGCGATAGATAGCGCAACCGCCGAGACCGTTCAACGCATGTTGACAGAAATCAAGGAGCAAGGCCGCACTGCCGTGGAGCGCTATGCCCGTGACTTTGATGGCTGGCACGGCAATATTGTTCTGGGCGAGGCCGATTTTTCCAGCGCCACCCGCAGTTTGTCGCAAGGCGTGAGAGACGACATTGCCTTTGCGCATAGCCGGGTCAGAGACTTTGCCATGCGCCAGCGGGAGTCGCTGCACGAGTTTGAGACTGAGCTGATAGAGGGACTGATTGCAGGACAAAAATTGATCCCTGTGAATACGGCGGGCTGCTATGTTCCGGGAGGGCGTTACGCGCATGCGGCTTCCGCCATCATGAGTGTTTGCACGGCAAAAGTGGCGGGCGTTCCCAACATCGTGGCAAGCTCCCCGGCCCACAAGGAGGCCGGCGTGAACCCCGCCATTTTGCACACCATGAAATTGTGTGGCGCAGATACCGTGCTGGCCCTGGGCGGGGTGCAAGGCATTGCCGCCATGGCTTATGGTTTGTATGCACCCAAGCCTGCTGATGTGATCGTCGGACCGGGTAACCGCTTTGTCGCGGAAGCTAAACGCATGCTGTTTGGTCGCGTTGGCATCGACGTGGTTGCAGGCCCTACCGAGTCGGCCATTATTGCGGACGAAACCGCCGACGTCGACATCATTACCGCGGACCTGGCAGGCCAGGCCGAACACGGCCCGGACTCCCCCGTCTGGCTGTACACCACTTCACGTGAGTTGGGGCTCAAGGTGATCGAGAAAATGCCCGCAGTCATTGCCGCCCTGCCGGAACTGGCGCGTACCGCAGCCACTGCGGCCTGGCGCGATTATGGCGAAGTGGTGTATGTTTCCAGCCGCGAAGAGGCTTGCGAGATCAGCGACCAGTACGCCCCTGAGCACTTGCAGGTGTTGACCACCGATCTGGACTGGTGGCTGGCACGATTGACCAACTACGGCTCCCTGTTCCTGGGCGAAGAAACCACGGTCGCTTATGGCGACAAATGCGCAGGCCCCAACCACATTTTGCCAACCAAAGGCGCGGCCCGTTACTCAGGCGGCTTGAGCGTGGGCAAGTTCATCAAGACCGTCACCTATCAGCGCCTCGATCGTTCCGCCAGTCGTGAAGTCGGACAGGTGGCGGCACGGATTTCCCGCCTTGAGGGCATGGAAGGGCATGCGCGCACAGCCGACATCCGCCTCAAGAAGTACTTCCCGCAAGAATCTTTCCTTCCCGGTGAGCTCGGTGGGCACACACATTAGGCCATGGCCATGAGCGCAAGCACGTTTCCCATGGTTTCCGCGGCAACACCCGGCCGCGAAATGCGCGCCGCCGACGGGCTTTGGTTTGGCAAGGACCTAAGCGCGTCCGAGCCTATTCCCGAGGCCGCGATTGAGCGCGCGGTCGACTTGATGCGCAGTGGCCGCCTGCACCGCTATGGTGAACAGGGAAGCGGTTACCCAGAGCCATCGCTGCTGGAGCAGGATTACGCCGCCTATGTCGGTAGCAAATACTGCGTAGCGGTGAGCTCCTGTGGAGCGGCCATGTTTATTGCCTTGAAGGCGCTAGGGGTGAAGGTCGGCGACAAGGTGCTGACCAGTAGTTTCACTTTGGCCCCGGTTCCGGGTGCGATTGCCCATGCTGGCGCGCAACCCGTACTGGTGGAGACCCAAGCCGACTACACCACCGATCTGGACGATTTGGCGCACAAGCTGGAAACCAGCGGTGCCAGGGTTTTCCTGCTTTCCCACATGCGCGGGCACATCACCGATTTGCAGGCGGTGCGCGCATTGTGTGATCGCCATGGCGTAGCTCTGGTGGAGGATTGCGCCCACACCATGGGCGCCAAATGGGATGGCCGCCACACGGGCACTTGGGGTCGCATAGGCTGTTACAGCGCCCAAACTTACAAACACATCAATTCCGGCGAAGGCGGTTTGCTGGTCACCAACGATGATGACGTCGCGGCCCAGGCCATCCTGATGTCAGGTTGCTACATGATGTATGAGCAGCACATTCTGAGCCCCCCGAATAGCGTGTTTGAACGCTGGAAATACGTGACACCCAACTTCAGCATGCGTATGTCGAATTTGGCCGCAGCCTTGCTGCGACCGCAACTTGGCCTGCTGGCGCAACGCGGCAAAACCTGGAATCACATTTACGCCATGCTGGAGGCGCGACTGCGCAAAGCCCCTGGGGTGTCCATTCCTGAACGGCATCCCAAAGAGGAATTTGTCGCCAGTTCCATTCAGTTTTCACTGGCACTGGAACCGGCCCAGATTCAGCGCTTTTTGCAAGAGTGCGAATTACGCGGTCTGTACATCAAGTGGTTTGGCGGCCAGGAGCCGAAAGCCTTCACCAGCAACTATGCGCACTGGCACTACATCACCGAAAAGCCGGTGTTGACGAAGTCCATGGCAGTCATGAGCCAGCTGCTGGACTTGCGCACACCGCTGTCATTGACTGAACAAGACTGCGAACTGATTGGCCAGATCGTAGCGGCGGCTGCAGCGACTGCGGCCACGCCCGTCTGACCCACTTTCTCCTCGGTATTCATTTTTTCAACCTTCGCATCAAGGAAAGACCCTGCATCATGAAATTGACCACATTCCCCCGCGTTCGCATTACACAAGGCCCCACACCTCTAGAATTCATGCCCCGACTGACAGAGGCTTTGGGGGGGCCAAGCCTGTACATCAAGCGCGACGACTGCACCGGCCTGGCCACCGGCGGCAACAAGACCCGCAAGCTGGAGTTTTTGATGGCGGATGCCTTGGCACAGAAGGCCGACACCATCATCACTCAAGGCGCGACACAATCGAACCACGCGCGCCAGACGGTCGCGATTGCCACCAAGATGGGCATGAAATGCGAGATCCTGCTGGAAGACCGCACCGGCTCCAAGCTGGATGAGTACAAGCACTCGGGCAACGTTTTCCTCGATCACCTGTTTGGCGCCAACGTCCAGGAGCTTCCTGGCGGCACCGACATGAATGCCGCGATGGCCAAGCTGGCCGACGAACTGCGTGCCAAAGGGCAAAAGCCCTACATTATCCCTGGCGGCGGCTCCAACGCGATCGGTGCGCTGGGTTATGTGGTGTGCGCGCTGGAAATGGTGAACCAGTTCAACACCCAGGGGCTCGATGTCAGCCACGTCGTGCATGCCACCGGCAGCGCGGGCACCCAAG
Source organism: Polaromonas sp. (assembly GCF_031411155.1). GTDB lineage: Bacteria > Pseudomonadota > Gammaproteobacteria > Burkholderiales > Burkholderiaceae_C > Polaromonas. Next base: position 2,329 of record NZ_JANOAL010000130.1, on the reverse strand, counting down.
CCGGGTTGCTGGCAGGCCTGCAGGGCACCCGCAGCCTGATCCCGGTGCTGGGCATTGGTGTGCGCGCAGCCAAGGAGGTGCAGGAGCAAAGCGTCTACAACCTCGCGGTCAAAACGGCCGAGTTGCTGGGCGTGCCGGGCTGCGTATCACGCGACAGCGTGGTCGCCAACTGCGACTACGTGGGCGATGGCTATGGCGTTCCCACGCCCGGCATGGTCGAGGCAGTCACCATGCTGGCCCGCCTGGAGGGCATCCTGCTTGACCCCGTCTATTCGGGCAAGGGCATGGCTGGCCTGATTGATCTGTGTCGCAAAGGCTTCTTCAAGAAGGGACAAAACGTGGTGTTCTTGCACACCGGCGGCGCGGTCGCGCTTTACGGCTACATGCATGCCTTCAAGAACCTGACGCCGAACTGATTGAACCCATGGGCCAAATGCTGTTGCCGGATCCGGCAACAGCCTTCTCATCCAAATATGAAAACCATTGCGTTTAACGCCGAGATAGGGGCCGCTCGCAGGCTCGTTCCGGGTTTGCTGGTGACCTCGCTGGTGGCGATGTCGGCCGCCTTCCTGGGCAGTCATTACAAGGGCTCCATGCTCCTGTTTGCGCTCCTGCTGGGCCTGGCCCTGCATTTTGTCAGCGAAGACAAGCGTTGTGCGGCGGGGATCCAGTTCGCCTCCAGCACCGTGTTGCGCCTGGGCGTGGCTTTGCTCGGCCTTCGTTTGACGATCGAACACGTTGTCACGCTGGGGTGGCAAACGGTTGCGGCCTTGCTGTGTGCGGTCGCACTGACGATGGGCCTGGGGCTGTTGCTGGCCAAGGTTTTGCGCGTGGAGCAAAGTCTGGGTTTGCTCGTCGGCGGAGCCACTGCGATTTGCGGAGCCTCGGCAGCCTTGGCCATCTCCAGCGTCTTGCCGAAATACCCGCATCTGGAGCGTGACACCACCCTGACCGTGGTGGGGGTCACCACTCTGTCCACGCTTGCCATGATCACCTACCCGATCATCACCCAGTGGCTGGGGTTTGATGCCATCACCTCGGGCAAATTCATTGGTGCCACCATTCACGATGTCGCACAGGTCGTGGGGGCCGGCTATAGCCTCTCGCACGATGCCGGTGACGCGGCGACCATCACCAAACTCATGCGCGTGGCGTTTTTGATGCCTGTTCTGGTCGTGATCTCCGCCAGCCTGCGGGGACGAGCGGCACGCGCTGCTGATGGCGGGCCCAAGACGCCCTTGTTGCCATGGTTTACCGTCGCTTTTGTCGCACTGATGCTGCTCAACAGCACCGGTTGGGTGCCGCCGGCGGTTCAAACCGGCGCGTCTGATTTGTCGCAGGCTTTTCTGGTGCTGGCCATTGCCGGTGTCGGTTTGAAAACCTCGCTGCAAGACGTCACGCAGCTCGGCTGGCGTCCAGTATTGATGATAGTCCTGGTGACACTGGGTCTGGCCGGCATGGCGGCCGCCTATTTGGCGTTAATGCGGTGAAACACGTGTTGCCAGAAACCAACCCTGAGGAGAAGACATGATTGGCGTCTTAGGCGGCATGGGGCCATTGGCCACGGTAGATTTTTTTTCCAAAGTCATCGCTGCGACACCCGCAGCAAGTGACGAGGATCATGTGCCGCTGCTGATTCAATCCGACCCGAGAATTCCGGCTCGACCCGCCGCCATTTTGAGGGGCGCGCCCTCGCCTCTGGAAGCGCTGCTGGCTGGGCGTGACCGCCTGATTGTGGGCGGCGCCATCGCGCTGGCCATGCCGTGCAATACCGCCCACTTCTGGCACGCCGACCTGGCAAAAGACTGTCCAGTGCCATTTTTAAGCATGGTGGATGCCTGCTGCGACGAACTGGGCGCATTGGCTGCGCCAGGCGCCCAGGTGGGCATCATCGCGACCCGGGCCACCTTGGCCGCCCGAATATTTGATGAGCCCCTGCTCAAGCTGGGTTACGCCCCTTTGATACCCGACGACCTGGAGATGGACGACCTGGTTCTTCCGGCTATCGAGCTGGTCAAGGCCGGCCGCGTAGCGGAAGGCGGACAGCTGATTGAGCAAGCGGTGAGGCACCTAATGTCGCGCGGTGCGGCAGCCGTGATCCTGGCCTGCACAGAAACTCCGCTGGCGCTCGACGCCATACAGTCGGGCATGCGAGCTCATTGCATCGACTCTACCGGCGCGCTGGCGCGTCGTTGCGTCACTTGGTGGCGCGGCAACCAGTCGTTGAGTTGGCCGCCAGGCTGATTGCTCGCCACACACCCCCCAACACACGCAACCCCCGCCCGCCACCCCGCGTTGCCGCCGGCCGCCGGGGTGTTGTAGGTCACGG
>NZ_JANOAL010000129.1:0-4596 GCF_031411155.1 Polaromonas sp. | reverse complement strand
ACGCTTGTCGCTGACCACCTTGCCAATCAAGGTGCGCTTGAGGGATGTTTTAGCTTCCGTCATTCAGTTGCTCCTTATTTGGCGGGTGTTGCTGCTTGCTTCTCACCAAGAATGGTCTTGGCGCGAGCAATATCGCGGCGCGCAGAGCGCAGCGTAGCGGTGTTGTTGAGTTGTTGCGTGGCTTTTTGCATACGCAGGCCAAAGTGGGCTTTTTGCAGCGCTTTGACTTCCGAAGTCAGTCCGGCAACGTCCTTGGTCCGCAGTTCAGCAGCTTTCGTCATTTCGATATCTCCTGAATTACTGACCAATCATGCGGGCCACGAACGTGGTGCGCAGCGGCAGTTTGGCAGCAGCCAAACGGAACGCTTCACGAGCCAGTTCTTCAGGCACGCCGACGATTTCAAACACGATTTTTCCGGGCTGGATTTCAGCCACGTAGTACTCGGGATTGCCTTTACCGTTACCCATACGCACTTCAGCAGGCTTTTGGGAAATCGGCTTGTCCGGAAAGACACGGATCCAGATACGGCCGCCACGCTTGACGTGACGGGAAATCGCACGACGTGCGGCTTCAATTTGACGGGCCGTCAGACGGCCACGGTCGGTGCATTTGAGACCGAAGTCACCGAACGCCACCGAGTTCCCTCGTGTGGCGACGCCGGTGTTGCGGCCTTTTTGCTCTTTGCGGTATTTTCTGCGAGCGGGTTGCAGCATGGTTTTTCTCCGTTATTCCGACCGATTACTCGGTCTTGGCACCGTCAGCTGCTGCAGCTGGCGCGGCTTTTCGGACGCGCTTAACGGTGGTGGTTTTCGGGGCTTCGGCACCTGGGGTAGCCTCGGCGGGTTTGTCGCTGCCATCGGCAGGCGCGGTGTTGGTTCCGCCTACGGGGCCACGCGCGGGGCGGGCAGCGCCACGGGGAGCCGGACGGTCGGTGCGCTCACCTGGGCGGGCATCGCGGCGGGGGCCACGCGGCTTGCGCTCTTCGTCAGCCACTTCAACCATCTTGGCGCCGGTGCCGTCGTTGCGGCCAAGCGTGTCACCCTTGTAAACCCAGACCTTGACGCCGATAACGCCGTAGGTGGTCTTGGCTTCCGAGGTGCCGTAGTCGATGTCGGCGCGCAGGGTATGAAGCGGCACGCGACCTTCGCGGTACCACTCGCAACGAGCGATTTCAATGCCGTTGAGGCGGCCGGACGACATGATCTTGATGCCCAGGGCACCCAGACGCATGGCGTTTTGCATGGCGCGCTTCATGGCACGGCGGAACATGATGCGTTTCTCAAGCTGTTGGGTGATGCTGTCTGCGATCAGCTTGGCATCAATTTCAGGCTTGCGAACTTCTTCAATGTTCACGGCGACCGGCACGCCCAGCTGGCGGCTCAGCTCTTTTTTCAGCGCTTCGATGTCTTCGCCTTTTTTGCCGATCACGACGCCCGGACGAGCCGAGAAAATCGTGATGCGGGCATTCTTGGCGGGGCGCTCGATCAGAACGCGCGACACCGCGGCATTCTTCAGCTTTTTCTTCAGGTACTCGCGCACCTTGATGTCTTCGGCCAGCATGCCGGCAAAGTCACGGTTGCTGGCGTACCAGCGGCTGGACCAGTTGCGGCTGATGGCAAGGCGGAACCCGGTTGGGTTGATTTTTTGTCCCATATCCTGTCTGCCTTTAGTTGCCAACCACCACGTACACATGGCACGTGGGTTTGCTGATGCTGTTGCCGCGGCCTTTGGCGCGCGCCGAGAAACGCTTGAGCGTGGCGCCTTGCTCGACGTAAATGGTTTTCACCTTCAGCTCGTCAATATCGGCGCCATCGTTGTGTTCAGCGTTGGCGATGGCGGACTCAACCACCTTCTTGATGATTCCAGCAGCTTTTTTCTGCGTGAAATTCAGGATGTTGAGCGCTTGATCCACTTTTTTACCCCGGATCAGGTCAGCGACCAGACGGCCCTTGTCGACCGACAGACGAACGCCCCTGAGGGTTGCACGTGTTTCCATGGTCTTTCCTTACTTTCTCACAACTTTTTTGTCAGCCGGATGACCTTTGAAAGTCCGGGTGAGTGCGAACTCGCCCAGCTTGTGGCCAACCATTTGATCGGTGATGTAGACCGGCACGTGCTGCTTGCCGTTGTGCACGGCAATGGTCAGACCGATGAACTCGGGCAGGACCATGGAGCGACGCGACCAGGTTTTGATCGGCTTTTTGTCTTTGTTGGTAACCGCTTTATCAGCCTTGGCTACCAGGTGATGGTCGACAAAGGGACCTTTTTTGAGTGAACGTGTCATTGCCTGGCCTTACTTCTTGCGACGCGAAACAATCATCACTTGCGTGCGCTTGTTGTTGCGGGTGCGGTAGCCTTTGGTCAGGTTACCCCATGGGTCGACAGGATGGCGGCCTTCGCCGGTCTTGCCTTCACCACCGCCGTGCGGGTGGTCAACCGGGTTCATCACCACACCGCGAACGGTTGGGCGAATACCCATCCAGCGCTTCACACCGGCCTTGCCGAGGCGGCGCAGGCTGTGCTCTTCGTTGGCAACTTCACCAATCGTGGCGCGGCACTCGATGTGGATCTTGCGCACTTCGCCGGAGCGCATGCGCACCTGGGCGTAAGTGCCTTCGCGCGCCAGCAGCGTTGCCGAGGTGCCGGCGGAACGGGCGATTTGCGCGCCCTTGCCGATTTGCATCTCGATGCAGTGAATCGTCGAGCCGACCGGAATGTTGCGAATCGGCAGCGTGTTGCCGACGCGAATCGGGGCTTCCGAACCACTGATCAGCGTGGCACCGACTTCAAGGCCGCGCGGGGCGATGATGTAGGCGCGCTCGCCGTCGGCGTAGCAGATCAGCGCAATGTGGGCCGTGCGGTTGGGGTCGTACTCGATACGCTCGACCTTGGCCGGAATGGCGTCCTTGTTGCGCTTGAAGTCCACCACGCGGTAGTGGTGCTTGTGACCGCCGCCCTTGTGGCGAACCGTGATGTGACCGTTGTTGTTGCGGCCAGACCTCTGGAACTGCGGCTCCAGCAGCGGCGCGTAAGGCTCACCCTTGTGCAGGTGGTCACGCGAGATCTTCACCATGCCGCGCATACCCGGCGAGGTGGGTTTCATTTTAATGACAGCCATTACGCAGACTCCCCACCGAGGTTGAGTTCCTGACCGGGCTTGAGCGTCACATAGGCCTTGCGCAGGTTGTCCCGGCGGCCCACAGATTTGCCAAAGCGCTTGGTCTTGCCTTTGATATTGAGGACGGCAACTGACTGGACGTCGACCTTGAACATCAACTGCACGGCGGCCTTGATTTCAAATTTCGTTGCATCCTGCAGCACCTTGAAGGTCACTGAATTGCTCTTTTCAGCAATCATCGTGGCTTTTTCAGACACGATGGGCGCGACCAGCACCTGCATCAGACGACCTTCGTCGAATTTGGTCTTGGAGTTCACGGCGCTCATGCGAACATCTCCTTGAGTTGGTCCATGGCGGCCTTGGTGACCAGCACCTTCTTGTAGTGAACCAGCGACACCGGATCGGCGTAACGGGGCTCCACCACGAGGATGTTGACCAGATTGCGCGATGCCAGGTACAGGTTTTCATCAACCACATCAGCGATGACCAGCACCGAACTGAGGTTCATGGCCTTGAATTTGTCAGCCAGGACCTTGGTCTTGGGGGAATCCACGGCCAGAGAATCAACCACAGCCAGGCGGCCTTCGCGCGCCAGTTGCGAGAAGATCGACGCCATGCCGGCGCGGTACATCTTCTTGTTGATCTTCTGCGTGAAATTCTCGTCGGGCATGTTCGGGAAAATACGTCCGCCTCCGCGCCACAGCGGGGAAGAAGTCATACCTGCACGTGCACGGCCAGTACCTTTTTGCTTGAAAGGCTTCTTGGTCGAGTGACGGACCTGCTCACGGTCTTTCTGGGCACGGGTACCCTGGCGGGCGTTGGCCTGGAAGGCCACGACCACCTGGTGCACCAGGCTCTCGTTGTATTCGCGACCAAACACGGTATCAGGCACGTCCACTTTGGACGAAGCCAGACCCTGGTCATTCAGGAGTTCGACCTGCATCAGTTCGCTCCTTTTGCGGCGACGGTGGGTTTGGCCTTGATGGCGGCGCGAACCGTCACAAAACCGCCTTTGGAACCAGGCACAGCGCCACGAATCATCAGCAGCTGACGGGCTTCGTCGATGCGCACGATGTTGAGGTTTTGCGTGGTCTTGGTGACGTCACCCAGGTGGCCCGTCATGCGCTTACCAGGAAACACACGGCCAGGATCCTGCGCCATACCGATGGAGCCGGGCACGTTGTGCGAACGGCTGTTACCGTGCGACGCGCGCTGCGAGCTCATTTTGTGACGCTTGATGGTGCCGGCAAAGCCTTTACCAATGGAAGTGCCCTGCACATCCACCAGCTGGCCCACCGCAAACACGTCAGCCGCAGGCACGACAGCACCGGCAGCGTATTTGCCTGCGACGTCAGCCGTCACGCGGAATTCTTTCAGGATTTCACCAGCTTCAACGCCTGCTTTCGCAAGGTGGCCGGCGGCCGGCTTGGTCACGCGCGATGCTTTGCGCGAACCAAACGCCACTTGAAGGGCGTCA
>NZ_JANOAL010000128.1:0-2974 GCF_031411155.1 Polaromonas sp. | reverse complement strand
CCGTTCCACGGTGTTCCGGCTGCTCAACACGCTGGAGGGCATGGGCTTTATCGAGCGCACCGCCAACGGCAACGACTATCGCCTGGGCATGGCGGTGCTGCGCCTGGGCTTTGAATACCTGTCGTCACTGGAGCTGACCGAACTGGGCCAGCCGGTGCTGGCGCGCCTGTGCGACGAGATTCGCTACTCGTGCAATCTGGTGGTGCGCGACGGCCGCTCCATCGTGTATGTGGCCAAGGTCGCGCCGCCGACTCCGTTCGCCAGTTCGGTACGGGTGGGCACGCGCCTGCCGGCCCATGCCACGGTGCTGGGCCGGGTGCTGCTGCAGGACCTGAGCCTGCCCGAATTGCGCGCGCTCTACCCCGAGGATCACCTGGAAGTCTTTTCCGGCAACACGCCCAAGACCGTGCTGGAGCTGTTCAAGCTGCTGGAGACCGATCGCCAGCGCGGCTATGTGCTGGGCGAGGGCTTTTACGAGGCCAGCATTTCCACCATCGCCGCGCCGGTGCGCGACGAGAGCAGCCGCATCGTCGCGACCCTGGGCACCACCATCCCCTCGGCGCATATCGACGCGGGGCAGATTGAAGCCATGGTGCAGCGCGTCTGCGCCGCCGCCGACGAGTTGTCCCAACTTCTCAATTACCAGCCGCGCAGTGACAGCCCGAACAAGGTTGTTGCGCTGCGCGCGCGCTAAGGGCCAATCGCCATGAACCTGATCAACCTGAAAAATACCGTGGCCGTGGTCACCGGCGGCTCATCGGGCATAGGCCTGGCCACCGTGCAGTTGCTGCTGCAAAGCGGCGCCGCAGTCGCCTTTTGTGGCCGCGACGAAAAGCGCCTGCGTGATGCCGAGGCCGGTCTGCGCGCGGACTTTCCCGAAGCGCGCCTTTACGCCGCGCCCTGCAATGTGCTGGATGCCGCCGACATGCAGCGCTTCGCCGCCGACTCCGCGCGGGTACTGGGCGCTGCATCGATCCTCGTCAACAACGCCGGCCAGGGCCGCGTGTCCACCTTTGCCGATACCGAAGACAGTGCCTGGACCGAAGAGCTGCACCTGAAATTCTTCTCGGTGATCTACCCGACGCGCGCCTTTTTGCCGCAGCTGCAGCGCCAGCCCAGCCCGGCCATCGTCTGCGTCAATTCGCTGCTGGCGTCCCAGCCCGAGCCGCACATGGTGGCGACTTCGGCGGCGCGTGCCGGCATCAAGAACCTGGTGCGCTCCATGGCCACCGAGTTCGCCCCCAGCGGCGTGCGCGTCAACGGCATCCTGGTCGGCCTGATCGAGTCGGGCCAGTGGCGCCGCCGCTTCGCGGTGCGCGAAGACCAGGCCCTTGACTGGGCCGCCTGGACCGGCGAACTGGCCGCGCGCAAACGCATTCCGCTGGGCCGCCTGGGTCTGCCGCAAGAAGCAGCGCGCGCGATTTTCTTTTTAGCAACCCCGCTGTCGTCGTACACCACCGGCAGTCACATTGACGTCTCTGGAGGCCTTTCCCATCATGCTTAGTTCCAACCAAATCCCTCCACAAATCACGGTCGGCGCTGCCATTGCCGCTTTTCTCGAAGAATGCGGCGTCAAGGCCGCCTTCGGGGTGATTTCGATTCACAACATGCCGATCCTGGACGCCTTCCACGAGCGCGGCCAGGTCCGCTTCGTGATGGCGCGCGGCGAAGCCGGCGGCACCAACATGGCCGATGCCTATGCCCGCACCACCGGCAGTCTGGGCGTGTGCCTGACCAGCACCGGCACCGCCGCCGGCAATGCCGCCGGTGCCATGGTCGAAGCCCTCACCGCGGGCACGCCGCTGCTGCACCTGACGGGCCAGATTGAAACGCCTTACCTCGACCAGAACCTGTCGTATATCCACGAAGCGCCGGACCAGCTGACCATGCTCAAGGCCGTGTCCAAGGCCGCGTTTCGCGTGCGCAGCGTCGAGACCGCGCTCGGCACCATCAAGCTGGCGGTGCAGACCGCCCTGACGGCGCCCACCGGCCCGGTCAGCGTCGAAATCCCGATCGACATCCAGGCCGCGTTGATGGCCCTGCCGGCAGACCTCAAGCCGCTGCCGGTGGTCGTGCAGGCGCCCGTGGCCAGCGCAATGGACGAGCTGGCGAACCGCCTGGCCAGGGCGCGCCGCCCGCTGTTGTGGCTGGGCGGCGGCGCCCGCCATGCCGGCGCGGCCGTGGCCCGCCTGATGGCCATGGGCCTGGGCGTGGTAACCAGCACCCAGGGCCGCGGCATCGTCGCCGAAGACGACGCGCGTTCGCTGGGCGCCTACAACCTGCACAAGCCGGTCGAGAACTTCTACAGACCTGCGATGCCATGCTGGTGGTGGGCTCGCGCCTGCGCGGCAACGAAACCCTGAAGTACGAGCTCAAGCTGCCGCGCCCGCTGTACCGCGTCGATGTCGATCCGGCCGCCGAAGGCCGCTGCTACGCCACCGACTATTTCGTCAACGGCGACGCCGAGCTGGTGCTGCAAGGCCTGGCCGACCGGCTCGAAGGCCGGCTCTCGATTGACCCGGCCTTCATGGCCGACCTGCAGGCCGCGCGCGGCGCCGCCGAAAAAGGCCTGCTGGACGGCCTGGGCCCCTACACCGAACTGGTGCGCCAGCTGCAGCAGGCTGCCGGCCGCAACTTCAACTGGGTGCGCGATGTGACGGTGTCCAACAGCACCTGGGGCAACCGCCAGCTGCAGATTTTTGATCCGCGTGCCGGCGTGCATGCGCTGGGCGGCGGCATTGGCCAGGGCCTGGCCATGGGCGTGGGGGCGGCGGTGGGCGCGGCCGTTACAGGCTCGGGCCGCAAAACCTTCTGCCTGTCGGGCGACGGCGGCTTTATCCTGAACCTGGGCGAGCTCGCCACGGCGGTGCAGGAAAAGGCCAACGTGGTCTACGTGCTGATGAACGACCAGCGCTATGGCGTGATCCAGAACATCCAGGACGCGCAGTACGGCGGCCGGCGCTGCTATGTCGAC
>NZ_JANOAL010000127.1:0-2808 GCF_031411155.1 Polaromonas sp. | reverse complement strand
TTGCCGGCCGAGCCGACGGCGTCGCGAAACGGGCCGTAAAACGCGCTCGCGTACTTGGCGCTGTAGGCCATGATGCGGGTGTGGATGAAGCCCTCGGTTTCAAGCGCCTCCCGGATCGCGCCGATGCGGCCGTCCATCATGTCGCTGGGCGCCACGATATCGACGCCGGCTTCGGCCTGCGTCAGCGCCTGCTGCACCAGCACCTCCAGCGTTTCGTCGTTCAGGATGTAGCCGTTCTCGTCCGGCAGCCCGTCCTGGCCATGCGTGGTGAAAGGGTCCAGCGCCACATCGGTCATCACGCCCAGCCCGGGAAAGCGCTTTTTCAGCTCGCGCACCACGCGCGGCACCAGGCCATCGGGGTTGCTCGCCTCGCTGCCATCGGGCGTTTTCAGCGACGCGTCAATCACCGGGAACAGCGCCATCACCGGAATGCCCAGCGCCACGCATTCCTCGGCCACCGGTAGCAGCAGGTCCAGGCTCAGGCGTTCCACCCCCGGCATCGAGGCAATCGCCTCGCGGCGCTGGCTGCCGTCCGTCACAAACACCGGGTAAATCAGGTCATGCGCCGTCAGTGTGTGCTCACGCACCAGGTTGCGCGTGAAAGCATCCCGGCGCAGCCGGCGCGGACGGCCCATGGGGAAGGCGGCAAAGTTGGAGGCATGTAGGGTCATGGGCAAATTGTGCCAAAGGTTTGCGCTGGGCGGCGCAGCAGAGGTCGTCACTTAAAAACAACATTTCCCGGGGTTTACAAATCTCCGTCAGGAAGGGTGGTAACTTTTCCACACTTTCTGGGTAGTCTGGAGCGATGGCAAACCAAGTAAAATCCAGCGCTAGATTGTGTAAACAAAAGTGTTCAAATGTGTAAATTCCGGGGAATTGCGCTGTGCTTACTTCGATATGTATGGCAGCAACTCACCCCTTGTCGCCCCTTGTCGCCCCTTTCGCGTTTGAGTTGGGTTCTTATGCCCGCTGCGCAGGGTGCGCGCGCCTAAAATGCATACTTTGGTTGTAATTTCCAAAGCTCGTGCGGAATCAGGCGGTCTTTTTTTGGCTGAAAACCGGTTTGTGGCTGTTACCGTTCAGCACGCATGTATTTTATGGATTCAATGACTTCAATCGCATCCCTTTGGCTTTCCCGGCTGGGCATCACGCTGGCGTGTTGTGGCCTCACTGCCTGCGCCTTTGCGCCCGGTATTACCATGAGCACCAGCGGCGGGGCGGAGCCGTCCGGCAGTGGCGTGCCTTTGCCGCAATGGCTACGCGCCTATGAGCCGGCCCCCGATGGGCAAGGCGGCAAATCGGCAAACGTCAATCAGCCAGAGGGAGTCCTGTTTCCGATCACGCCCGACCTGATCCGTCTGCAGCGCGCGCAACTGGCCAGCGACGTCGGCCTGGAGGTCAAGCGTTTGTTCGGCGTGGCCAGGCCTTACACCATTGGACCGGGCGACGTGCTTAACATTGTGGTCTGGGACCATCCAGAGCTCAGCCTGGTCGCGGCCGCATCGAGTTCCGCCACCGATGCCGCCAGCCTTTCCAGCGTCGGCAATGGCTACAACGTCAGCCCCGAAGGCACCATTCAGTTTCCTTTCCTGGGCGGCATCAAGCTCGGCGGGCTGAGCGAAACTCAGGCCCGTGAATTGATGATCAGCCGGCTCGGCAAGTTCCTCAAGAACCCGGAAATCACGGTGCGGGTGCAGGCTTACCGCAGTGGGCGGGTGTACGTCGAGGGCGAGGTGCGGCAACCGGGTCTTCAGGCGGTCAACGACATTCCCATGACGCTGCCCGAGGCGATCAGCCGGGCCGGTGGCTTTTCCGCCACGGCTGACCGCGCATCGGTCGCGGTCACGCGAGGCGGCAAAACCACCGTCATCAATCTGGCGCAATTAACGCAGCTTGGCGTTAACCCCGGCAGCATTTTGCTGGCCGGTGGCGACACGGTGCAGGTATTGAGCCGCGACGAATCCAAGGTGTTCGTGCTGGGTGAAGTGCTGCGGCCCTCGGCCCTGCCCTTGCGCAGTGGCCGCATGACGCTCAATGAGGCGCTGGGCGAGTCGGGCGGCGTCAGCCAGATCTCCGGCGACCCGCGCCAGATTTTTGTACTGCGCAACGGCGCTGCCGGAAGCGCAGAGATTTATCACCTGGATGCACGCAACCCCGCCGCCTATGCGCTGGCCGAGGGATTTGACCTCAAGGCCCGCGACGTGGTCTTCGTCGATCCCTCGTCGCTGGTGCGCTGGAACCGCGTCCTGAGCCTGCTGTTGCCCAGCGCGCAGCTGGGCACGGTCGCCCGCGATGCGGTCACCAAGTAAGTACGGCGCCGGCATGAAGCACCTCCTGACGCTTTGCATTGGCAACATTTGCCGCAGCCCCATTGCAGAGGGCCTGCTCAAGCAGCAGTTTCCCGAAAAAACCATCTGGTCTGCCGGCCTCGGGGCCTTGGTCGGCAATCCGGCCGATCCGCTGTCGATTGAGGTGGCGGCGGCGCATGGGCTGGACTTGTCAGCCCACCGCGCCCAGCAACTGGTCGGCTGGATGTGCCAGACCGCCGAGCTGATTCTGGTCATGGAGCAAGACCATAAAACCGAGATTGAGCAGCAATACCCCCTGGCGCGCGGCAAGGTCTTTCGCCTCGGTGAGATCGGCAAGTTCGATATTGCCGATCCTTATCGGCAGCCCCGGGAGGCGTTTGAAGCCGCCTATGCCGACATCGCCCGCGGTGTCGCCGACTGGGCGCCGCGCATCAGGCAACTGGGCTAAGCCCCCGTCTCAAGCACCCGACTCAAGAAATAGTTAGCGAATGAATTCTCA
>NZ_JANOAL010000126.1:0-14466 GCF_031411155.1 Polaromonas sp. | reverse complement strand
CAACGCGCTCGGTTACGGCCTCACGCTCGGCATCCAGACCCGCATCGACTCACGCGCGCAGGCGCTGGCCACGGCGGCCCATGTCGGCAACATCTACGTCAACCGCAACATGATTGGCGCGGTGGTCGGCGTGCAGCCCTTTGGCGGCGAAGGTTTGAGCGGCACCGGCCCGAAAGCCGGCGGCCCGCACTACCTGTACCGCTTTTGCGCTGAGCAGACCGTGACCGTCAACACCACGGCGGCGGGTGGGAATGCCGCGTTGCTGGCCGGGCCAGGTGCGGATGATTGAAGCGCAAATGGAAGCGATGCAGGAGGATCAGCGGGTGGTGTGACGGTCAATCTTTGTCCTGTGCAACTAACAGCACGAGGCTGTGGGCAGGCACAGAAAACGCTGCGGCGCCCTGGCCGACCTGGCGTGACAGGCCGCGCGCGTGGCTGCTGTCCAGCACGGCTTGCCAGCGCCCGTCCGGCAACAAAAAAGACTGGGGCTTGCTGTCGGCGTTGACCAGCAGCAGCAACGGAGCTCTGGCCCGGCCGGGCTTGCCGATCAGGCAACCCAACACCCGTTGCAGCGGGTCGCGCCAGGCGCCGCCGTGCAGAACGGTGCCATCGCTTTGCAGCCATGACAGGTCCTGCAGCCCCGCTGTATCGGCCAGGCCGTCGTACCACTGGTTGGCAAACGGCAAGGTTTGGCGGCGCACGGCCACGGCGTGGGCGGTGAAGGCGATCAGGTCTTCATCGGCCGCTGCCCAGTTGAGCCAGGTCGTGGCGTTGTCTTGACAGTAGGGGTTGTTGTTGCCGCCTTGCGTGTGGCCCAGTTCGTCGCCAGCGCATAGCATGGGTGTGCCTTGTGCTATCAATGTGGTGGCAAGCAGGACGCGTTGCAGGCGCGCACGCAGCGTATTGACAGCAGGGTCGTCGCTGGCACCTTCGGCCCCGCAATTGAAATTGAGGTTGTGGCTGTGGCCGTCGCGGTTGTTCTCGCCGTTGGCCTGGTTGTAGCGCTGGTTGTAGCTCAGCAGGTCGCGCAGGGTAAAGCCGTCGTGAGAAATCACATAGTTCACCGACTCGGCCGGTGCCCGCTGACGTGCCTGGTACAGGTCAGACGAGGCACACAGGCGCTGCGCAAAGTCGCCCCGGTTGCAGCCCGCCACCGGCGCGTTGGGAGCGGCGGCTGCTTGCACCCAAAAATTGCGCATGCTGTCGCGAAAATGGTCATTCCATTCCAGCCAGCCGCGCGGAAACCCCCCGACCTGGTAACCCCCGGGCCCGGTGTCCCACGGCTCGGCAATCATTTTCACGCGCGACAGCACCGGGTCCTGTGCCACGGCGGTGAAAAAAGCGCCTCGGTGGTCAAAGCCATGGTCGCCCCGACCCAGCACCGGGGCCAGGTCAAACCGAAAGCCGTCCACATGCATGTCGCCCACCCAATAGCGCAGGCTGTCCAGCACCAGTTGCAGCATGCGCGGGTGGCGAATATCCAGCGTGTTGCCGCAGCCGCTGTGGTTTTCGTAGTGGGCGGGGGCGTCGTGCGGCAGGCGGTAGTAGCTGGCGTTGTCCAGACCCCGAAAGCTGAGGTTGGGGCCGTCTTCACCGGATTCGGCAGTGTGGTTGAAAACCACGTCGAGCAACACCTCCAGCCCGGCCGCATGCAGTGTTTTGACCATGGCGCGGAACTCGTCGCGTGGCGACATGTCCTGAGTGCCTTGTCCACAGCAGGCCAGGCGCGGGTCCACGCAGAAAAAGCCCAGGGTGTTGTAGCCCCAGTAGTTGCTCAAGCCCATGGCGCTCAAGCGTTCCTCGCTGATCGCATAGTGCACCGGCAGCAGGCTGACCGCCGTGATGCCCAAGCGTTGCAGGTGGGCAACAGACGCCGGGTGCGCGAGCCCGGCGTAGGTGCCACGCAGGGCCGGTGGCACCCGTTCGTTGAGCTTGGAGAAGCCTTTGACGTGGCACTCGTAGAGCACCGAGTCTGCCAGTGCCGTGCGCGGCGCCCGGTCGCCGCCCCAGTCGAATTGGTCGTGGGTGACGCGGGCTTTCAGCGCCACGGCCGCGTTGTCGCGGGTGTCCATGTGGCGCGGGTGTTGCCGGTCACCTGCAAAGTGTTCATCGCGCCACGCGAACTCGCCCACGATGTCGCGGGCGTAAGGGTCGAGCAGCAGTTTGGACGCGTCAAAGCGGTGGCCCCGGTCCGGCCGCCAGGGGCCGTGTGCGCGCAGACCGTAGATTTGACCCGGTTGGGCGCCGTGCAGGTAGCCGTGCCATACGTCGCTGGTGTGGGCGGGCAGGCGCAGCCGGGCTACTTCATGGGTTCCGCTGGCGTCGAACAGGCACACCTCCATGGCCTGTGCATGGGCAGAAAAGACGGCGAAGTTGACACCCAGGCCATCAAAGCTGGCCCCCAGCGGCCATGGCTGGCCGGACTGCAGGGCGGGCGTGTTGGGTGCGGCTGAAGAGCTTTTTGGATCAGTAGAAACCATGGTGTGGGGGGCAATGTCAGGCTTTCCATTCGAGCAGGACGGTGGCCAGGGGGGGCAGGGTCAGGACGATGGAATGCGGCTTGCCGTGCCAGGCGGTGTCGTCTGCGGTGGCAGCGCCCAGCGCTGTGCCCACGTTGCTGCCGCCATAATGCGCCGAGTCGGTATTGAGGCGCTCGTGGTAGGTGCCCGGCTGCGGCACACCCAGGCGGTAGGCATTCCAGACACTGGGGGTGAAGTTGCACACCACAACGATGAAGCTGGTGTCCTTCACGCCCCGGCGGATAAAACTCAGCACCGAGTGCTCGGCGTCGTTGTGCTCAATCCACTCAAAGCCTGCAGGCACAAAATCCAGCTGGTACAGCGCTGGCGTTGCGCGGTAGAGCATGTTCAGGTCGCGCACCAGGCGCTGCACCCCCGCGTGCGGCGCGTTTTCCAGCAGATGCCAGTCCAGGCTTTGGTCGTGGTTCCATTCGCGGTCCTGGGCAAATTCGCAGCCCATGAACAGCAGCTTTTTGCCGGGGTGGGCAAACATATAGCCCATGAACGCACGCAGGTTGGCAAATTGCTGCCAGCGGTCGCCCGGCATTTTGTCCAGCAAGGAGCCCTTGCCGTGCACCACTTCGTCGTGCGAGATGGGCAGCACAAAGTTTTCGTTGAAGGCATAGACCAGGCTGAAGCTCATTTCGCCCTGGTGGTGTTTGCGGTAGATCGGGTCACGCGCCATATAGGCCAGCGTGTCGTGCATCCAGCCCATGTTCCATTTGTAGTGAAAGCCCAGTCCTCCGGCGTAGGTGGGGCGCGACACCGACGGGAAAGCAGTGGACTCTTCAGCCAGCGTGATGGCCTGTGGGCGTTCCACTCCCACCACCTCGTTCATGCGTTTGAGGAAGGCGATGGCCTCTAAATTCTCGCGCCCACCATGGACGTTGGGAATCCATTCACCGGCCTGGCGGCTGTAATCGCGGTAGAGCATGGAGGCGACGGCATCCACGCGCAGGCCGTCCACCCCAAAACGCTCCAGCCAGTACAGGCTGTTGCCCACCAGGAAGTTACTGACTTCGGTGCGCCCCAGGTTGTAGATCAGGGTGCTCCAGTCGTTGTGGAAGCCCTCGCGCGGGTCGGCGTTCTCGTACAGATGCGTGCCGTCAAAGTTGCCCAGGGCATGCGCGTCGGTGGGGAAGTGGGCGGGTACCCAGTCCAGAATCAGGCCGATACCCTCGGCATGGCAGCGCGCCACGAACCGCACAAAACCGGCGGGGTCGCCAAAACGTGCGGTAGGCGCATACATGCCCACCGGCTGGTAGCCCCAGGAGCCGTCAAACGGGTGCTCGCTGATGGGCAGCAGTTCCAGGTGGGTAAATCCCATGTCGCGGGCGTAGGGCACCAGGGTGTGGCCAAGTTCCTCCCAGTCCAGCCAGCGGTTGTCTTCCTCGGTATTGCGCCGCCACGAGCCCAGGTGCACTTCGTAGATGCTGACGGGCGCATCCAGGGCGTTGGCCTGCTGGCGCGCCGAAGAGGGCGCCACGAACGGCGGCAGTGTGGCCACGATGCTGGCTGTGGCCGGACGCAATTCGGCCTGCAGCGCGTAGGGGTCGGCCTTGGCGGGTAACACCTGTCCGTCCTGCGAGCGAATCTCATATTTGTATTTCGCCCCGGCGTGTACACCGGGCAGGAACAGTTCCCACACGCCACACTCGCGCCGCAAGCGCATGGGGTGGACGCGACCATCCCAGAAGTTGAAGTCGCCCACCACGCTGACGCGCGCGGCATTGGGCGCCCACACGGCAAAGCGGGTGCCCGCTACGCCTTCCATCACGGAAGGCTGCGCACCCAGCACCTCGTAGGGCCGCAGGTGGGTGCCTTCGCCCAGCAGCCACACATCCATGTCGCCCAGGACGATGGGGAAACGGTAGGGGTCGTCGATGGTGGCGCTATGACCGTCTGCCCACTGAACCCGCAGGCGGTAAGGGGCGCTGGGCAAGGCCTTGACCACCCCTTCAAAACAACCGTCTGCGTGCTGCCGCGTCAGTGGACCGAGTGACTTGCCTTTGGCCGACTCCACCACCACGCTTTGCGCGCCGGGCAGGAAGCAGCGCACCGAGGTCTGTCCCGCCATTGGGCCATCGGCCACCGCATGCGGCCCCAGCACGGCAAACGGGTCGCCGTGGCTGGCGCTGCAAATCATTTCAACATCATGGGCATGCAACATAACAACCGATCAGGAGGTGGACAGACGCAGGGGCTGCGAGGGCTGGGGCAGGGGTGGGCCGAGGTGTCAACCGGCGTCGGGTTCAATATGCCAAATTTGCCGCGCATATTCCCGGATGGTACGGTCGGAAGAGAATGCGCCCATACCGGCCACGTTGCTGATGGCCTTGGCACACCATTGGGTGGGCTGGCGGTACAAATCATCGACCTGGGACTGCGTGGCCACATAGGAGGCGTAGTCTGCCAGAAGCAGGTAGTGGTCGCCGCCCCACAACAAGGAATCGACCAGCGCGCGGTAGCGGCCTGGCTCGTCGGGCGAGAACTGGTCACCGGCAATCGCGTCGAGTACGGCCTTGAGGCCTGGGGTATTTTCGTAATAACGCATGGGCTGGTAGCCGCTGTGCTTCAAGGCTTGCACTTCGGGCGTCTTCAGGCCAAAGATGAAGATGTTGTCGTCACCCACGTTGTGGCGGATCTCAATGTTGGCGCCGTCGTCGGTGCCGATGGTCAGTGCGCCATTCAGCGCCAGTTTCATGTTGCCGGTGCCCGAGGCTTCCGTGCCTGCGGTAGAAATTTGCTCGGACAAATCTGCGCCGGGCATGATGACTTCGGCCACTGAAACGCCGTAATTGGGCATGAACACCAGCTTGAGTTTGTCGCCAATGCGCGGGTCCTGGTTGATGACCGTGCCCACGTCGTGGATCAGCCGGATGATGGACTTGGCCGTGACGTACGAAGACGCTGCCTTGCCGGCAAAAATCACTGTGCGGGGCACCCAGGGCGCGTCAGGGTTGGCCAGCATCGCCTGGTAGCGCGTCACCACATGCAAAAGGTTGAGCAACTGGCGCTTGTATTCGTGGATGCGCTTGACCTGCACGTCAAACAGGCTGTCCGGGCTGACCCGGATGCCGGTGCTGCGCGCAATCGCTTCGGCCAGGCGCACCTTGTTGGCGCGTTTGACCGCCATGAAGGCTTTCTGGAAGACCGGGTCATCTTTTTTGGCCTTGAGCTTTTGCAACTGGTCCAGGTCCAGCCGCCAGCCGGTGCCCAGCGTGTCGTCCAGCAGCCCTGACAAGCCCGGGTTGGCCTGCGCCAGCCAGCGGCGCGGGGTGACGCCGTTGGTCATGTTGGTGAAACGGTCGGGCCACAGGCTGGCGAAGTCGGCAAAAATGGTTTGCACCAGCAGCTCGGAGTGCAAGGCGGACACGCCGTTCACTTTATGGCTGCCCACAATCGACAAATGCGCCATGCGAACGCGGCGCTCGCCTTGTTCGTCAATCAGCGACAGGCGCGCCAGAAAGGCGTTGTCGCCCGGCCGGTGCAGGGCGGCCGCATTCAAAAATTCCTTGTTGATACGGAAGATTATTTCCAGGTGGCGTGGCAGCACATGCTGCATCAGGCCAACAGGCCAGGTCTCCAGCGCCTCGGGCATCAAGGTGTGGTTGGTGTATGAAAAAGTCTGACTGCAGATCGCCCACGCTTTGGCCCAGGCCATGCCGTGTTCGTCGCACAACATGCGCATCAGTTCGGCCACGCCAATGGCGGGGTGGGTGTCGTTCAAATGAATGGCGACGCGCCCGGCCAAGTTGTCCAGCGAGGGGTGTTCGTCGAGGTGGCGTTGCACCAGATCCTGGATCGACGCGGCCACAAAGAAGTACTCTTGCTTGAGTCTGAGCTCGCGTCCGGCGGGGGTGCTGTCATTGGGGTACAGCACCCAGGAGATATTTTCAAATTCGTTCTTGGTGCTGGCCGCGCGCGCGTAGTCGCCCGTGTTGAAGGCGCCGAGGTCAAAGTGGGCGGGTGCAACGGCCTTCCACAATCGCAGGGTGCTGACTTTTTCGGTGCCGTGGCCGGGGACCACCATGTCATAGGCCTTGGCGGCCACTTCGCCGGCGTGACGCCAGACCGCCACGCCATCCACGTGCTCGACCCAGCCGCCAAAGCGAACCGGGTAACTGATGCCAGCGCGCGGAAACTCCCAGGGTGTGCCGTCCTGCAGCCAGGGGTCGGGATATTCCAGTTGTGAGCCATGCACGATGTCCTGCGCAAACATGCCGTACTCGTAACGAATTCCGTAGCCGAATGAGGGCAAACCAACAGTGGCCATGGAGTCCAGAAAACACGCCGCCAGACGCCCCAAGCCCCCGTTGCCCAAGGCTGCGTCGGGTTCGTGGTCGGCTACGTCTTCCAGTTTTTGTGCGTGCAGCGCCAGGCCTTGGGTTGCGCCATCCGTCAAATTGAGTGCGGCCAGCGCGTTGGAGAGGGTGCGCCCCATCAGGAACTCCATGGAGAGGTAAACCACCCGGCGTGCTTTGCTGTCGCGTTCGCGTGCCTGGGTTTCCACCCAGCGTTGAGAGAGCTGCTGGCGCGCCACTTGGGCCACGGCCTGCATCAGGTCGGTTTGCGTTGCGCAGGAAGGCGCCACACCGATGGTGTGCAGCAGATGGCGGTGGATCTCGGTTGCGAGGTCTCGACTTGCGGGGGTGGGGGTGGGTATCAAGGGTTATTCCTTTCGGATGTTTAAAGCGGGCAAGCACAAATCCCGCCGAACAGCGTTTCTTGCGGTTTAGCGCGAAGACAATGCGGGGCTACCGAGCCTCATTCTCGGCTACCATCAGCGCAACTACCTGTTCGCCCGCGAATTGCTTTGGATAAGCCTAAAGCGTATTGAGGCGGCGATTTCTCTCGACTGTACGCGTTGCGCAATTGGCACCCCAAACCCGAGAAACAAGAGCATGGCTATTCAAACATTTTCCACGCAGCCCATCGCCGGACAGCGCCCCGGCACATCGGGCCTGCGTAAAAAAGTTGCGGTGTTCATGCAACCCATGTACTTGGAGAATTTTGTCCAGTCGCTGTTTGACGTGCTGAACGAGCCCGCGCACAGTGGCGAGAGCTTGCAGGGCCAGACCCTGGTCCTGGGAGGCGACGGCCGTTACCACAACCGGGCGGCCGTGCAGACTATTTTGCGCATGGCCGCCGCGAACGGTGTGGCGCGGGTACTGCTGGGGCGTGGCGGCATTTTGTCAACACCGGCGGTGAGCGCCGTGATTCGTCGCCACAAAGCGTTTGGCGGCATCGTGCTGTCGGCCAGCCACAACCCCGGCGGGCTGGACGGCGACTTTGGCATCAAGTACAACGCGGTCAACGGGGGGCCGGCCAACGAGAGTCTCACGGACGCCGTCTATGCCCGCACGCTGGTGCTGAGCCAGGTGCGCAGCAGCGACGCGCCAGACATCGGTATTGATCAGTTGGGCACGCACAACGTCGAGCAGATGCAGGTTGAGGTGATTGACCCGGTGGCCGATTACGCCGCGGTGATGCGGGAGCTGTTTGACTTTGACCTGATTCGCGGTATGTTCAAGCGCGGCTTCACCCTGCGCCTTGATGCGATGAACGCGGTGGGCGGCCCCTACGCCAAGGCCATATTGGAGGGCGATCTGGGCGCGCCAGTGGGCACCGTGGTGAACGGCGAACCGCTGGAAGACTTTGGCGGGCTGCACCCCGATCCGAACCCGGTCAACGCTGCGGACCTGATCGCCCACATGAGCGGGCCCCAGTCGCCCGATTTTGGTGCCGCCACGGACGGTGACGCCGACCGCAACATGGTGGTAGGCCGCGATTTTGTGGTGAGCCCCTCGGACAGCCTGGCGCTGATGACGGCGCACGCCCAGCTGATTCCCGGCTACCGTGTTGGCCTGGCCGGTGTGGCGCGCTCCATGCCCACCTCGGCTGCGGTGGACCGTGTCGCCCGGGCTTTGGGTATTTCCTGTTATGAAACGCCGACGGGCTGGAAGTTTTTCGGCAACCTGCTCGATGCGGGTCGGGTGACCCTGTGCGGCGAAGAGAGCTATGGGACGGGGTCGAACCATGTGCGCGAGAAAGACGGCCTGTGGGCTGTATTGTTCTGGTTGAATTTACAGGGGGTGACGGGTCGCTCGGTGGCGTCGTTGGTCGGCGAACATTGGCGTACCTACGGTCGCAACTTTTACTCCCGCCATGACTACGAGGGCATACCGGTTGACGTAGCGAACGCTTTGATGACTGATTTGCGCGCGGCCTTACCCGGCCTGAAGGGGCGTCGTTTTGGTGCTCGCGCAGTCGAGCTTGCGGATGATTTTTCTTATACTGATCCGGTGGACGGCTCGGTCTCCAGTCACCAGGGTGTTCGCCTGATTTTTGACGATGGGGCACGCGTTGTGTTCCGCTTGTCCGGCACGGGCACGGAAGGCGCAACGCTGCGCCTGTACCTGGAGCGGTATGAGGCCGACCCCGCGCGGCAAGACGAGCCGCTGCAGCAGGCGCTGGCTGAATTGGCGGCCTTGGCCGATGCAGTGGCGGGCATTCACACACGCACCGGCATGGCCAGTCCCAGCGTGGCGACCTGAGGCTGCACGGCGTCAACTTTTTGGGACAACAAGCGCCTTGAGCGTTAAATCTAGGAGACAAGCATGGACAAAATCGTGGAAAAAAATCTTCAGGCCCACCAGTTGGTGCGGCGCACGGTGGCGTTGGTGTTGGCCGGTGGGCGTGGTTCGCGGCTCAAGCAGCTGACGGACCGGCGTGCCAAACCGGCCGTGTACTTTGGCGGCAAGTTCCGCATTATTGATTTCGCGCTCTCCAATTGTCTGAACTCTGGTATTCGGCGCATGGCGGTAGTCACGCAGTACAAGTCCCATTCCCTGATGCGGCATTTGCAGCGAGGCTGGAGCTTTTTGCGCGCGGAGCTCAACGAGATGGTTGATTTGTTGCCGGCGCAGCAGCGGGCGGGCGAAGAGCATTGGTACCGCGGCACGGCGGACGCCGTCTTCCAGAATCTGGACATCATCCGCTCCAGCAAACCCGAGTACATCATCATCCTGGCGGGCGATCACATCTACAAGATGGATTACTCGCTGATGCTTATAGACCATGCCGAACACGGCGCTGGCTGTACCGTGGGATGCATCGAAGTGCCGCGTGCCGAGGCTTCGGAATGTGGCGTGATGGCGGTGGATGACAAGCGCCAGATTACCGCGTTTGTCGAGAAACCCGCCAATCCGCCGGGTATGCCCGGAAACGACGCGGTTTCGCTGGCCAGCATGGGCATTTATGTGTTCGACGCAGAATACCTGTACCGCCTGCTCGAAGAGGATCTGTCCAACCCCGCGTCCAATCATGACTTTGGCAAAGATGTGATCCCGGCCGCCGTGGCGGAGGGACGTGCCGTGGCACATCCGCTTGACATGTCCTGCGTGCCGCGCGTAGCGGGCGTGGCGCCCTATTGGCGTGATGTCGGGACGATTGATGCGTTTTGGGCCGCCAACCTTGACCTGGCATCCACCATCCCTGAGCTGGACATTTATGACACGGACTGGCCCATTGTGACGTACCAACGCCAATTGCCACCCGCCAAGTTTGTGCCCGATGCCACCGGCAACCATGGCGTCGCAGTCAATACGCTGGTGTCAGGCGGCTGCATTGTCTCGGGCTCTCATGTGGCGCATTCCGTGCTGTTTTCTGAGGTGCGCGTGCATTCTTACTGCCATGTGGAGCAGGCGGTGGTCTTGCCCAACGTGACCATCCACCGCAATTGTCGCTTGCGTAAGGTCGTCATCGACCGGGGCTGTGAGATTCCTGAGGGCTTGGTGGTGGGTGAAGACGCTGCGTTGGACGCACAGCGCTTTGAACGCACAAAAGGGGGGGTGGTCTTGATCACCCGCGAAATGTTGACCCAACTGAAGTGATTCAAGAGGCATGAAAGTCCTGCAAGTCAGCGCCGAAATCTTTCCGTTGCTCAAAACCGGCGGCCTGGCTGATGTGGCGGGTGCGCTACCGGCCGCCTTGAATGCCGCGGGCGGTGAGGTGCGCGTGCTGTTACCTGGCTTTGCACCGATCCTGGCTGACCTGCAAGGCCCTGAGGTGCTCACCGAACTGACGGCGCCCTGGGGCGAACGGGTGAGCTTGCGCTGCGGCCGTCTCGCCGCGTTGGGCACAGTTGCCTATGTGATTGACGCGCCGCAGCTGTACTGCCGCCCGGGTGGCCCCTACGAAGACCAACACCGTCAGCCTTACCGCGACAACCATCGCCGCTTTGCGCTGCTGGGTTTTGTGGCGGCGCAGTTGGCGCGTGGGTTGGACGTCGATTGGCAGCCGCAAGTGGTGCACAGCCACGACTGGCACGCGGCCTTGGCACCGGCCTACATGGCATTCTCGCGGGCTGCGCAAGGCCCCGATGTGGCAAGCATTTTCACGGTGCATAACCTTGCCTACCAGGGGGTGTTTGCAGCGCATGATTTTGCCGATCTGGGCCTGCCCCAAGCCGCGTTTTCGGTCGATGGACTGGAGTACCACGGCCAGATATCGTTCATGAAGGCCGGATTGTTTTACGCGGACCGTATCACGACCGTCAGCCCCACTTACGCGCGCGAGATTCAGACGCCAGAGCAAGGTTGCGGGCTTGATGGTTTGCTGCGCTCACGCTCGGATGTGCTGTCGGGAATCCTCAACGCAGTAGACGAGTCCGTTTGGAACCCTGCTGTAGATAGGCTGATTCCCTTTGCTTATGACGTTCGCAAGCCTGCAGGCAAGGCGCGTTGCAAAGCGGCCTTGCAGCAAACGCTGGGCCTGGCGGTGCAGAGCGATGCGCTCCTGTTTGGTGTCGTCAGTCGCCTGACAGAGCAAAAGGGCTTGCACCTGGTACTGGCCGGGCTGGACGCGATGATGGCCCGCGGTGGCCAGCTGGTACTGCTGGGTACCGGTGAGCCCGCGCTGGAAAATGCCTTTCGCGCGCGCGCGGCCGCGCATCCCGAGGCCTTGTCAGTGCGCATTGGTTACGACGAAAGTTTTGCCCATGGCATTTTTGCGGCGAGTGATGTGACCTTGGTGCCTTCTCGCTTCGAGCCCTGTGGCCTGACGCAAATGTACGGTTTGAAATACGGCAGCCTGCCTCTGGTGCACCGCGTGGGCGGTCTGGCGGACACCGTCGTGGACAGCTCGCTTGAAGACCTCGCCGAGGGTCTGGCCAACGGCTTTGTGCTGGATGTCTTCACCCTGGACGCCTTTGAGCGTGCCATGCGCCGCGCCTTTGCGCTCTTTGCCCGACGCCCGGAGTGGAATCGGGTTCGCGTCCGTGCCATGCGACAGGCGCTGGGCTGGGAGCGTGCTGCAGCGCAGTACCTTGCCCTCTATCAAGATGCGTGCAGCGCCTGACCACGTCGACCGCATCATGCGCGCCGATCTTTTGAACCAACGCACCGCGGGTGTCTTGCTGCACCCCACCTCCTTGCCCGGCCCACACGGATGTGGCGACTTTGGCCCTAACGCTTATCATTTTGTAGACTGGCTGCACGCGGCAGGGCAGTCGCTGTGGCAAACCCTGCCACTGGGACCCATCGGCCCCGGAGACTCGCCCTACATGGGCAGCTCGGCGTTTGCCGGCAACCCGCTGCTGGTGGCGTTTGAGCCCCTGCAGGAGCGCGGCTGGCTGGCCAACGAAGCCCTGGACGGCCGCTTCAGCGATGAAAAAGTGAACTATGGCCAGGTCGTGCCCTGGCGCCTGCACAAGCTGCGCGAAGCCTTTGCAGGTTTCCAGCTAAGTGCCAGCGACGCTGATCGGCAGGCCTGTCAAGCCTGGCTGACCGCTGAGCAGCGCTGGGTCGGCGACTACACCCTGTTCATGGCGCTGGACCAGGCCCACACCCCGGCGCTGTGGCCCGAGTGGCCAGCGCCCCTGGCGGGCCGCGATCCGGCGGCACTGGCGGCGGCGCGCACCGAGCATGCGCAAGAGCTGGCTTTCTGGGGCTTTGTGCAGTGGCAGTTCGATGTTCAGTGGAAGCGCCTCAAGGCCTATGCCAACCAGAAGGAGGTGCGCCTGGTGGGCGACCTGCCCATCTTCATTGCGCACCACTCATCCGACTGCTGGTCGCGCCCGGATCTGTATGAGCTGGACCGATCCGGCCACCCGCGAGTCATCGCCGGGGTGCCGCCCGACTTCTTCTCGGAAACGGGCCAGCGCTGGGGCAACCCGCTGTACGACTGGGAGGCGATGAAGGCCGATGGTTACCAATGGTGGATTGAGCGCGTCAAACGCCAGCTCAGCCTGGCCGATGTGGTGCGCATCGATCACTTTCGCGGCTTTGTGGGCTATTGGGAAATTCCGGCCACCGAGCCCACAGCCGTGAAAGGCCGCTGGATGCCTGGGCCCGACTACGACCTGTTCGCCGCGATTGAGGCCGCTTTAGGCAAGCTGCCCATCATTGCCGAAGACTTGGGCGTCATCACCCCCGAGGTGGTGGCACTGCGCCATCGGGCGGGTTTTCCGGGCATGCGAATTTTGCAGTTTGCCTTTTCGGACGACGCAGGCAACAACTTCCTGCCGCACAACTACGAGCGCGACACCGTGGTTTACAGCGGCACCCACGACAACGACACTATCGTGGGCTGGTGGGCCTCCTGCACCGATCGAGAACGCGTTTACGCCGCAGAGTACCTGGGCACCAACGGCCATGATGTGCACTGGGCCATGATTCGCGCCTGCGCGCAATCGGTGGCCAACCACGCCCTGTGCCAGTTTCAGGACGTGATGGGCCTGGACGGCCGCCACCGCATGAACACGCCTGCCACCATTGGCTGCTGGAGTTGGCGCTTCAAATGGGATTGGGTCACGGGTGAAGTCACAGAACGCCTGGCCCGAATCACCGCCGCCAGTGGGCGTACCCGGTTTGGCCGCTTTCGCGCAACGTAACCAACCCCGGTATATGCCCCAGTCGTCCGGTTTACTTGCCGTTGATCGCTTGGCCTGGCGATGCAGGCCTACCAGACCCGCGCGCTGGCGCTGATTGAACATGTGATCGTGATCGGCCGCAAATACCGGCTGCGCCTGATGTGCCGTCTGGTCAAGGGCGCCTGCTGGGACTCGAAAATAAAGCGAGCCCAGGAACTGCTGGCCGCGCCCGACGCGATTTACCCGCAGTTTGCCGGGCACAACGCCGGCACCATCGCCGCCATCATGCAGATGGCTTCGCGCACCGGCGGCGGGTTTGAGCCGCAGCGCCTGCACGGCATGGGCGGGCCGAGGTGAAGGACGAGATCTTTGGCCCGGTGCTGCAAATCGTGCACTGGGGCAGCGGCGCCCTGAAAACGCCGGAAGCGGTGATCGCCCAGATCAACGCGCTCGGCTATGGCCTGACCCTGGGCATCCAGACCCGCATCGACTCGCGCGCCCAGGCGCTGGCCACGGCCGCCCATGTCGGCAACATCTATGTCAACCGCAACATGATTGGCGCGGTGGTCGGCGTGCAGCCCTTTGGCGGCGAAGGTTTGAGCGGCACCGGCCCGAAAGCCGGCGGCCCGCACTACCTGTACCGCTTTTGCGCCGAGCAGACCGTGACCGTCAACACCACGGCGGCCGGCGGCAACGCGGCGCTGCTGGCGGGGTGAGCGCGCGCCGGCGCTGAAAAACTCGGGCGGGCCTCAAAGGCTCAGCGCCAAGCGAGTGGTAGGCGGTTTCCTACAAAAGGCAAGGGTTTTTTCTCGCGTGATCCTAGGGAAGCCCCGCGTATACCTCGTTGGGTATACCTCGTCCACGCCTGAAGTTCGCACCAGTGAACGGGATGTCAGCTCTTTGAAGCCCTAACCGGGGGAGATAAGAAATGAAGCTCAATCAACTGGCCCAGGCCGCATCCGGGAGACTGTCACGGATGGCCTTGAATGTCGTGGCGGTAACGGCGCAGCTGAGGTGCCGGCTGAGGGGGAGCGTGTTTTCCGCGCGATGGCTCCCGCTTGCCGCGTCGCTCAG
>NZ_JANOAL010000125.1:0-10681 GCF_031411155.1 Polaromonas sp. | reverse complement strand
TAAATGGCGCCGCTATCTTTATCATAGCTAAGTATCGAATCAGGACGGGGACTTGGTGGTGATTCGATGCTTGAATTGGTGCCCCGGCGGCGTAGCGCACGCACGCGGGCCTCCAGCTCGTCCAGGTCGAACGGCTTGGGCAGGTAGTCGTCGGCCCCGGCGTTCAGGCCCAGCACGCGGTCGCCCACCGTGCCGCGCGCCGTCAGGATCAGCACCGGTGTGCTCAGCCCGCTTTGCCGGGCGCTGGCCAGGACGGCCAACCCGTCCATGCCGGGCAGGGTCAGGTCCAGCAACACCACATCGGGTTCACTGGCGCGCCATTGGTCCTGCGCCTGCAGGCCATCGACGCACACGTCGATCACCCAGCCCAACCGGCTTAACGCACGGACCAGTGTGGTGCGCATCGCCGGGTCGTCTTCCACCAGAAGCAGTTTCATGCGCGTGACCATAGCATGGGCCATGCGGCATGCGACATGCAGGGGCCACCCCCGTACTTTCCCTAGTTAAATCGGACCTGTCCGGACAGCCATTTGACAGCTAACCGCGGCAATATCGTCAGGTTGTTCAACCTATCAGGAGACCCGCATGCGTCGCGATACATTTCTCAAGTCCATGGTGGCTGCGGCTGCCGCCAGTGGCCTGCCTTTGTCGGCTCTGGCTTCCACCAACATCAAGATGATGATCCCCGCCAACCCCGGTGGTGGCTGGGACACCACGGGCCGTGCCCTGGGCAAGGCCATGCAGGACGCCAAAGTGGCCGACACCGTTACTTATGAAAACAAGGGCGGTGCCGCCGGCGCGCTGGGCCTGGCCCAGTTTGTCAATGGCAGTAAGGGCGACGGCAATGCCATGATGGTGATGGGCGCCGTGATGCTGGGCGGCCTGATCACCGGCAAGCCACCGGTCAGCCTGTCGCAGGCCACGCCGATCGCGCGCCTGTCGAGCGAGTACAACGTGTTTGTCGTGCCCGCCAATTCGCCGTTCAAGTCGATGGCCGAGGTGATTGCGCAGCTCAAGAAAGACCCCGGCAGCGTCAAATGGGGCGGCGGCTCGCGCGGCTCCACCGAACACATTGCCGCCGCCATGATTGCGCGTGAAGCCGGCGTCGATGCCGCCAAGATCAATTACGTCGCCTTCCGGGGCGGCGGTGAAGCCACCGCCGCCATTCTGGGCGGCAACGTCACGGTCGGCGGCAGCGGCTACAGCGAGTTCGCCGAATACATCGCTGCCGGCAAGATGAAGGCGCTGGCCGTCACGTCGGACGTTCGCCTCAAGGGCGTCAACGTGCCGACGCTGAAAGAGCAGGGTATCAATGTGGTGATTGGCAACTGGCGCGGCGTGTATGGCGCGCCCGGCCTCAGCGCCGAGCAGCGCAAGACGCTGACCGACATGATCCTCAAGGCCATCAAGTCCAAGAGCTGGATCGAGGCCTCCGAGAAAAACAACTGGACGCCCGCGGTGCTGACCGGCCCGGCGTTTGACAAGTTTGTCGACGACGACTTTGCCAGCCTGCGCGCCACCATGGTCAAGTCCGGCATGATCTAAACCCTGGCCGGGCTGGCCCGGTTTCGGTATCTTTCATCGCAGCCGCCCTGTTCCGCCAGCCGGAAAAGGGCGGCTGATTTTCGCCGCCACGGCGTCTTCCAATTCAAATGTGTGGGGTACAACCAATGACACAACAGCCTCCTTCCCT
Source organism: Polaromonas sp. (assembly GCF_031411155.1). Lineage (GTDB taxonomy): Bacteria > Pseudomonadota > Gammaproteobacteria > Burkholderiales > Burkholderiaceae_C > Polaromonas. The sequence goes on along the minus strand of NZ_JANOAL010000125.1, from coordinate 8,988 downwards.
GTTTCAGACCCTGGTAGGCGCCGGCGTGCTGCTCATCGGCCTGGGTCTTGCGGCAGGTGCCATCACCATTCCGTCCAGCGCCGGTTACGGCGGTGTGGGCCCCAACTTTTTGCCCTGGCTGGTGGCGCTGTCGCTGCTGGTGTGCGGCGGCTTTATTGTGTGGGAGGCGCGCAGTGGCGGCTTTCGGGCCATGGATGAGCCGACCGGTGCGGCCCGTGCTTATTGGCCCGGTTTTGCCTGGATGTCTGCCGGCCTGCTGGCCAACGCGGCGCTGATCACCACGATTGGTTTTATTTTCAGTTGCACCTTGTGCTTTGTGCTGGCGGTGCAGGGCCTGCGTGGCGCCGAGGGCAAGGCCGGTCACAGCCCGGTGGTCTGGCTCAAGGATGTGCTGATCGGCATGGCGATCGCCGCCCCGGTGTACTGGATGTTCACGAAATTTCTGGCCATCAATCTGCCTGGCCTCACCTCGACGGGATGGTTGTAATGGATATCTTTAACCAGCTGCTGCAAGGCTTCATCACCGCCGCCACACCGATCAATTTGCTGTGGTGTTTTGTCGGCTGCGCGCTGGGCACCGCCGTCGGTGTGTTGCCCGGCATTGGCCCGGCCGTGGCCGTGGCGATGCTGCTGCCGATCACGGTCAAGGTCGAAGCCACGGCGTCGATGATCTTTTTTGCCGGCATTTACTACGGCGCCATGTACGGCGGCTCCACCACCTCGATTCTGCTCAATACGCCGGGTGAAACGGCCAGCATGGTCACGGCCATGGAGGGTAACAAGATGGCCAAGAGCCGGCGCGCGGGGGCCGCGCTGGCCACCGCCGCCATCGGCTCGTTTGTGGCCGGCACCATTGCCACCGTGCTGGTGACCCTGTTTGCGCCCATCGTGGCCGACCTGGCCGTCAAGCTCGGGCCGCCCGAATACTTCATGCTGATGCTGCTGGCCTTTACCACTGTCAGTGCGGTGCTGGGCAAGAGCACGGTGCGCGGCATGACGGCGCTGTTCATCGGCCTGGCTGCCGGCCTGGTCGGGCTGGACCAGATTTCGGGCCAGGCGCGCTATACCGGCGGCGTACCCGAACTGCTGGACGGCATAGAAATCGTGCTGGTCGCCGTCGGCCTGTTTGCGGTGGCGGAAGCCATGTACGCGGTGCTGTACGAAGGCCGCGTGGTGGATACGCAGAACAAGCTGAGCAAGGTCTACATGACCAGGCGGGACTGGCGCCGGTCCTGGCCTGCCTGGCTGCGCGGCACGGCCATTGGCGTGCCGTTTGGCTGCATTCCGGCCGGCGGCACCGAGATTCCCACCTTCCTGAGCTACGCGGCGGAGAAAAAACTGGCCAGAGGCGAGGACCTGGCCGAATTCGGCACTGCGGGCGCGATTGAAGGCGTGGCCGGCCCCGAGGCCGCCAACAATGCCACCGTCACCGCCGCCATGATTCCGCTGCTGACGCTGGGCATTCCGACCTCCAACACCACCGCCATTTTGCTCGGCGCCTTCCAGAACTACGGCATCCAGCCCGGCCCGCAGCTCTTTACCAGTTCATCGGCGCTGGTGTGGGCGCTGATTGCCTCGCTCTACATCGGCAACGTCATGCTGCTGGTGCTGAACCTGCCGCTGGTCGGCCTGTGGGTCAAGCTGCTGAAAATTCCCAAGCCCTATCTGTACGCCGGCATTCTGATTTTCGCCACGGTGGGGGTCTATGGCATGCGACAAAGTGCGTTTGATTTGTTCCTGCTTTACGGGATTGGGGTGCTGGGGGTGATCATGCGGCGCTTCGACTTTCCGACCGCGCCGGTCGTGGTCGGCATGATTCTGGGCCCGCTGGCCGAGGCCCAGTTGCGCAACGCCATGTCGATTGGCGAGGGCAGTGCCATGATCTTCCTGCAGCGCCCCGCGTCGCTGGTCCTGATCATCGTGGTGGTGGGCGTGCTGGTGCTGCCGCGCCTGGCCAGGCGCTGGACGGCTCGCCGGCTCGCCGTCTGAAATTTGTAAACTTCACGAGAAAAAATATGCTGAACATCAAACGACGCACCGTTCTGGGCGGGCTTGGCATCGCCACACTGGCGGCCGTGGCCGAACCGCTGTGGGCCCAGACCGCGCCCTCCGCCAAGCTTGCCGCCAGCAAGAGCAAGGCCGCCAGCAGGCTGGCCGGCAAACTGCGGATCGTGATACCGGCCAACGCCGGCGGTGGCTGGGACCAGACCGGTCGCGCTCTCGGCGCGGCGTTGCTGGGCGCTGGCACGGTGGATGACATCGAGTATGAAAACAAGGGCGGCAAGGGCGGCACCCTGGGGCTGGCCTACTACGCCGATAAATACAGCAGCGACCCCAATGCCCTGCTGATGGGCGGCATGGTGATGGTCGGCGCGGTGGCGCTGCAAAAGCCTGCGGTGGACATGAGCCGCATCCAGCCCGTTGCCCGCCTGACCAGTGACTACCTGGTGCTGGTGGTGGCCGCCAGCTCCCCGATTCGCACCGTGGCTGACCTGGCGGCGCGCATACGCGCCAACCCGAAAGAGGTGCCGATTGCCGGTGGCTCCGCGGGTGGCGTGGACCATGTGTTTGCCGGCGTGTTTACGCGCGGCTCGGGCAGCAAGCCGGAAGAGCTGGTTTACCTGCCCTATGCCGGTGGTGTCGAGGTGGTACAGGCGGTGCTTGATGGCAAGGCGGTGGCCGGCATTTCGGGCTACAGCGAATTCAGTGAACAACTGGCCAGCGGCAAGCTGCGCGCCATTGGGGTGTCTTCGCGGCGCCCGGTGTTCGGCATTCCCGCGATTCGCGAGCAGGGGGTGGACGTGGACATGGCCAACTGGCGCGGTGTGTTCACCGGCCAGGGCGTGAGCGCCGCACGCCAGGCGGAAATGGTGGAAGCCGTCAGGGCCGCCACCAGCCATGAGTCGTGGCAGAGAACGCTCAGGCAAAACCACTGGGAGTCTTCCTGGCTGGCGGGCTCGGGTTTCGGCAGCTTTATCGACGTTGACCTGACCACCTCGCGGGTGATGGTCCATCTGCTCAAGTTAAAGGCCTGAGTTTCCGCTGCAGCCCATATGCAATGGGCACAGTCGGCTATTGAATCAATAGCAAACCGGGTCAGGCCTGCGACATCAAACCCTGCAGCGCCTGGCGCGTGAAGTCATCGGCCGGGAAGAAGGTTTCCAGCGCCAGCTCCTGCAAGGTCACGTCCACCGGCGAGCCGAAGATGGTGGTGGTGCTGATGAAGCTGAGCACCTCGCCGCTGGCCATGCGGAACTTCAAGGGCATGACCACGCCCACATGCTCGCCTTCCAGGGGTTCATCCAGCACACCGGGCGGCAGCGGGTAGGCGCGCAGCTCCTGCAGCAGGGCCACCAGCGCCGGGTCGGCGGTGGCGGCGATCTGCTGGCGCAGCCGCTCCAGCAAATGAAGCCGCCATTGCGGCAGGTTGACGATTTTTGGCGCCAGGCCGAGCGGATGCAGGCTCAGGCGCAGCACATTGAGCGGCGCCTGCAGCAGGCTGGCGTCCGCTCCCGCCAGCAGATGCGGCACCATCCGGTTGGCCGCAACCAGGTTCCAGTGCCGGTCAATCGCCAGCGCCGGGTAGGGCTCGTGGCTTTTCAGCAGCAGTTCCACCGCCTGCCGGGCCGCGGCCAGTGCCGGGTCGTCCAGCGCGCGCTCGCGGTACATGGGCGCGTAGCCGGCGGCCACCAGCAGGGTGTTGCGCTCGCGCAGCGGAATGTCCAGCCGCGCCGACAGGCGCAGCACCATTTCGCGGCTGGGCAGCGAGCGGCCGGTTTCCACAAAACTCAGGTGCCGCGCCGAAATCTCGGCCTCGTGCGCCAGATCAAGCTGGCTCAGGCGGCGGTGCTGGCGCCAGCGGCGCAGATGCTCGCCAAAGCCCTTTGGCGCTGGGCGGCGCGCGGCCGGAGTGAGTGCGGTGCTGGGGTTCATGGCGCTATCGTAAAACCAGTCCGGTCGGCCAACCCATTACCGCTCGAACGGTGTCGTGCCATCCATGACGGAAGCATCAATAGAAATGGAATCACTTTCGCGCCTATGCGTTGCCTGCCAGAATAAGGTCCATCCACACGATTAAAAGGAGCCTGCCATGCCGACCAAAGCGCCACGCCAGCCAGCCCATGCCTTTGCCTCTACCCGCAAGACCTTTAAAACCGCGTCGGGCAAGACCGGCAAGTTTTATTCACTGCCGGCGCTGGCCAGGCAGTTTCCGAATGTGGCGCGGCTGCCGGTTTCCATGCGCATCGTGCTCGAATCGGTGCTGCGCAACTGCGACGGCAAGAAGGTGACGGCAGAGCATGTGGCCGAGCTGGCCAACTGGCAGGCCCGCGCCGAGCGCACGCAGGAAATCCCGTTTGTCGTCTCGCGCGTGGTGCTGCAGGACTTTACCGGCGTGCCGCTGCTGGCCGACCTCGCGGCCATGCGCAGCGTGGCGCTCAAACTCGGCAAAAACCCCAAGCTGATAGAGCCGCTGGTGCCGGTGGACCTGGTGGTGGACCACTCCATCATGGTCGACTACTACGGCAAGAAGAACTCGCTGGACCTGAACATGAAGCTCGAATTTCAGCGCAACAACGAGCGCTACGAGTTCATGAAATGGGGCATGCAGGCCTTTGACACCTTTGGCGTGGTGCCTCCCGGCTTTGGCATCGTGCACCAGGTCAATCTGGAGTATCTGGCCCGCGGCGTGCATAAAACCAAAGACGACATGTACTACCCCGATTCGCTGGTCGGCACCGACAGCCACACCACCATGATCAATGGCATCGGCGTGGTGGCCTGGGGTGTCGGTGGCATCGAGGCCGAGGCCGCCATGCTGGGCCAGCCGGTGTACTTTCTGACACCCGATGTGGTCGGCATGGAGCTGACCGGCCGCCTGCGCGAAGGCGTGACCGCCACCGACCTGGTGCTGCGCGTGACCGAAACCCTGCGCCGCGAAAAAGTGGTCGGCAAGTTTGTCGAATTTTTTGGCGAAGGCACGCGCACACTGGCGCTGCCCGACCGCGCCACCATTGGCAACATGGCGCCCGAATACGGCGCCACCATGGGCTTTTTCCCGGTCGATGAGAAAACCATTGACTACTTCAAGGGCACCGGCCGCAGCAAGGCCGAGATCGAGGCCTTCGAGGCCTACTTCCGGGCGCAGGGCCTGTTTGGCGTGGCCACGGCCGGCGAGATTGACTACTCCCAGGTCGTCAAGCTGGACCTGGGCGACGTGACGCCCAGCCTGGCCGGCCCCAAGCGGCCGCAAGACCGGATTGAGCTGGGCAGCGTGGCGAGCCAGTTTGCCGCGCTGTTCAGCAAGCCGATTGCCGACAACGGCTTTAACCAGCCGGCCGCGCTGCTGGCCACGCGGCACCTGCTGCGCCATACCGACGAGGGCCGCCTCGACAAGCTGCCGGGCGCCATGCCGACCCCCGCCGGCGCGCCGCGCTCGTTGGTCGAGATGGAAGGCAACCGGCCGACGCTGGCCTCGATGGCCAAGGAGCACCCCGAGGCGCCGACGCCCGACGCCAAAAAAGTCGGTATCAGCATCGGCAATGGCGATGTGCTGATAGCCGCCATTACCAGCTGCACCAACACCTCCAACCCCAGCGTGTTGCTGGCGGCCGGCCTGCTGGCCAAGAAGGCGGTGGAGGCGGGCCTCAAAGTGCAGCCGCACATCAAGACCTCGCTGGCGCCCGGCTCGCGCATCGTGACCGAATACCTGACCGAAACCGGCCTGTTGCCCTACCTGGAAAAGCTCGGTTTTGCGCTGGCCGGCTACGGTTGCACCACCTGCATCGGCAACGCCGGCGACCTGACGCCCGAGATCAACGAGGCCATCACCAAGAGCGACCTGGTCTGCGCCGCCGTGCTGTCGGGCAACCGCAACTTTGAGGCGCGCATTCACCCGAACCTGAAAGCCAACTTCCTGGCCAGCCCGCCGCTGGTGGTGGCCTATGCGATTGCCGGCACGGTGCTGCGCGATTTGATGACCGAGCCGGTCGGCAAGGGCAAGGGTGGCAAAGACGTTTACCTCGGAGACATCTGGCCCACCAGCGAGGAAATCTACAAGCTCATGAAGTACGCCATGAACGGCAAGGCCTTTCGCGCCAACTACGCCAAGGTCAAGACCGAGCCCGGCAAGCTGTGGGAAAGGATCAAGGGCGTGACCGGCACCGCCTACACCTGGCCCACCAGCACCTACATCGCCGAGCCCCCGTTTTTTGCCAACTTTGCTATGGAAAACGTAGCGCCTGCCGCAGGTGCTGCGGGAGCTGGCGGCCAGAATGAGGCCAAAAATGCGGCCAATGCCGTGAAGGGCGCGCGCATCATGGCGCTGTTTGGCGACTCGATCACCACCGACCCTCTCTCGCCGGCGGGCTCGATCAAGGCGAGTTCGCCGGCCGGCCTGTGGCTGCAGGCCCACGGCGTGCAAAAGGCCGACTTCAACAGCTACGGCGCGCGGCGCGGCAACCACGACGTGATGATGCGCGGCACCTTTGCCAATGTGCGCATCAAGAACCTGATGATTCCGCCCGACGCCGAGGGCTCGCGCGAGGAGGGCGGCGTGACGCTGTTCCAGCCCGGCGGCGAGAAAATGTTCATCTACGACGCCGCCATGCGCTACATGGCGCAGGCCACGCCCACGGTGATTTTTGCCGGCGAAGAATACGGTACCGGCTCATCGCGCGACTGGGCCGCCAAGGGCACGCAGCTGCTGGGCATCAAGGCGGTGGTGGCGCGCAGTTTTGAGCGAATTCACCGCAGCAACCTGGTCGGCATGGGCGTGCTGCCGCTGCAGTTCAAGGCCGGCGAGTCATGGCAAACCCTCAAGCTCACCGGCAACGAGGTGATTGACGTGATTCCCCACCCCGAACTGAAACCGCAGAGCGACGCCACGCTGCTCATCACCCGCGCCGACGGCTCGCACCAGCAAGTCATCGTCACGCTGCGGGTCGATACCCCGATCGAGGTGGACTATTACCGCAACGGCGGCATCCTGCCTTACGTGCTCAGGCAACTCCTGGCAGCATGAGTCGGCAGGCACTGAAAATTTTCCGCAGGGCGCGCTGCCGAAGGAAAATTAGCCCCCTCAGGGCAGGGAATTGCACGCAGTGACTGACTGTGGGGGCAATTCAACATGAGCCGGCAAGCGCTGATTGCCGGTGGCGGCATAGGCGGACTGGCGGCTGCGCTGGCGGCTTCCCGGGCCGGCTGGGATGTGCGGCTGTTCGAGCGTGCGCCGGTGTTCAGCGAGGTCGGTGCCGGCATCCAGCTCGGCCCCAACGTGGTCAAGGTGTTGCAGGGCTGGGGCCTGGCCGATGCGCTGGCGGGTGTGGCGGCCTTCCCGGAGCGGCTGCAGGTGCGCAGCGCCGTGTCGGGGCAGACGCTGGGCGAGCTGCCGCTGGGCGAGACCATGGCCCGCCGCTACGGCGCGCCCTATGCCACGGTGCACCGCGCCGACCTGCATGGCCTGCTGCTCAAGGCAGCGCAGCAGCAGACCGATGTCCGGCTGCACCTGGAGCGCCCGCTGCAATCCTTCAGCCAGACCGCCGAGGTGGTGACCGTGCAAACCGCCAGCGGCCCGGCGATTGAAGGCGACGCGCTGATAGGCGCCGACGGCCTGTGGAGCCGCGTGCGCCAGCAGTTGCTGGGCGACGGCCTGCCGCGGCACGGCGGTCACCTGGCCTACCGCGCGCTGCTGCCGCAGTCCCGGCTGCCCGAGCGCCTGCGCACGCAGCACGTCACCGCCTGGCTGGGGCCGCGCATGCATGTGGTGCAGTACCCGGTGCGCGGTGGCGACTGGCTCAACCTGGTGGTGATCGTGCAGGGCGAGGTGGCCGACGGCGTCGACCCCTGGAACCACACGGCCAGCGCGGCCGAGCTGGCGCCTACGGTGGCCGGCTGCTGCACGGCGCTGCAGGACATGGTGCAAGCCATGACGGGCTGGCAACTGTGGGCGCTGTGCGACCGCCCCCCCATGCAGGGCCCGCACCAGCACGCGCTGGGCCGGGTCGCGCTACTGGGCGACGCCGCCCACCCGATGCGGCCCTACCTGGCGCAGGGCGCAGGCATGGCGATTGAAGACGCGGCCGAGCTGGGCCATGTGCTGGCGCAGGCGCTGGACCCGGCGTTTGACGTGCCCGTGATGCTGCAGCGCTACGCCCTGAACCGCTGGCAGCGCAACGCCAGGGTGCAGGCCCGGGCCCTGCGCAACGGCCAGATTTTTCACGCTGATGGCCTGCTGCGCTGGGGCCGCGATGCGTCGCTCAGGCTGCTCGGCGCCCGGCTGCTGGACCTGCCCTGGCTCTATGGCGCTGCGCCCAAGGCATCTTGAGGGCGCTTTGAGTTGCTATAGAAATAATAGCTGCTTGAGCACGTTGCATATGGGCTGGCGGCACTTTTTGCCTACAAATCGGTGCGCAGCTTCCAGATCTCCGGAAACAGCACCACGTCCAGCATCTTGCGCAGGTAACTCACGCCACCGGTGCCGCCGGTGCCGCGCTTGAAGCCGATGATGCGTTCGACCGTGGTGACGTGGCGAAATCGCCAGAGCCTGAAGGCGTCTTCGAGGTCGGTCAGTTCTTCGCCGAGCTGGTACAGGTCCCAATACTGCTTCGGGTCGCGGTAGGCCACCAGCCAGGCTTGCTCCACCGCGTTGCTTTCGACGTAGCCCTGGGTCCAGTCGCGCTCGGTGTGGCTGGCGGGCACGGCCAGGCCGCGCCGGGCCAGCAGGCGCAGCGCTTCGTCGTACAGCGAAGGCGCTTCAAACGCCGCCTGCACCTGCGCCAGCAAGTCGGGCCGGTGCGCGTGGGGTTTGAGCATGGCGGCGTTCTTGTTGCCCAGCGCAAACTCGATGCAGCGGTACTGCGCGCTCTGAAAACCGCTGGAGTTGGCGAGGTAAGGGCGTATCGCGCTGTACTCGGGCGGCGTCATGGTGGCCAGCACGTCCCAGGCGTGTACCAGTTGCTCCATGATGCGGCTGACGCGCGCGAGCTTTTT
>NZ_JANOAL010000124.1:0-2602 GCF_031411155.1 Polaromonas sp. | reverse complement strand
GCTGGCCCTGTCGGGTGCGCGCCGGCTGCCTTTGCTGCGCTACGGTCTGCTCGGTGCGGGCGCGGCCCTGCTGGTCTGGAAGGGCTACCAATGGCTCGCCAGCCGGCCTGGACCGTCTTCAGAGCCGGATCCGGAGCAGTCTGTAGGCGCTGATGTAGGTGCCTGGTAGGCTCCCGAACCAAACCGTGATGCCGTGATGCCGTGATGCCGTGATGCGTGCGAAGCAATGTTGAGTGGACATGAATGGCCCGGTTACGCAAAATCGATGAGTTCTTCTTCGCGAAAAGGTACCCAAAATGACGATTGCATTCTTTGCGGAGAGTAATGCGGGTACACGAACACTGCCGCGCTCACTGGCGACGAAGGCTGGTGGCTTTGTGTTTGTGTCCGGCCAAGTAGCCAGGGACGAAAACGGCGACCTCATCGTAGGGGAGATAGACGCTCAGACGCGCCAGACGATGATGAATGTGGCTCACGCACTTGCATTAGCTGGGTGCACGCTCGAGGACGTGGTGAAGACCACGGTCTGGCTCGATGACGCGCGCGACTTCGATGATTTCAATCGCGTTTACAGCGAGTTCTTCCCTGGAAATAAGCCGGCGCGATCGACAACGCAGGCGAAAAACATGGTCGGCACCAAGGTTGAGATCGAGGCCATTGCCTATAAGCCGTGAGGCCGATCTCGTCTTCGGCAGCTACGTGTCCGCGTCCAGAGGTCTTCTGACGCCTAACGAACAGCGTTTATCTGCCGCCTGCGGCATAAGCTGGCAAACACCGCAGCCGCAAGCACTTGATTCAAAACAGGAATTGGACATTCTGCTGTTTATCTTTCACGGATAAATGAAGTCACAAACACCGCAGCGGCTCAACCTGGAATCACGGCCAATGTTGCATTGAGTTGGCAATCAGCACGCTTGAAGCCCCGGTTGAATAGGGCGCAGAAGGTGGTGGTGTCGGGGCTGGCTTTATGTAAGGTGTCTCCGGGTTCAATTTGAGAAAAATCTTGAGCTAAATTGGGCTATGTCTGCATTAACTGTTGAAACAGAGCCGACCTGCGCCTATAGTGAATCTGAAGTCATCAGGCATGGAGGTGCATCATGGGCCATAGCGACTTTGCCGAGCTTCTCGGACAACTGGCGTTTCTGACTAAACAGCAACGCACGCAGATGCGCAGTGCCCTGGATAGCCCGCCCAATACATCCGTCAATGCCGTTGCCAGCGTGCTTGCAGGCCCCAACGTGTGCCCGCACTGCCAGGCCCCAGCGGAACAACTACGACCTTGGGGCTACAGCCATGGGCTGGCACGCATGCGCTGCCACACTTGCGCCAGGACCAGCAATGCACTTACAGGCACGCCCCTGGCGCATTTGCGCAAACGTGAGCGATGGTTGCGCTATGGTCAGGCATTGATTGAGGGGGTGAGCGTGCGCCAGGCGGGCCAAAGCTGTGGTGTCGATAAAAACACCGCGTTTCGCTGGCGCCATCGCTTTCTTGAGGCGGCTGCGACGCACCGCGCCGAGCACGAGGGCGGGATTGTCGAGGCCGATGAGACCTTCTTTTTGGAGTCCTTCAAGGGGCAGCGAAAATTGCCCAGGCCCGCACGAAAACGCGCTGGGGTGGGCGCCCATTGGGAGCACATTGCCGTGTTGGTGGTACGCGATCGCAGCGGGCAAACCGCCGATTTCCGGTTGGACAAGCTCGACGCACACCATATCGCCGCCGTGCTGCGCCCCTTGATCGACAGGGACGCCATTCTTTGCACGGATGGCGCTCGGGTCTACCAAACGGTTGCCCGGGTCACCGGCCTTGCCCATCGGGCCATCAATGTTCAGCAAGGCATCCGGGTCATTGACGGAGCCTTCCACATTCAAAATGTCAACGCCTACGACAGTCGCCTCAAGGAGTGGATTCGCCGCTTCCACGGGGTCGCCACCAAGTACTTGGAGAACTACCTCGGCTGGCGCCGCATGATGGAGCGCTATCGCCAAAACATCTCACCTGCCGCTTGTTTGTGTGAAGCGCTGGGACGATTTCCATCACAACAGCTAACGCAGACATAGCCCGTTTTAGGCCTCTAGTCCATATGGAACGTGCGTGAGTAGCTATTGAATTAGTAGCATGCCGTAGGCTGGGGCTTCAGCCGGCCGGCGCTTACCGCCGCCCCCGAACTGACGTTGCGCAGGGTGAAGAATGGCTGGTCGGCGTTGGCTTCGTCAACCTCAGCGACGGCCCTATGGGCGGCAGATATCTTGTCCTCGACCTGAGGCGGGCTACTTGCTAAAATTTAATGTGGCCGCACGCCAGAGCGCCGGGCGGGCCGCCGCCGATCCACTGGCACTGAAGGAGTAGTCATGGCTTTGCGCATCAACGACACCGCTCCGGACTTCACCGCCGAGACCACCCAGGGCACGGAGATCGGCGCCGGCTCAGTGTCCGACGACGACGCGAAGATGCTGTTCCCGCAAGGCTGGAAGGCGCCCAAGCCCTACCTGCGCATCATCGGGCAGCCGACATGATCTTCGAGCAGATCGCCTCCGGCGGTTGCCAGTCCTACCTGCTGGGCTGCGCCGACACTTGCGCCGGGGCGCTGATAGATCCCGAG
>NZ_JANOAL010000123.1:0-8513 GCF_031411155.1 Polaromonas sp. | reverse complement strand
GGGCCGCCGCCGCCGTGCGGAATGCAAAAGGTCTTGTGCAGATTCAGGTGACTCACATCGCCGCCAAATTCGCCCGGCGCCGCCACGCCGACCAGCGCATTCATGTTGGCGCCATCCACATAGACACGCCCGCCGTGTGAATGCACCAGCTGGCAGAGGTCTTGCACATGGGTTTCAAACACGCCATGGGTGCTGGGGTAGGTGATCATCATGCAGGCCAGGTTGGCGCTGTGCTTTTCGCACTTGGCCTTCAGGTCGTCCATGTCCACATTGCCCTGCGCGTCGCAGGCGGTGACGACGACCGTCATGCCCACCATGTGCGCGCTGGCCGGGTTGGTGCCGTGGGCCGATGACGGAATCAGGCAGATGTTGCGGTGGCCCTGGCCGTGGGCTTCGAGCCAGGCCTTGATGACCAGCAAACCGGCGTATTCACCCTGCGAGCCGGCATTGGGCTGCAGGCTGATGCCGGCGTAGCCGGTGGCCTGGCACAGCCAGTCGCGCAACTGCTGGTCGAGTTCGGCGTAGCCCTGCAGCTGATCCTGTGGCGCAAACGGGTGGATGTTGGCGAACTCGGGCCAGGTGATGGGAATCATCTCGCTGGTGGCGTTGAGCTTCATGGTGCAGCTGCCCAGCGGAATCATGCTGCGGTCCAGCGCCAGGTCCTTGTCGCTGAGCAGGCGGATGTAGCGCAGCATGCCGGTTTCGGAATGGTGGGTGTTGAACACCGGGTGTGTCAAAAATGGTGTGCTGCGGCGCAGTTCTTCGGGAATCAGGGAGGCTATGCCTTTTTCAAAGCTGCTCACCACCGGCAGCGTCTGGCCGGGCTGGGCAAAGAAGGACCAGAGCAGTTCGATGTCTTTGCGGCTGGTGGTTTCGTCGAGCGACACGCCCAGGTGATTTTTCAGGCGAAATCGCAGGTTGGCCCCCGATTGACGGGCGCGCTCAGCTATCGAATTAGTAGCATCACCAGTCTTGACGGTGACCGAATCAAAGGCGCTGGTGTCCGTGATTTCGTAGCCAAGTTGCTGCAGGCCGCGCACAAAGATGGCGGTGTAGGCGGCCACGCGTTCGGCGATACGCTTGAGGCCTTGCGGGCCGTGGTAGACGGCGTACATGCTGGCGACCACGGCAGGCAGCACCTGGGCGGTGCAGATGTTGGACGTGGCTTTTTCGCGGCGGATGTGCTGCTCGCGCGTTTGCAGCGCCAGGCGGTAGGTCGGGTTGCCATGCACATCGACACTCACGCCGACCAGGCGGCCGGGCAGCGAGCGCTTGAACTCGTCGCGGCAGGCCAGGTAAGCCGCGTGCGGCCCGCCATTGCCCATGGGCATGCCAAAGCGCTGCGTGGTGCCCAGCACAATGTCGGCGTCCCACTCGCCCGGCGGCGTGAGCAGGGTCAATGCCAGCAGGTCGGCGGCCACGCACAGGGCGGCGCCATCGGCATGGGCCTGGCCGGCCAGCGGGCGCAGGTCGTGGATGCTGCCGGTGGTGGCCGGGTACTGGGCCAGCACGCCAAAGTAGTCGCCCCCGGCCATCAGTTGCGGCACGGTCGCGGCGGCGGTGCTGACCTTGACTTCAATGCCCAGCGGTTTGGCGCGGGTCTGGATCACTTCAATGGTTTGCGGGTGGCAGTCACCGGCCACGATGAAGACATGGCTTTTGCTTTTGACACTGCGTTTGGCCAGCGTCATGGCCTCGGCGGCGGCGGTGGCCTCGTCGAGCATCGACGCATTGGCAATCGCCATGCCGGTCAGGTCGCAGACCATGGTCTGGAAGTTGATCAGCGCTTCCATGCGGCCTTGCGAAATCTCGGCCTGGTAGGGCGTGTAGGCGGTGTACCAGGCCGGGTTTTCCAGGATGTTGCGCAGAATCACGCCGGGCGTGTAGGTGCCGTAGTAGCCCTGGCCGATAAAGTTCTTGAAGACCCGATTTTTGCCTGCAATGCTTTTAAGCTGCTTGAGCGCGGCGGCTTCCGTCACCGGGGCCGGAATCGCCATGGCGCTGCGGCGCGCAATGGAGCGCGGCACGATGCTGCTGATTAGCGAACGGCGCGAGGTTTCACCAATCACCGACAGCATCAGCGCTTCGTCAGCCTCATCAATGCCGATGTGGCGCGCAATGAATTCGGAAGGGTTTTCAAGCTCGCCCAGCGGCTTGGCGGATTGCATCAACATGGGAGGTTCCAGAATAGTCGTTCGCCCTGAGCTGGTCGAAGGGTGGGCGAGAAAGGGGGAAGGGAGGGAGCAGGGACGGGCAGGGCTTCGGCAGCTCAGCCCGAACGGATTCCGATTGCGATAACTCAGGCGGCTGCCGAGAACGCGCTGTAGCTGGTTTCGTCCATCAGGGCCTCTAGCTGCGAGGCATCCGACAGTTTGACCTTGAAGAACCAGCCGGCGCCCATCGGGTCGGTGTTGGCCAGCGAAGGGTCGTCGCGCAGGGCTTCGTTGACTTCGATGACCTCGCCGCCGACCGGCATGTAGACGTCGGCAGCGGCCTTGACGGACTCGACCACGCCGGCGGTTTCTTTTTGCGCATAGTCAGTGCCAACGGTCGGCAGGTCGACGAACACGACGTCGCCCAGCGCGTCCTGCGCATGCACGGTGATGCCGACGGTGGCAACGTCGCCTTCAATCTTGAGCCACTCGTGGTCTTCGGTGTATTTGACGGTCATGGGGTTCTCCAGAGGTAGTTTTAAAAATCGGACAACGAAATCGAACAGGGAATCATCAGCCACGGAAATAGCGATTCGGCACAAAGGGCATGGCCGAGATTTGCATGGGCACCGGCTTGCCGCGCACTATGGCATTCACGCGTGTGCCAAGCGCGGCAAACTCGGGGCTGACATAGCCCATGGCCACCGGCTGGTTGATGCTGGGGCCGAGCAGCCCGCTGGTGACTTCGCCAATTGCTGCACCGTCGGGGCTTTGCAGGGCGGTATGGTCGCGCACCGGAATGCGCTCCAGCGCCACCAGGCCCACGCGTTTTCGGGTCAGCGTGCCGGGGTCGGCCAGCTGGGCCAGAATCTTGTCGGCGCCCGGAAAGCCGCCGGCGCGCGCGCCGCCTGTCCGCCGCACTTTCTGCATTGCCCAGTTCAGGTTGGCCTCGACCGGCGTGGTGGTGGTGTCGATGTCATTGCCATAGAGGCACAGCCCGGCTTCAAGCCGCAGCGAGTTGCGCGCGCCCAGGCCCACGGGCTTGACTTCGGGCTGCGCCAGCAGGGCTCTGGCCAGCGCGGCGGCCTGCGATGCGTGCACCGAAATCTCGAAGCCGTCTTCGCCGGTATAGCCGCTGCGGGTCAGAAAGCAGTCGCAGCCGGCCACCGTGAAGCGGCCGCCGGTCATGAACACCAGCTTTTCGACGCCAGGCGCCAGCCGCTGCAGGGCCGCCACGGCCTGCGGCCCCTGCAAGGCCATCAGTGCCATCTCTGGCATGGGGATCACCTGGCAGCGGTCGCTGATTTTTTGCTCAATGTGCGCAATGTCGCCCGCCTTGCAGGCGCCGTTCACAATCACAAACAGGTCGCCGCCATTGGCGCTGTCGGTCATGTTGCGGTTGAAAAACATCAGGTCGTCAATAATGCCGCCGTCCTCATTGAGCAGCAGGCCATAGCGCTGCTTGCCGGCAGGCAAATCGATCACATCGACCGGCATCAGGCTTTCGAGTGCGGCCGCCGCATCAGGCCCGACCAGCCGCAACTGGCCCATGTGCGACACGTCAAACAGGCCAGCGGCGCTGCGGGTGTGCAGGTGCTCGGCCATCAGGCCGGCGGGGTATTGCACCGGCATGGAATAGCCGGCAAACGGCACCATGCGCGCACCGAGTTCCACATGCAGATCATGCAGTGGCGTTTGAAGAAGGTTTTCGGGGTTGGACACGGCGCGTTCTCCGGGGGGCAAACATACAACATGACGATAAGCCATGGGCTGCCCCTGCTGTCCACTTTACCTGAGAGATTCGCCTGGCGATGCAGGTTTGCTCCTTCGGTGGGCCACCTTGACAGTGGCCTCTCTCCAGTAGGGAACGCCCCCAGGGCGCTCAGCACCAGAGGGCGGTTGCCAGTCCTTTTGCCTGAGCGTTCGGGGCCCCATAAAGGGGGCCCATGCGCCTTCGGCGGTTTTCTGCGGGGAAAACTCTCTCCTGACCCTGCCAAGTGTAATGGAAGCCGGATTTTGTGCCGTCCGAGTTCCTACTTCGCGTAGGCCAGATCGCGCAGGAATAGCGACAGCTGCGGCACATAGGTGACGACCATCAGGCAGGCCAGAATTACCAGCACAAACGGAACCAGGTGGGTGACGATGCGGTCCAGCGAAATTTTGGCCACCGTGCAGGCCGCAAACAGGTTGACGCCAAAGGGCGGCGTGATCATGCCCAGCGCCAGGTTCACCACCATGACCATGCCGAAGTGCACCGGATCAATGCCGAAATGCACGGCCACCGGCGCCAGAATCGGGGCCAGCACAATGATGGCCGCGCTGGTCTCAATAAACATGCCAATTACAAACAGGGCCGCATTGACCCCCAGCAAAAAGAGCGCCGGCGACTGTAGCACCGCCTCCAGCCAGCGGCCAATCGCGTCGGGCACGCCGGCCCGGGTAATCAGAAAGGCGAACAGCCCGGCGTTGGCAATAATGAACATGATCACCGCGCTGGACAGCACCGACTTGCGCAGGATGTGGGCCAGGTCGGGCAGCTTGATCTCGCGGTAAATCACGATGCCCACCACCAGCGCATAAAACACCGCCACGGCAGAGGCCTCGGTCGGCGTGAAAATGCCGCCATAAATGCCGCCCAGAATGATCACCGGCATGAACAGTGCCCAGCCGGCCTGCCAGGTTGCCTTGCCAATACCCAGCCGGCCATCGCCGTCATGTTTGCCCCAGCCTTTGTAGCGGCAATACAGATGCACAAACAGCATCAGCGCGCCGCCAATCAGCAGGCCGGGGCCGAAGCCGGCAATGAACAACTCGCCAATCGAGACTTCGGCGCTCACGCCATACAGAATCATGGGAATCGAGGGCGGAATGATCACGCCCAACTCGGCGCTGGTGGCCTGCAGCGCGGCCGCATAAGCCGTCGGGTAGCCGTGCTTGATCAGCGCCGGAATCAAAATGGCGCCAATCGCAAAGGTGGTGGCCACCGATGAGCCCGACACCGCGGCAAAAATCATGCAGGTCAGCACGCAGGTCATGGGCAAACCGCCCTGGATGCCGCCGACCAGGCTCTTGGCAAATTCGACCAGGCGGCGCGAGATGCCGCCGGTTTCCATCAGGTTGCCGGCCAGGATGAAAAACGGAATCGCGGCCAATGGGAACTTGTTGATCGCGGAAAACATTTCCTTGACCGAAATCAGCATGTTGGCGTTGGAGGCTTGTATGCCCAGCACCGAGGCCAGGCCAATCGACACCGCCACCGACACGGTGAGTGCAAAGCACAGCACCATGGTTGAAATCATGACTGCGGTCATAGCACCCCCCCACGTTCGTCACTGCGTGTACTCACTGCCCCCGAGGGGGCGCTCGCGCCTTGGAGCGGTCCGGCGGCGCTCATTGCGCCGTCTCCAGTTCGTTGCGCTGTGGGTCAATCAGGTTGCCAATGATGCCGATCACACAAAACATGCCGCCCACCGGCATGGCGACGTAGCCCCAGAACATCGAAATCGACTCCAGCCCGGCCATGGACTGTACCCGCCCGCGCAGCGAATAGTCCCAGCCCCACCAGACAATCACCGCAATCAGCGCCAGCGCGGCCAGGCAGACCAGCCAGTCGAGTACGCGCCGGATTCGGGGCGGGCTCCAGCGGTACAGCACATCGACGCTGACCATGGCGCCCTGGCGAAATGCCGCCGGTATGCCCATGAACACCATCCAGATCAAACTCAGGCGGATCAGGATTTCGCTCCACTCGGCGGGTTGCTCGAGCACGAAGCGGGTAATGATCTGGAACATGCCCAAAGTGGACGCGACGACCAGCATCAGGCAGGCCACCAGCATTGAGAAACCGGTGGTCCAGCGTTCAAATTTTAGAAAGGCTTGTTTCATGAGTGCTTGCCGTTCCTGGGATTATGCAGGCGGTCAAATTTGGCCGAATTTCTATTAAAAACGCCCGTCAGTCCAATGACTGCGGGCGTAACATGCTACACAAATAATAGCAAAGTCAGGCCTGTGCAGGCTTACTTGTAGTTGCGGATCGTGTCGATGTTGGCTTTGCCAAACTGTTTTTCAAACTCGGCATTGACCGGTGCCAGCATGGCCACGAACTTGGACTTGTCGACGTTGTCGATCACTGTCATGCCCTTGGCGCGCAGCTCGGCCACGCCATTGGTATCGTCCTGATCGACGCGGGCGCGGTTGGCCTTGGTGCCTTCCTTGGCAGCTTCGACAAAGGCGGTTTTGTCGGCCGCGCTGAGCTTGTCGAAGGCGGCCTTGTTCATCACAAAGATGGCGGGCGAGTACACATGGCCGGTCAGCGACAGGTGTTTTTGGACCTGGTCAAACTTAGCCGACATGATGACCGACAGCGGGTTTTCCTGGCCATCGACGGTGCCCTGCTGCAAGGCGGTGAACACTTCCGGAAAAGCCATCGGCGTGGTGATGATGCCCAGGCCCTTGTAGGCGGCGATGTGCACCGGGTTCTCCATGGTGCGCATCTTCAGGCCCTTCAGGTCTTCGGGGGTTTTCACGTCACGCTTGCTGTTGGTCATATGGCGAAAGCCGTTTTCGGCCCAGGCCAGCGCCTTGAAGCCCTTGGCATCGAATTTGGTCAGCATCTCCTGGCCAATCGGGCCGTCTAGCACGGCGCGGGCATGGGCCTTGTCGCGGAACAGAAACGGTACATCCAGAATCTTGGTTTCAGGCACAAAGTTGGGAATCGGCCCGGTGGACGAGAAGGCCAGTTCCTGGGTGCCCAGCTGCACGGCCTCGATCGACTCGCGCTCGCCGCCCAGGGCGCCGTTGTAAAAGGTCTGGACCTTGTAACGTCCCGCCGTGCGTTTTTCGACTTCCTTGGCAAAGGTGTCGATCGCCACGCCCTGGTGCGAGTTTTGCGCGGTGGAAATGCTGATTTTCATCGTGGTCTGCGCACTGGCCGAGGCCATGAATGCCAGGCCGAGCGTCATGCCGATAAGCAGTTTTGAAAGTTTCATGCGGTCTCCAAAATGAGTTGATTGCCGGAATTCTGCGGCTACGGCGGCTGGCCGTAAGCACACCTATTATTGCCCCCGTTAAGCGGGCAGCGTGCGCGGGTTTTCGCGTAAGTAGGCGGCAATAATGGAGTCAAAGTCGGTATCGGGCAACAGGCCCAGCGCCCTGGCGCGCGCGGCGTCGATGCGGGCGGGCCAACTGGCAATGATGTTGGCAATGGCGGGGTCCGGGCGCCAGTCAATCAGGTCGGCCACCGCCTTGCCCGCAGCGCGCTCGAGCGCCGCGGCCATCTCGCCGGCCGTGGTTTGAAGGGCAGGCAAATTGATGGCGGTGCGGGCGCCCCAATCGGCGTCGCTGGCCTCGGCGGCGCGCAGCAGGCCGTCAATGGTACGGCCCGGCGACGACAGGGCCACGGCGGTGTCCCTGGAAACCGGGCAGTTGGCCCGCACGCCCGCCAGCGGTTCGCGGATCATGCCGCTTAAAAAACTCGATGCTGCGCCATTGGGCTGGCCCGGCCGCACGCTGACGGTCATCAGCCGCACGTTGCGGCCGCGGATGAAGCCTTTGCGGCCGTAGTCAGTCACCAATTGCTCGCCAATGAACTTCTGGATGCCGTAGCTGTTTTGCGGTGTCGGCAGGGTGCGGTCGTCAATCACCGCCGGCAGGGGCTGCTCTGGCGAGTTGCCAAAGACGGCCAGCGAACTGGCAAAGACCACGGCAGGGCAGGTGTTGAGCGCGCGGCAGGCCTGCAGTAGCGCACGTGTTGCGTCCAGATTGCTGCGCATGCCGAGGTCAAAATCCGCTTCGCACTCTCCGCTGACCGCGGCGGCCAGATGA
This sequence comes from Polaromonas sp., assembly GCF_031411155.1. GTDB lineage: Bacteria > Pseudomonadota > Gammaproteobacteria > Burkholderiales > Burkholderiaceae_C > Polaromonas. Next base: position 537 of record NZ_JANOAL010000123.1, on the reverse strand, counting down.
AAAATGATAGCGTCGTTCGTCCGTATTACCTGGGCTGCAGAACTATTTCCCTCAAGAAGCTGGTTCAGGTCACCGATGACGGTGCGCACGCGGGGGTCGGCGGCCAGCTCGGCGGATGGCGCGACGCGGTCCACCAGCGTGAGCGCCTGGATGGCTTGCGGCGCGCTGCCGGCCAGCGAAAGCTGTCCGCGTTCAAGCAGCTGGCGGGCGAGCCGGGCGCCCAAAAATCCGGCGCCTCCCGTGATGACAATGTTCATGGAGGGCCTTGGTTGATAGGAATGAAAAATGTGGGGAGTGAAAGGGCCTGACTGCCGCCGCCGACCGGCTTACATGCCCGCGTAATTCGGCCCGCCGCCACCCTCGGGCGTGACCCAGACGATGTTTTGCGTCGGGTCTTTGATGTCGCAGGTCTTGCAATGCACGCAGTTTTGCGCGTTGATCTGCAGGCGGTCGGTGTTGTCGGGGTTTTTCACGAATTCATAGACCCCGGCCGGGCAGTAGCGGCTCTCGGGGCCGGCATAGGTGGCCAGGTTGATG
>NZ_JANOAL010000122.1:0-14991 GCF_031411155.1 Polaromonas sp. | reverse complement strand
GCCATCGACCTGGCCCAGGTGCTGCGCTCGGTGGCGCTGGACCTGTCGCCGCTGATCGCCGAGAAAGACATCGACTTTGACATCGAAACCGTCAGCGCACCCATCGCATCGCATGAATGGATGCTGGGCGAGCTGGCGCGCAACCTGCTGCACAACGCCATCAAGCACACACCGCCCGGCGGTCAGCTGGGCGTGCGCATCACCCGGGACGCGCGCTACGCGGCGCTGACCCTCAGCGATGGCGGCCCCGGCATCTCGGCCGAGCTGTCGGCGCGCCTGTACCAGCCTTTTTCGGCCGGCAATGTGCGCCATGGCTCGGGGCTGGGCCTGGCGATATGCCGCGAGATCACGCAGGCGCTGGGCGGCAGCATTTCGCTGGAAAACCGGACCGTCCACGGACAAATCACCGGGCTCGATGCGGTGGTTCGCCTGCCCTTGTTCCGGGAGGTTCAAAATACCGATTAATGGACAAACTACGCATCGACAAATGGTTGTGGGCCGCCCGGTTTTACAAAACCCGGTCGCTGGCCGTGGAAGAAATCAACAAGGGGCGGGTGCGCGTGAATGACCAGGAGGCCAAGCCGGCGCGCGAGATCAAGGTCGGCGACACGGTGGCGCTGCGGCAGGGTCCGGTGATTCGCACCCTGGTGGTGCGCGGCATCAGCAGCCAGCGCGGCAGCGCGCCGGTGGCGCAGCAGCTGTATGAAGAAACCGAAGAGAGTCTGCGTCTCAAGGCCCTGGCCGCCGAGCAGCGCCGCCTCGGCCAGGACCCGGCCAGCAGCCAGGAGCAGGGTCGCCCGACCAAGCGCGACCGCAGGGACATCGAGAAAGCGCAGGACCGGGCCTGGAACAGCCGCTGGAGCGCTTCCAGCGACTAAGCGCCGCGCGTCGGTTTGCTATGTTTTTAATAGCTAACCATGCTTGCATTACCTGGGCTAGAGGCCAATTTCACCAGAAAACAGGCATCTTCAGGCCTTCGGCAGCGTCTCCCACCAGCGCGGGCCAAACCGGCCCTGCAAAAACGCGATCAGCACCTGCACCTTGCCGGGCACGAGTTTGGGCGAGGGAAAGACGGCGTGAATCTCCTGCTCGGGCAGGCCATGGTCTTTCAGCACCTCCACCACCTGCCCGGTCGCCAGCGAGTCGCTCGCCACATAGCGCGGCATGGCGGCGATGCCCAGGCCATTGCGCGTCGCGGCCAGCACCGCGGACAGGTTGTTGGAGCGCAGCCGGGTCGACATGCGCACCGTTTCGGTTTCGCCGCCCGGCGTGACGAGCCGCCAGACATCGTCACCGAGCACGCTGCTGTAGATCAGCGCGGCGTGCGTGGCCAGATCAGCGGTGTTGCGCGGCGTGCCGTGTTGCTTCAGGTAGGCGGGCGACGCCACCATGGCCCAGGGATTCATGCCCAGAAAGCGCGCGCCCAGCGTGGAATCCGCCAGCTTGCCCATGCGTATCGCCACGTCGATGCCCTGCGCCACCAGGTCGGTGTAACGGTCTTCAAAGCTCAGGTCCAGGCTTACCTGCGGATGGTGGGCCATGAAATCGAGGGTTAGCGGCACGACGACGCGGCGGCCAAACGCCACCGAAGTGCCTATGCGCAGCAAGCCCTGGGCCTGCGACTGGCGCAGCCGCACGATGTTGTCGGCCTCCTCGGCCTCGCGCACCACAATCTTGCATTTCTCGTAGTACAGCGCGCCGGATTCCGTCAGGCTGACGCCGCGCGTGTTGCGGTTGAGCAGCCGCACCTTGAGGCGGTCCTCGATGGCCGCCACCTGCTTGGTCACGGTGGGCTGGGTGGTCGCGAATTCGCGCGCGGCCTTGGAGAAGCTGCCGGTCTCCACCACCCGCACAAACATGTGCATAGCCTGCAATCTGTCCATGGCGCCATCATAGCCAACTATTCCATTCAGGAATAAGTTTTATGGCCCGCAGCTGTCTTCTGTGCAGGTCGATTGATCCCTACAGTCCATCATCAACACAGGAGATCTACACATGGCAAAAATGACAGCCGCCCAGGCCGCCGTCTGGGTGATGGAAAAAGAAGGCATTACGCAGGCGTTCGGCATTCCCGGCGCGGCAATCAACCCCTTGTACTCGGCGCTGCGCAAGCAGGGCACGATCAGCCACATCCTGGCGCGCCACGTCGAGGGCGCCTCGCACATGGCCGAAGGCTATACCCGGGCCTGCCCCGGCAACATCGGCGTCTGCATTGGCACTTCGGGTCCGGCCGGCACCGACATGATCACCGGCCTGTATTCGGCCCAGGCCGATTCGATTCCGATTCTCTGCATCACCGGCCAGGCGCCGCGCGCCCGCCTCTACAAGGAAGACTTCCAGGCGGTGGACATCGAGTCGATCTCCAAGCCGGTCACCAAATGGTCGGTCACCGTGCGCGAGCCGGCCCAGGTGCCGCGCGTCTTTCAGCAGGCTTTTCACCTGATGCGCTCCGGCCGGCCCGGCCCGGTGCTGATCGACCTGCCCTTCGACGTGCAGATGGCCGAGATCGAGTTCGACCCCGACACCTACTCGCCGCTGCTGGTTTACAAGCCGGCCGCGACCCGCGCGCAGATCGAAAAAGCGCTGACCATGCTCAACGAGTCCGAGCGGCCGCTGCTGGTGGCCGGTGGCGGCATCATCAATGCCAATGCGTCGGAAGCGCTGGTGCAACTGGCCGAGATCACCGGTATCCCGGTGATTCCGACCCTGATGGGCTGGGGCACCATTCCCGACAACCACCCGCTGATGGCGGGCATGTGCGGCCTGCAAACCAGCCACCGCTATGGCAATGCCACCATGCTGGAGTCCGACTTCGTGATGGGCATTGGCAACCGCTGGGCCAACCGCCACACCGGCTCGGTCGAGGTCTACACCAAGGGCCGGAAATTTGTGCATGTGGACATCGAGCCGACGCAGATTGGCCGCGTCTTTTCGCCCGACTACGGCATTGTTTCGGACGCCAAGATTGCGCTGGACCTGTTCGTGCAGGTGGCGCAAGAGATGAAGGCAGATGGCCGTCTCAAGGACCGCAGCGCCTGGGTCGCGCAGTGCCAGGAGCGCAAGCGCACCCTGCTGCGCAAGACCAATTTCGACAGCGTGCCGATGAAACCGCAGCGCGTCTACCAGTGCATGAACAATGCGTTTGACGACAGCACCTGCTATGTGTCAACCATCGGCCTGTCGCAAATCGCAGCCGCGCAGTTCCTGCATGTCTACAAGCCCCGCAACTGGATCAACTGCGGCCAGGCCGGCCCGCTGGGATGGACCATTCCTGCCGCGCTGGGCGTGCGCGCCGCTGACCCGACGCGCAAAATCGTCGCGCTGTCGGGCGACTACGACTTCCAGTTCATGATCGAGGAACTGGCGGTGGGCGCGCAGTTCAAGTTGCCCTATATTCACATCGTGGTCAACAACTCCTACCTCGGCCTGATTCGCCAGAGCCAGCGCGGCTTCGAAATGGATTACTGCGTGCAGCTGGGCTTTGACAACATCAACACCCCCGAGGAAGAGGTGGCGGTCCAGGGCTACGGCGTCGATCACCTCAAGGTGGTCGAAGGCCTGGGTTGCAAGGCGCTGCGCGTGTACAAGCAGGAAGAAATGGCCCCGGCGATCAAGCAGGCCGAGGCCTGGATGAAGGAGTTCCAGGTGCCGGTGGTGATCGAGGTCATCCTGGAGCGCGTCACCAATATTGCGATGGGGACCGAAATCAACAACATCACCGAGTTTGAAGAGCTCGCCGTGAGCAAGGCCGATGCGCCCACCGCGATCGCCTGCAGCCTGCTCGACTAAAGGACATCCGATGCCAAAATTTGCCGCCAACCTCACCATGCTGTTTACCGAGGTGCCCTTCATGGAGCGCTTCGCGGCCGCCCGCGCTGCCGGCTTCGAGGCCGTGGAGTACCTGTTTCCGTATGCCTACAGCCAGGCCGAACTGGCCGCCGCGCTGAAAGCCCATGGGCTCAAGCAGGTGCTGCACAACCTGCCGGCCGGCAACTGGGATGCCGGCGAGCGCGGCATTGCCTGCCACCCCGACCGCGTCAGCGAATTTCGCGAAGGCGTGGCACAGGCCATCGGCTACGCGACAGCGCTGGGCTGCCCGAAAGTCAATTGCCTGGCCGGAAAAATCCCGCCGGGCGTGGATGCCGCGACGGCGCACGGCACGCTGGTGAGCAACCTCAAGTTTGCCGCCGCAGAACTGAAGGCCGCAGGCATTCGCCTGCTGATCGAGCCCATCAACAGCTACGACATCCCCGGCTTCTTTCTGACGCGCACCGCGCAGGCGCTGGCCATTCTGGATGAAGTGGGTTCGGACAACCTGTTTGTGCAGTACGACATCTACCACGCCCAACGCATGGAAGGCGAGCTGGGCAATACCCTGCAAAACCACCTGGGCCGCATCGGCCACATCCAGCTGGCCGACAACCCGGGGCGCAACGAGCCCGGCACCGGCGAGATCAACTACGCCTGGTTGTTCCGTCATATCGATGCCATCGGCTATACCGGCTGGATCGGCTGCGAATACAAACCCAAGACAACCAGCGCCGAAGGACTCGGCTGGATCAGGCAACTCACGCAATAAGGCAGACACAAAAATGACCAAATCAGGACTCAAACTGGGCTTTATCGGCCTGGGCATCATGGGTGCGCCCATGGCCGGCCACCTGCTCAAGGCGGGCCACATGCTGTTCGTCAACACCCGCAGCAAGATTCCGGCCGATCTGGCCGAGGGCGGCGCCACCATCTGCACCACGGCACAAGGCGTGGCCGAGCGCGCCGACATTATTTTCCTGATGCTGCCCGACACACCGGATGTAGAGACCGTGCTGTTTGGCGAGGGCGGGGTGGCGGCCGGCTTGAGCGCGGGCAAGACGGTGGTCGACTGCAGCTCCATCGACCCGATTGCGACCCGAAGCTTCGGGCAGAAAATCAAGGACCTGGGCTGCGACTACCTTGACGCCCCGGTGTCGGGTGGAGAAGTCGGCGCCAAGGCTGCCAGCCTGACCATCATGGTCGGTGCCGACCAGCCGGTGTTTGAGCGCATCAAACCGCTGTTTGAACTGATGGGCAAGAACATCACGCGGGTCGGCGGCGTCGGCGATGGCCAGGTCTGCAAGGTCGCCAACCAGATCATCGTGGCGCTCAATATTGCGGCGGTCAGCGAAGCGCTGGTGTTTGCCTCCAAGGCCGGCGCCGACCCGGCGCGGGTGCGCGAGGCCCTGATGGGCGGCTTTGCCGCCTCACGCATTCTTGAAGTCCATGGCGAGCGCATGATCAAGCGCACTTTCGCGCCGGGCTTTCGCATCGCGCTGCACCAGAAGGATCTGAACCTGGCCCTTCAAAGCGCGCGCGCACTGTCGGTGGCCCTGCCGCAAACGGCGGGCGCGGCCCAGCTGATGCAGTCCTGCGCGGCCCTGGGCCACGGCCAGGCGGACCACTCGGCCCTGGTGCGTGCGCTGGAAAACATGGCCCAGCACCAGGTCACGCCTGATGCTTGACGCAAGCGCACCCTAAAGAAAACGCTCCAGCAAGCGACGTGAGGCGCGGTCCAGCGCACTCATGTCGCGCACGCTGTACTGCACGCCCTGGCTGCCGGCGATCAGCAGCGCGGTGCGCCCCAGGCGGCGAATGTCGTCCTCTCCCTTGAGCACAAACGAGGTGTCACCGCGGTCGGTCTTGACCGTCCAGATGCTGGGCGTGGCGAAGGTCGAGACACTCTGAAGCTGCAGTATCTCGGGCACAAAATCCCTGAGCGCCAGCTCCTCCTGCAAAAGCATTCGCGGCGCGGCGGGCAAGGCCTGCAAGTCGTCTATCCAGGCCAGCTCATGGCCTTCGGCACTGACCAGCGAAACGCCTTCGTCGGGCGCGGCCAGCGGAAAGGCGCGCACCGGCACCACGCCCTCATGCCGGTCGCCGTTGTCGGCAATGAACAGCAGCCGGCCCGAAGCCAGCCGCTGCAACTGGAAAGCCGGTGGCGGCAAAGCGCCGGAATCGGAGAGGGTGAGATCGTTGCTCATGGGTTGCCTGCGTGTTGGGCGGTGTGGGCCAGCTGCGAGGTCGCCAGTGCAATGCGGCTGTCGTCATCGGTCGTCTCGCCGTCCTCGGTATCGACCTGGCGGGCCTGGGCCTCATACAGCCGCCAGTAAGCACCCTGCCTGGCCATCAGCTCGTCGTGCGGGCCGACCTCGACCACCTGGCCGCGGTCCATCACCACCAGCCGGTCGGCCTTGCGCAGGGTGGAGAGGCGGTGCGCAATCGCGATCGTGGTGCGGCCCTGCACCAGGTTGTCAAGGGCGCGCTGGATTTCCTTTTCGGTCTCGGTATCGACCGACGAGGTCGCTTCATCCATGATCAGGATGCGCGGGTCAATCAGCAAGGCGCGTGCAATCGAAATGCGCTGGCGCTCGCCGCCCGACAGGCCCTGGCCGCGCTCACCCACCAGCGAGTCATAGCCCTGCGGTAGCCGCAGGATGAATTCATGGGCATGGGCGGCGCGGGCGGCCGACACGATCTCGGCCCGCGTGGCGCCGGGTTTGCCGTAGGCGATGTTCTCGGCAATCGTGCCAAAAAACAAAAACGGTTCCTGCAGCACCAGGCCGATGTGGCGCCGATAGTCGGCCACGGCAAAGCGCCGGATATCGATGCCGTCGACTTGAATGGCGCCATCGCTCACATCGTAAAAACGGCAGATCAGATTGACCAGCGTGCTTTTGCCGGAGCCGCTGTGGCCGACCAGGCCAATCATTTCGCCGGGCAGAATTTGCAGATCGAGCCCGCGAATGACGGAGCGGTTGCCATAGCGAAAGCCCAGGCTCTTCATGTCGATGCGGCCCTGCAGCGCGCCAATTTTGACCGGCTGCGCGGGTTCGGGCACGTTGGAGACATGATCCAGAATGTCAAAAATCCGCTTGGCCCCGGCGGCGGCTTTTTGCGTGACCGAGACAATGCGGCTCATGGAATCAAGCCGGGTGTAGAAGCGGCCAATGTAGGCAATAAAGGCCGTCAGCACCCCCACGGTAATTTGCTGCTTCGACACCAGCCAGATGCCGAAGGCCCAGACCACCAGCAGGCCAACCTCCGTCAGCAGCGACACCGTCGGCGTGAACAGCGACCAGGTCTTGTTGAGCTTGTCATTGACCGCCAGGTTGTGCTGGTTAACCTCGCGAAAGCGCTGGGCTTCGCGCTTTTCCTGGGCAAAGGCCTTGACCACCCGAATGCCGGGAATGGTGTCGGCCAGCACATTGGTCACATCGGACCAGACCCGGTCGATCTTCTCGAACCCGGTGCGCAGCTTGTCGCGCACCACATGAATCATCCAGCCAATAAACGGCAGCGGCAACAAGGTCACCAGCGCCAGCCAGGGGTTGATCGAAAACAGGATCGCGGCGGTCATGATGATCATCAGCACATCGGTGGCAAAGTCCAGCGCATGCAGCGACAAAAACACGCAGATGCGGTCGGTCTCGGAGCCGATGCGCGACATCAGGTCACCGGTGCGCTTGCCGCCAAAATAGTCGAGCGACAGCTTCAGCAGGTGGTCAAAGGTGGCGGTCCGCAGGTCGGCGCCTATGCGCTCGGACACCAGCGCCAGCAGATAGGTCCGCGCCCAGTTCAGGGCCCAGCCCAGCACGGCAGCGCCGAGCAGGCCGCCCAGAATCGCCGCGACCTTCCAGGTTTCGATCTGCTGGCCGTTCTGGAACGGAATCAGGATGTCGTCCATCAGCGGAATGGTCAGGTAAGGCGGCACCAGCGTGGCGGCGGTGGAGGCCAGCGTCAGCAAAAACCCCGACAGCAGCTGAAACCGGTAGGGTCGGGCAAAGCGCCACAAGCGCAGCAGCACCCAGGTGGAAGGCGGGGTATGCAGTGCGCGGGCACAGGCCGGGCATTCCTCGCTGTCGGGCGGCAGCGGCAGACCGCATTCGGGGCACAGTCCCGGTTCGGGGCCGGCGTCCAGGTCTCCGACCCGCCGGCTGGCCTGCCGCAGCGCAAACAGCCGCACCAGCCGCAGCGCCTGCGGGTTGCTGCCCAGGGTAAAGCGCCAGCTGGCCAGCCGCTGATTTTCGTCATGAAGCTCAAGGGTGCCAACCCCCGCATGGTCAAAATGGCGCAGTTCCAGCCCTTGCGCCGGGATGCCGGAGGCGTCCAGCACCGGCCAACCGGTCCAGTCGCCGTCGGCGCCGCAGGCCAGCAGCCGGCGGTCGGTCAAGGCCAGCAGCCCCTGGGCAAAACGAAGTTGCGCGTCCAGGTCAACCACCAGGGTGGCCAGGACGTTCTCTTGGGCTGCGAGCTGCGAGCGAAGCCCTGCCAGTGCAGGGTCGGTGAGGCTGGCGTCGCTGGAGGGGTCAAGCGGAAGCGGGTGTTGCATTGTGTTTTTAAGTTCCTGAGCAGGGATTTTCGCTTAAAGCCAAGCCGCGTCGCCCTTATGCTCAGACCCTGTTGCCCCGAAATGTCCCCAAAATCTCCCCATAGGCCCCGAAAGTTTTTCAAGCCCTCCCTGCCCTTTACCGGCCCCAAACCCCGCTTACGACAGCCATCGCCGCCCCGATGCGGACCAGACCGGAATCAAAACGTTACAACGGCCGGCCCTGAAAGCCGATAACTGCCGACAATCGGCCGAATACCTTGCACCCCATGAGCAAACAGGACGACATCAAGCTGCTGCGCATCAACTACCTGCGCGGACCCAACATCTGGACCTACCGATCCGCGCTGGAGGTGTGGCTGGACCTGGGGCCGCTGGAAGACTTTCCGAGCAACCTGCTGCCCGGCTTCAATGATCGCCTGGTCGCGCTACTGCCCGCATTGCTTGAGCACCACTGCGGCGTCGGCGAGCCTGGCGGTTTTATGGAGCGCCTGCTGGATGGCACCTGGCTCGGTCATGTGCTGGAGCATGTGGTGATCGAACTGCTGAACCTGGCCGACATGCCGACCGGCTTTGGCCAGACCCGCAGCACCTCGCAGCGCGGCGTCTACCGCATGGTGTTCAGGGCCCGTGACGAGCAGGTCGCCCGCACCGCGCTGGCCGAGGGCCACCGGCTGCTGATGGCCGCCATCAACAACACGCCTTACGACGCGGCCGACGTCCAGGCTGCGGCCCAGAAAATCCGCGCCAAGGTGGATGACTGCTACATCGGCCCGAGCACGGCTGCCATCGTGGCGGCGGCCACCGCCAGGCGCATTCCGCACATTCGCCTGAACGAGGGCAACCTGGTGCAACTGGGCTACGGCGCTAGCCAGCGCCGCATCTGGACCGCCGAAACCGACCTGACCAGCGCCATTGCCGAGGGCATCGCCCACGACAAGGACCTGACCAAGAGCCTGCTGGCCACCTGCGGCGCGCCGGTGCCCGAGGGCGAAATTGTCAACAGCCCGCAAGAGGCCTGGGAAGCCGCGCAGGACATCGGCCTGCCGGTGGTGGTCAAGCCGACCGACGGCAACCATGGCCGCGGTGTCTCGCTGGACCTGAAAACCCGCGAGGAAGTGCAGGCCGCCTTTCATGTCGCCGCGCCGCAGGGTAGCGACGTGATGGTGGAGCGTTTTGTGCGCGGCCACGAGCACCGGCTGCTGGTAGTCGGCGGGCGGGTGGTGGCGGCGGCGCGCGGCGAAACCGCCTCGGTCGTTGGCGACGGCATTTCCACCGTCGTGCAGCTGGTGGACGCCCAGCTCAACACCGACCCGCGGCGCGGCGCCGAGGAAGATTTCCCGCTGAGCCGCATCGAAATTTCCCAGGACGAGGCCATCGTGCTGGATCTGCAGCGCCAGGGCCTGACGTCCGAGGCGATACCGGCTGCGGGCCGCGAAGTGCTGATCCAGCGCAACGGCAATGTCGCCATCGACTGCACCGATGAAGTGCATCCCGAGGTCGACCACATCGTGTCGCTGGCCGCCCGCGTGGTGGGCCTGGACATTGCGGGCGTGGATGTGGTGGCGCAAGACATTTCCAAACCACTGCATGCGCAGGGCGGCGCGATTGTCGAGGTCAACGCCGGCCCCGGCCTGCTGATGCACCTCAAGCCCGCGCAGGGCTCGCCGCGTCCGGTGGGCCGAGCCATCTGCGACCACCTGTTCCCCGACACCGCTGACAACCGGCTCCAGGGCCGCATTCCCATCGTCGGCATCGCCGGCTCGGTGGGCAGCCAGCAAGTGGCGCGCCTGGTGGCCTGGCTGCTGCATCTGTCGGGTCGCTACACCGGCCTGGCCTGCAGCAGCGGCCTGTTTCTGGACCAGCGCTGCGTGGACAGTGCCGACAGCGCCCATTGGGAAGCCGGCCAGCGCCTGCTGATCAACCGCAACGTGCAGGCCGCCGTGTTTGAAAACGGCGCCGAAATGATCTTGCGCAGCGGGCTGGCCTACGACCGCTGCGAAGTCGGCGTGGTCACCGACCTGGGCGGCGCTGCCGGCCTGGCCGAATTCGACATCACCAAAGACGAACAGATGTTCAAGGTCTTGCGCTCGCAGGTGGACGTCGTGCTGCCCGGCGGCGCGGCCGTGCTCAATGCCGCCCATGCCGACGTGGTCGAGATGCAGTCGCTGTGCGACGGCGAAGTCATTTTCTACGGCACCGACCCGAAAACCGCCGCCATTGCCGCGCATTGCGACGCGGGCGGGCGCGCCGTGCTGGTGCGGCAGGACCAGGTGGTGCTGGCCACCGGCGGCAGCGAAACCTTTTTGCCCGGCCTGGGCAAGCTGGCGCTGTGGCGCGGCAAGCACCCAAAACACGCGCTGCCGGACGACACCCTGCTGGCGGCCATAGCTGCGGCCTGGGCGCTGGGCATTCCGCTCAATTTGATTGGCGCCGGCATCGAGGCCTACAACCCGGAAAAATCCCCCGAACAACCTGCCGGGAGGGCAGCGTAATGGAAGTCTCCCGCATCCGGGCCCTGCGCGGGCCCAATCTCTGGAGCCGCCACACGGCCCTCGAAGCCATCGTCGCCTGCACGCCCGGCGAACGCGCCGTTGAGGCTCTGCCCGGCTTCGAGCCGCGCGTGCGCGCCCTGTTTCCCGGCATGGGTGCACTGCGTCAAACGAATCATGGCGGCCCGGTCTCGCTGGCACATGTGCTGGAAGCGGCGGCACTGGCCCTGCAGGCAGCCGCCGGTTGTCCGGTCACCTTCAGCAACACCGCCAGCACGGTAGAGCCGGGCACCTACCAGGTGGTGGTCGAATACAGCGAGGAAGCCGTCGGCCGGCTGGCGCTGGAGCTGGCGCAGGCGCTGGTCCATGCGGCGCTGCTTGACAACAGCTTTGACCTCGACGCCGCCATTGCCCAACTGCGCGACCTCGACGAAGACGAACGCCTGGGCCCCAGCACCGGCGCGATTGTCGATGCGGCCGTGGCGCGCGGCATTCCGTACCGGCGCCTGACCCAGGGCAGCCTCGTGCAGTTTGGCTGGGGCTCGCGCCAGCGCCGCATCCAGGCGGCCGAACTCGACGCCACCAGCGCCGTAGCCGAAGCGATTGCGCAGGACAAGGACCTCACCAAAAAACTGCTGCGCGCCGCCGGTGTGCCAGTGCCCATGGGCGGCCCCGTCAGCGATATCGACGATGCCTGGCGCCTGGCGCAGCAAATTGGCCTGCCGGTGGCGGTCAAACCACAAGACGGCAATCAGGGCAAGGGCGTCACCGTCAATGTTGCCAGCCGTGAGCACCTTGAAATCGCCTACCGCGCCGCCGCCGAGCATGGCGAGGTCATGGTCGAAAAGTTCCTGCCCGGCAGCGATTTCCGCCTGCTGGTGGTGGGCAACAAACTGGTGGCGGCCTCGCGGCGCGACCCGCCGCAGGTGGTGGGCGACGGCCTGCACAGCGTGCGCGAGCTGGTCGATATCGTCAACCAGGACCCCAGGCGCGGCGAAGGCCATGCCACCTCGCTCACCAAAATCCGTTTTGACGACATCGCCGTGGCCCGCCTCGATGCGCAGGGCCTGACGCCCGAATCGATTCCCGTCAAGGGGCAGCGCGTCATCCTGCGCAACAACGCCAACCTGAGCACCGGCGGCACCGCCACCGATGTGACCGACGACGTGCACCCGGCCGTGGCGGCCCGCGCCGTGGCGGCGGCGCAGATGGTGGGCCTGCACATCTGCGGCGTCGATGTGGTGTGTGAAAGCCTGCTGCGCCCGCTGGAATCGCAAAGCGGCGGTGTGGTCGAAGTCAATGCCGCGCCCGGCCTGCGCATGCACCTCTCGCCGTCGTATGGCAAGGGCCGTGCCGTGGGGGTGGCCATGATCAACGAGCTGTTTGCGGCCCATGAAACCGGCCGCGTGCCGGTGATTGCCGTGACCGGCACCAATGGCAAGACCACCACCACGCGACTGATTGCCCATTTGCTGGCCGCCAGCGGCCTGCGCACTGGCATGACCAATACCGACGGCGTCTGGGTCAATGGCCGGCAGACCGACAGCGGCGACTGCAGCGGCCCCAAAAGCGCCCGCAACGTGCTGATGCACCCCGACGTCGACGCCGCCGTGTTTGAAATCGCGCGCGGCGGCGTGCTGCGCGAAGGCCTGGGCTTTGACCGCTGCGAAGTCGCCGTCGTCACCAACGTCGGCAGCGGCGACCACCTGGGGCTGAACTACATCACCACGGTGGAAGACCTGGCGGTGCTCAAGCGGGTGATTGTGCAAAACGTGGCGCCCACCGGCTACGCGGTGCTCAATGCCGCCGACCCCATCGTGGCCGACATGGCCGCCAGTTGCCCCGGCAAGGTGATCTTTTTTGCCGCCGACCGCCACCACCCCATCATGGCCACGCACCGCGCGCAGGGCCATCGCGTGGTGTACGTCAACGGCGACATGCTGGTCGCCGCCGAAGGCGCGCGGGTCGAGCGCATTGCGCTGCAGGGCATTGCCATCACGCGCGGCGGCAGCATTGGGTTTCAGGTTGAAAACGCCATGGCCGCCGTGGCGGCGGCCTGGGCCGCCGGCATCAACTGGGACACGCTGAAAAGCGGCCTGGCCAGCTTTGTCAACGACTCCCACAACGCACCCGGCCGTTTCAACGTCATGGACTACGGTGGTGCCACCGTGATTGCCGACTATGGCCACAACCCCGACGCCATGCGCGCGCTGGTGGCGGCGGTCGATGCCATGCCGGTCACGCCCGGCCAGCGCCGCAGCGTGGTGATCAGCGGTGCCGGTGACCGCCGGGATTGCGACATCCGCGACCAGACCGTGATTCTGGGCGCCGCGTTTGACGACGTGATTCTGTACCAGGACGCGGCCCAGCGCGGCCGCGCCGACGGCGAGGTGATGCGCCTGCTGCGTGATGGCCTGAGCGCCGCCAGCCGCACCACGCGCATCGACGAAATCCGTGGCGAATTCCTGGCCATCGACACCGCGCTCGCGCGCCTGCAGCCCGGTGATCTGTGCCTGGTGCTGGTGGACCAGGTGCAACAAGCGCTGGACCATCTGGCGCTGCGGGTCAAGCCAGTCCAGGCCAGCACGGCCTAAACCGGCGCTCGCAACGGCGGGCAGCCTCCAAAATGGCTGCCGCAACCTGTATTTGCCTTCATAAAACCGGTCCGCAGGGCACGCCAGCGGCCCGGCCTGGGTTCAGGTCGCGGGTTTGTCGCTGGGCGCCTTCAGGTTGGCCTTCAGGTCCGCGCTCATGGGCAGATTCAGCACCACGCCCTTGGGCGGAATCGGTGACATGAACCACTTGTCATAAAGCTTGCCGAACTCGCCCGACTTCATCATGCGGGTAATGGTGCCGTCCACCAGCTTTTTGAATTCCGGGTCGTCCTTGCGCAGCATGCAGCCGTAGGGCTCCACCTGCAGCGAGTCACCCACCACCTCCAGCGACGCCGGGTTCTTGGAGTTGGCCATCAGCCCGAACAGCAAAATATCGTCCATCGCAAAGGCCACGGCGCGGTCGTTTTCCACCAGCAGCAGCGAGTCGTCATGGTCCTTGCCCAGAATCAGCTGCATGTCGAGGTTTTTATCGGCGCTGTACTTGCGAATCACCTGCGCGTTGGTGGTGCCAGTGGTGCTGGCCACGGTTTTCTTGGCCAGGTCGGCGTAGTTCTTGATGCCCGAGCTTTTCTTGGCCAGCAGCCGTGTGCCGGTGAAAAAATGGCTGATGGCAAAGGTCACGTCCTTGCCGCGCGCGCTGTTGTTGGTGGTCGAGCCGCACTCCAGGTCATAGGTGCCATTGACCAGCAGCGGAATCCGGTTTTGCGAGGTCACCGGCGTGTAGGCCACTTCCAGGTTCGGTTTTTTCAGCTTCTTGCGCACGTCGTCAATGATGGCTTCTGTCAGTTCCACCGAAAAGCCGACCGCTGTCTTGGAACCGATCAGGTAGCTGAAAGGCACCGAGGCCTCGCGGTAAGACACGATGATCTTGTTGCCGTCGGCAATCTTTTTAAGCGTCTGGGCGCCGGCCGTGGTGGCCAGGCCAGCCGTCAGCAGCAGCGCAGCGGTCAGGGTCGAGAGTTTCATGCACATCCTTTCGGGAGCAGGTTGAAAAAATGTCAGCAGGCTGCAAAGGCCGCGCAGAAGCGCCAGCCGTGCATGGCCTTCATTTTGGCGCCAAGGCCCTTGGTGAGCCTCATGGGTTACCCACTGATTCTTTGCACGCATGTGAAGCCGCCAGCGTGTCGAGCCCGGTGCAGCCCCCCCGCAGAGGAAAGCACAGACGTAAAAAAGCCGCCCGAAGGCGGCTTTTTGTACTGGCGGAAACGGAGGGATTCGAACCCTCGATGAGGCTCTACACCCCATACTCCCTTAGCAGGGGAGCACCTTCGGCCACTCGGTCACGTTTCCAGTAAAGCGATTATCTCACGACTTCGGGGTCGATTTCACGCCGGTTTCAGGCCGCCGGCTGGTCCAGGTCAAAAGCCTTGTGCAGCGCGCGCACGGCCAACTCCATGTACTTTTCGTCAATCACGACCGAGGTCTTGATTTCGCTGGTGGAGATCATCTGGATGTTGATGCCCTCTTCGGCCAGCACGCGGAACATCTTGCTGGCGATGCCGACGTGGCTGCGCATGCCGATGCC
>NZ_JANOAL010000121.1:0-6226 GCF_031411155.1 Polaromonas sp. | reverse complement strand
GGCCAAGGCAGAATAGGCTACAATAAATACTTATCGCGCGGTGGAGCAGCCTGGTAGCTCGTTGGGCTCATAACCCAAAGGTCGTAAGTTCAAATCTTGCCCGCGCAACCAACATCCATGCCGTCTAGGCTGGTAGCAAACGCCCACTTCATGTGGGCGTTTTGCTTTCTGGCCCAAATTTGGCCCAAATTTGGCCCATCTATGGCCCAGTTTTGGCCCGTGAAAATCAACGATAGCGCGAAGTCACCATTGGGTGCGTGGCCTGCTTTCGGGGCTTCACTACTACGGCATGGCTGTTACCTTACAAAGTCGCAAACTCAGATAATCTGGCTGCGTTGCTTGAGTGGTGCACGAGGGCTGGTTGAAGGGCATGTTTGGTGGAGGCCAAGAGGTCAAGTTGTTTTCCGCTCAAACTCAAGGTTGAATTCGTCGTCTCACTTGAAGCTGGGACAGCGGTTATATCGGTTCATCCTTCCGCTATGGGCCAGTTGCGGGTATTCCCGAGTGACCGGTAACTGGAGGCCAAAATTGGCTCTGGTCACCAGTCCAGCCGGCGCATTCAAATTTCCGTCTGCTCAGAAACCTCCAAGGCATCCTCGACCTCAATTCCAAGGTGGAGTTCCTGATGGGATTCGCTGGTCGGTGCCACTATCGCATTCACGCACTTGGCAGTGCTCGGACATTCTCGGGTTTTGCCGACCCCGGTCCTACCTGTCTTGCCATCACTTCATGATCGCTTGAGCGCCTCACTTCACTCGGAATCGGGCTGGCGTGAAGGCGCCGCCGCAGCGAAAGCAGGCAGTGCCTGGCAGGTGTTGAAGATCGCCGTCAGGGTCGGGCAGCCCGACAAGTCGACTTTGAAACGCTGGGCGCTAAAAACCTGTGGCACCAGGCAGCAGTCGGCCATTGTCGGGGTGTCGCCAACACAGAAAGCGCCGATCCGACCGCGCTGCTGAATTTGCGCTTCGATGGCCTCCAGACCCAAAGTGATCCAGTGCGCGATCCATTCGCTTTTCATTTCTTCCGAAACGCCCATGGAGCCGGTCAGATACTTCAGCACCCGCAAATTGTTGATCGGGTGAATGTCGCAGGCGATGTTCAGCGAGAGCTGGCGCACAAAAGCCCTGTCGACAGGTGCCGACGGCAAAAGCGGCACCTGTGGATAGACCTCGTCGAGGTATTCGATGATCGCCAGCGACTGGCTGATCTTCACGCCTTCCTCACTCAGCACCGGCACCAACGCCTGCGGATTGATCGCCGTGAAGGCATCGCCGAACTGCTCGCCGCCGTTGCGGTTGAGGTGAACGAAGACATGCTCTGCGTCCAGGCACTTGAGGTTCATCGCGATGCGGACGCGGTAGGTCGCCGAACTGCGAAAGTAGGTGTGAAGGATGCGGTCCATTCAGACTCCGAGATACTGGTGAACAATTTCAGGTTGGCCGCGCAACTCATCTGAGGTGCCCTGCCAGACTACACGGCCTTTTTCAATCACAAAGTGCCGGTCGGCCAGGCCCATCAACGCTTTGACGTTCTTGTCGATGACGATTTGCGACAGGCCCTCCTTTTTCAGAACAGCAAGGGCACGCCAGATTTCGTGTCGGATCACCGGGGCCAGGCCTTCTGTGGCTTCGTCGAGCACCAGCAGCCGCGGGTTGGTCATCAGCGCGCGGCCGATGGCCAGCATCTGCTGCTCGCCGCCAGACAGCTGCGAGCCGAGGTTGCTGCGACGCTCTTGAAGGCGCGGGAAAAAACCATAGACGCGGCCCAGGTCCCAGGTCTTGCCGCTGCCCCTTTTGTCGTCGCGCGCAGTCGCCACCAGATTTTCCTCGACCGTCAGATTTGGAAACACTTGCCGGCCTTCGGGAACCAGCGCCAGGCCCTGGCGCGCGATGCGGTGCGAAGGTAAATGGTCTACACGTGCTCCGGCCACCGACACGCTGCCGGACGCCACGGGCAGCATACCGAACAAACATTTGACTGTGGTGGAACGGCCCATGCCGTTGCGGCCTAGCAGGGTCACGACCTCGCCTGGGCCAACATCGAATGAAATGTCAAACAGCGCCTGCGCGTGGCCGTAGGAGGCCTGAAGGCCTTTGACGGATAAAAATGGAATCATGATTTTTTCCTTACGCGCTTCATGCTTCAGCTTCTTCGCCGAGGTACACCGCCCGCACTTCCGGGTGGTTGCGGATTTCCTCCGGCGTACCGGTGAATAAAATTTTTCCGTAAACCAGCACGCTGATGCGGTCAGCCAGCGTGAACACCGCGTCCATGTCGTGCTCGACCAGCAGGATGGTGTACTGACGCTTCAGGCGTTGCAGCAGCGCTATAACGGCAGTGGATTCCTGCACGCTCATGCCGGCCATTGGCTCGTCGAGCAGCAAAAATTTGGGCCCGGCAGCAAGGCTCATTGCCAGCTCAAGTTGCCTTCGCTCGCCATAACCCAGATCGCCCGCCGCGACGTTGATTCGATGCGTGAGGCCGGTGGCTTCGAGAGCCTCTTCGGCGAACTTGCGTGCTTCCTTGTCGGCCAGCATCGGCGTCCAGAACTTGAAGGCATGCCGGCGTGAGCCGAGCGCTGAAAAAGTTGCGTTCTCCAGCACGCTGAAGTCCTCAAAGATCGAGGTGATCTGGTATGACCGCAACAGGCCTCGTTTCGCGCGTTCATGGATCGGCAGTGCGGACACATCCGCGCCGTTGAACCATACGCGGCCGCTATTGGGCGCGAGCTCACCCGACAGCTGGTTGATCAGCGTTGTCTTGCCTGCACCGTTGGGCCCGATGATCGCGTGGAGTTCGCCCTCGCCGATGTCGAGCGACACCGCGTCGGTGACCAGCAACGCGCCATAACGTTTGGTGAGAGATTCGGTGCGAAGTACGCTAGCCATTACAGGGCTCCCTTGGCTACACCAGCCGTCGCAACGGCCGCTGTGGTGTTTTTTGCGGACCGCTTTCCACGGGAATCAAAGCGCTGCAGCAGGCCGATGATGCCGCTCTTGCCCAAGAGCGCGACGATGACGATGAGCGGGCCGAAAATGACCATCCAGTGATCGGTAAAGCCTTTCAGGATTTCTTCAAGGCCGAGGAAAACCAGCGCACCCATCAAGGGGCCGAACACCGTGCCAAGACCACCAATCACCACGATAACGATCAGCTCACCCGAGACCGACCAGGCCAGGGTGCTCGGCGAGGCGAAGGCATTGAGGTTGGCCAGCAGCAGGCCGGCCACGCCGCTCAACATTCCCGACATCACATAAGCCAGCAACTGGTAACGCACCACCGGAATACCGGCGGCGTTGACGCGGCGCGCGTTCTGTTTGGCGCCACGGATCACCATGCCGAAGGGTGCGACGCGAAGTTTCGCCAGCCACCAGATCGACAGCACCAGCACGAGGAAGGCGATGACGTACACACTGGTCGCGGACGACAGGTCGACAGGGCCGAAGCGGCTGGTCTGCGCGATGGCCATGCCGTCATCACCGCCGTACTTCTTCAGACTGACGAAGAGAAAGTAACCCATCTGGGCAAAGGCCAGCGTGATCATGATGAAGGCGATACCGGTGGTGCGCAGGCTGATGGCGCCGGTGACCAGCGCAACCAGACCGCACACGCTCAGGGAAAGTGCCAGGTGCACCCAGCCGTTGCCGACCTCATGGAAGGATGCGATGCCGACCGCATAAGCGCCAAGGCCGAGAAAAAGCGAATGGCCGAAGCTCACCAGTCCGCCGTAACCCAGCGCCATATTCAGCGCGCAGGCGGCAATCGCGTAGATGATGATGCGCGCGAAGAAGGCGACATAAAACTGCTGGCCGGTGGCCTGCGCGACGAAGGGCACGGTCGCCAGCAACAGCAACACCAGCAGCGGAACCCAAGTGCTGGGACGTGAAAGAAGTGGAGTCATGGGTTTCACCTGTTTGCGGGAAAAAGACCTTGTGGTCGCCAGGCCAGCACCACTGCCATCAGCAAGTAGACCAGCATCGAAGCCAGCGCGGGGCCGGCCGCATCGGCGAATGATCGCTCTGTCACTTGCCGCAGCATGAAGGGTAAAAACACGCGGCCCATGGTGTCGACGATGCCGACAATAAGCGCCGCATAAAACGCGCCGGTCACCGAGCCGATACCCCCGATCACGATGACGACCAGCGTGGTGATCAACACCGACTCGCCCATGCCGGACTGCACCGACAGGATGGGCCCGGCCATCGCGCCGGCCAGGCCGGCCAGCATCGCGCCGACGGCGAACAGCATGGCGTTGAGCAGGCGGATGTTGACGCCGAGCGCGGCGACCATGGCGGAATTCACCGCGCCGGCGCGGATCAGCATGCCAACGCGGGTCTTGTTGATCAGCAGCCAGGAACCTATCGCAACCATCAGCCCGACGACGATGATTGCGATCCGGTAGGCCGGGTATGTGAAGCCGCCGATGTCGATGGCACCGCTGAGGAATTCAGGTACCTGCAAAAATACCGGCTGCGAACCCCAAATGATGCGCACCAGTTCATTGAAGAACAGCACCAGGCCAAAGGTGGCCAGCACATGGTCGAGGTGGTCGCGGCGGTAGAGGCGCGCGACCGCGACAAATTCCAGCGCCAGGCCCAACAGCAGCGAGCCCAGCATCGCTGCCAGCACAGCCAGCCCGAAGGAGCCGGTGTACTGGAAGGCCGTGGCCGCAAAGTATGCGCCCATCATGTACAGCGAGCCGTGCGCCAGATTGACAAAGCTCATGATGCCGAAGACCAGCGTCAGGCCTGCAGCCAGCAAAAACAGCAGGACGCCGTATTGCAGGCCGTTGAGCAGTTGCGCGAAAACAATCGTGCTGTTCATGGCGTCACTTCAGCGCGCATTGCGCGTGGTAGGCATCGGTCTGCCTAGTCAGCGGCGTTGCGACGAGTTTGCTGCCACTCTTGATGGTTTCGAACGCATAGTAGTTCTGCACCGGCAGGTTGTGTTGTTAAACGCGAACGGGCCGCGCACCGACTTGAACTCACTGCCAGCGGCCTTCACGGCGACGGCAAGTGCCTTGGCATCACCGGCCTTGGCCTTGCCGAGCGCGATGTTCAGAATATTGGCCGCGTCGTAGGCCGTTGCCGCGTATTCGCTGGGCGTACGTTTGTACTTGCGCTCGAAGTCATCAACAAATTTCTTGTTCTCTGGCGTGTCGAGCGCCGCGTCCCACATCGCGCCACTGACGCTGCCAACGGCCGCATCACGCAGGCCTGGCAAGGTCGTACCATCGACGGTGAAGACGGAATACAGCGGTATCTTGGCCATCAGACCGGCCTGGTTCATCTGCTTGACGAAATTGACGCCCATGCCGCCAGGGTAGAACACAAACACCGCATCGGGCTTGGCTGACTGGAGTTGGGCAAGTTCGGCCGAGTAGTCGGGCTGGTTCACCTGCGTGTAAACCTCGTCCACGATCTGGCCCTTAAAGTAGCGCTTGAAGCCGGTCAGCATATCCTTGCCGGCCTGGTAGTTGGGCGCCATCAGGTAGACCTTCTTAAGACCCTTGTCCTGGGCAAACTTGCCCATGGCTTCGGCGGCGCCGTCGTTCTGCCACGCAGCGGAAAACACATTGGCCTTGCAACCGGCACCGGCCAACGGTGATGGACCGGCATTGGTGGCGATAGCCACGGTGCCCGACTCGACGATGCGCGGCAGGCTGGCCATCAGCACATTGGAAAAGCTCAGGCCCACGATGGCATCGACCTTGTCCTTGTCGATGAACTTGCGCACGATCTGACTGCCGATTTCCGGCTTGAGCTGGTCGTCTTCCTTCAGTACAGTCGCGAGTTGACCGCCGAGCTTGCCGCCCAGTTGCTCGACCGCCAGCATGAAGCCGTCGACCTGGTCCTGGCCCACTATGGCCTGCGGGCCCGACAACGGCGCCATGATGCCGATGGTGGCGGCTGCGGTGAACTGGCTTGCGCCGGCAAGTGCAAGCCCGGCCATTGCGGCAAGTGCGCTGCGACGAAAGAACGTGGTTGGTGTTGTCTTCATAGTGTGTTGTCTCGTGTTGATAGGGTGAGGGAAGGATGGGGCTGCTGCGAGTTCAGTCAGACATCTGCACAAATACGCGCCCGTTTTCGATGCGCACGGGGTAGCTGCGAATGTCCTCCGTGACCGGCTCGCAGGTGCCACGACCATTGCGCACGTCAAACTTGCCCTGGTGCAGCGGGCATTCAATTTCATAGCCGTCAAGGAAGCCGTCGCACAGACGTGCATG
>NZ_JANOAL010000120.1:0-3243 GCF_031411155.1 Polaromonas sp. | reverse complement strand
GATGTTGCCGCCGCGGTCAGGCGCGCTGACCTGCAGGCTGAACCATTTGTCGATGACCAGCGCCTCGTCCTTGAACAGCGCATGAAAACGCGGCAAGGCCTGCGCCGCCAGCGGGTGGCCGCTGGACACCAGCGCCGACAGCGCGTTGAAGCGGTCGGTCATGTTGCCGGCGTCCTTGAAGCGCTGCAGCGTCTTGCCGGGCCATTCATCCGATCGTCCTGAACCCGTCGAAGGGCTGGCCTGGGCTGCCAGGCACAGCTGCGTCAGCGCCATGCCGGCCAGCGCGCGGCGACCCGACGACACGGCATCGGGCGTGTAGGCGCCACTGTCCTGGTTGGCCGCATACACCGCCTCCCAGTCGGCTTGCAGGGCGCTGGCCAGTTGCTGGCGCATGGCTTCGCGCACGGTGTGAATGCGCTGCGGGTCGACCACCTCCAGCTGCTCGGCCAGGTAGGTTTCAGAAGGCAGCGTCAGCACCAGTTCCTTGAAGGCCGAATCCAGCGCGGGCGACTGCAAAACCTGCCGCATGGCCCCGATAAAGGCATCGTCGAGCACGCCAGCCCTTGCAGTGTCTGCACCATCAGCTATTGATTTAATAGCAACAAGGGCGCGGTTCACGGCCAGGCGCTGGCCGGCTTCCCAGCGGTTGAAGGGGTCGCTGTCGTGCGCCAGCAGGTGCAGCAGCTGCGCATCGCTGTAGTCAAACTCCAGCACCACCGGCGCGCTGAAGCCGCGCAGGATGGACGGCACCGGTTCGGCGTCCAGGCCCTCAAAGGTGAAGCTCTCGCTGGCCTGCGTCAGCACCAGCGTGCGCGAGGTCGCGCGCGGGCCGGCTTCTCCGGGCAGCTGTAGCGGCAGGTCGGCGCCTTCTGCGTTCAGCAAACCGAGCCCGACCGGAATCACAAACGGCTCCTTGGCCGGCTGGCCCGGGGTCGGCGCGCAGCTTTGGCTCAGGGTCAGCGTCCAGGTTTTGGCCGCGGCGTCGTACACGCCCTGCGCGCGCACGCGCGGCGTGCCGGCCTGGCTGTACCAGCGCTTGAACTGGGGCAGCAGGCGCGCCAGGTCCGACATCGGGTTGGCATCGGCAATCGCCTGCGCAAAGTCGTCGCAGGTCACGGCCTGGCCGTCGTGGCGCTCAAAGTAGAGCGTCATGCCCCTGGCGAAGCCGGCACGGCCGACCAGCGTCTGCATCATGCGCACCACTTCGGCGCCTTTTTCGTAAATGGTGACGGTGTAGAAGTTGCTGATCTCGATGTAGCTGTCGGGCCGCACCGGGTGCGCCATCGGGCCGGCGTCTTCGGGGAACTGGGCGGTGCGCAGCACGCGCACGTCTTCGATGCGCTTGACGGCGCGGGCCGAGGCCGCGCCCGCCAGGTCCTGCGAAAACTCCTGATCGCGAAAGACCGTCAGGCCTTCCTTGAGCGAGAGCTGGAACCAGTCGCGGCAGGTGACGCGGTTGCCGGTCCAGTTGTGAAAATACTCGTGGCCGACCACGCTTTCAATGTTGGAAAAGTCGGTGTCGGTGGCCGTGGCCTGATTCGCCAGCACGTACTTGGTGTTGAAGATGTTCAGGCCCTTGTTTTCCATGGCGCCCATGTTGAAGTCGCTGGTGGCCACAATCATGAAGCGCTCCAGATCCAGCGGCAGGCCAAAGCGGGCTTCGTCCCAGGCGACCGAGTGCATCAGCGAGTTCATCGCGTGCTCGGTCTTGTCAAGGTCGCCGGGGCGCACGTAGACCTGCAGCGTGTGCTCCTTGCCGGCGCGCGAGGTAATGCGCTGCTCGCGGCAGACCAGTTGGCCGGCCACCAGCGCAAACAGATAAGCGGGCTTTTTGTGCGGATCCACCCACCTGGCGTAGTGGCGGCCATCGTCCAGATCACCCTGGGCCACCAGGTTGCCGTTGGACAGCAGCACCGGGTACTGGGCCTTGTTGGCGCGCAGCGTGACGCTGTAGCTGGCCATCACGTCGGGGCGGTCCAGGAAGTAGGTGATGCGCCTGAAACCCTCGGCCTCGCATTGGGTAAAAAACGAGTCGTTGCTGACGTAAAGGCCCATCAGCTTGGTGTTTTTGGCCGGGCAGGTGGTGGTAAAGATTTCCAGCTCGAAAGGCGCCGTGCCTTCGGGCAGGTTTTCCAGCACCAGCTGCTTGCCTTCCATCTTGAAGGAAGTGCCTTGCCCGTTCACCAGCACGCGTGCCAGGTTCAGCTCTTCGCCGTCCAGCTTGAGCGCCTGCGCCGGCACGTCGGCATTGCGGCGCAGCGTCATTTTGTTCAGCACCCGGGTTTTGGCCGGGTCCAGGTCAAAGCACAGGTCGACCGTGTCTATCCAGTAGGCCGGGGCAATGTAGTCGGCGCGGTGGATGGCGGCAGACTGTCCCTGTTCGTCACGCATTGGCAGCATAAAGCTTCCCCAGAAAGTTGTTGTTCATGAGTTCGTGGTAGTCGCGCACCTGGGCAATCACGTGCGGGCCAGAGAGTTCTTCGGGGCTGTGGCTGGTGCACAGCGCCACCGCGCGCATGCCGGCGCGGCGCGCCGCCTCGATGCCGAAGGGTGCGTCTTCAAACACAATGCAGGCCGCGGCTGGAATGCCCATGCGCCGGGCCGCTTCCAGAAAGATGGCGGGCTCGGGCTTGCCGGGCAGGCCTTCGTCGCCGCCCACTACCGCCAGCGGCGCGGGCTGCATGCCAAGACGTGCCATGACAAACGCGATGTTGTGCCTGTCGCCCGCCGTTCCCACGCCGACTTTCAGCCCCTGCGCCGCCGCCAGCCTGGCAAAGGCCTTGAAGCCCGCCACTTCGGCAAACACCGGCGTGAACAGCTCGCGGTAAATGCTTTCTTTTTCGGTGATCAGCGCCCAGGCTTCGGCGCTGTCGATGTCGCGCTGAAACAGCTCGTTCATGCACTCGGCGCCGGTGCGGCCGGTGGTGCGGCGCATCAGGTCGGCCAGGTCCATGTCAATCGCATGGCGGCGGGCAAATTCGGTCCAGGCCCGGGCGTGCCAGGGCATGGAGTCGATCATGGTGCCATCCATATCGAAGATAAGGGCCCCCACGCTCCCCACTGCGTGTGGTTCGCTGCCCCCCGAGGGGGCTGAGCTTGCTCGGGGCGGCCCTTCGCTGCGCTCGGGTGCCCTCACGCTGTCCTCCGAAGGGGCTAATTTTTCCTGGGGCGGCCCGGCGAAAAATTGTTCGGCCATTACACGCCCTGCTTGAGCGACGCTTCGATGAACGGGTCGAGGTCGCC
>NZ_JANOAL010000119.1:0-22175 GCF_031411155.1 Polaromonas sp. | reverse complement strand
CCCCGTATCCATTGCGCTAGCAGCTCCTTTATTCATAGCAATTCCGTGCCCTCCTTGTTCTCCACCAAGCTCTCGCTCTACCTGGATTTGATCCGCTGGAACCGCCCCGCGGGTTGGCTGCTGCTGCTGTGGCCCACTTTGTCCGCGCTGTGGCTGGCGGCCGGTGGTTTTCCGGGCTGGC
The DNA here is from genome assembly GCF_031411155.1 of Polaromonas sp. Taxonomy (GTDB): domain Bacteria; phylum Pseudomonadota; class Gammaproteobacteria; order Burkholderiales; family Burkholderiaceae_C; genus Polaromonas. The sequence continues at coordinate 21,994 of NZ_JANOAL010000119.1, read as the reverse complement.
ACCTCATCGTGGTGTTCACGCTGGGCACCATCCTCATGCGCAGCGCGGGCTGCTGCGTCAACGATGTGGCGGACCAGGATTTCGACCGGCACGTCAAGCGCACGGCGCAGCGGCCGGTGACCAGCGGCGCGCTTTCGAGCAGGCAGGCGCTGGTGCTGGGCGCGGTGCTGGCGCTGCTGGCGTTTGGCCTGGTGCTGACGACCAACGCCGTCACCATTGCCTGGTCGTTTGCCGCGCTGGCCGTCACGCTGGTGTACCCGTTTGCCAAACGCTATGTGTCGATGCCGCAGGCAGTGCTGGGCGTGGCTTTCAGCTTTGGCATCCCGATGGCGTTTGCCGCCGTGCAGTCGCGTGTGCCGCTGCTGGCCTGGGTTCTGCTGCTGGGCAACCTGTTCTGGGTGATTGCCTACGACACCGAATACGCCATGGTGGACCGCGACGACGACCTGAAGATCGGCATGAAAACCTCGGCCATCACGCTGGGGCGCCTTGACGTGGCCGCGATCATGCTCTGCTACCTGTTTTACCTGTCAATCTGGGCTGTAGCCCTTGCCGATATTGCACAATATGCTATCTATTTAATAGCGATTGCCGTGGCCAGCGCGCAGGCGCTGTGGCATGGCTGGCTGATCAGGAAGCGCGAGCGTGACGATTGCTTCAAGGCCTTTCGGCTCAATCACTGGCTCGGGTTCACCGTGTTTGCCGGTATTGCGCTGGCGTATCTGGCGGCTTGACATGGCTCTCGATGCCGCCCGGTTGCTATTAAATTAATAGCTGTCTACGCACGTTTTACCTGGGCTACAGGCTTATTTGGCAGGTAAATCGCTTGAACATTGGCTGGCAGAGGCTCAGGCCGAGCCGAATTCATCACCGAGTTCCACCGCGCGGCGCCGGGCCGCCTCGATGGCACGCATGAATTGCGGCTTGATGCCGGCCGCGTCCATGGCCGTGAGCGCGGCGTAAGTGGTGCCGCCCTTGGACGTCACGCGGGCGCGCAGCACTTCGGGCGGGTCTTCGGACGCCTGGGCCAGCGCCGAGGCGCCGACAAAAGTGCCCACCGCCAGCTGGTGTGCCTGGGCACGGCTCAGGCCCATGTCCAGGCCGGCCTGCTCCATCGCTTCGATAAAGTAAAACACATAGGCCGGGCCCGAGCCTGAGAGCGCGGTCACCGCGTCGAGCTGGATTTCATCGTTGAGCCACAAGTACTCGCCGGTGGTTTTAATCACGCGTTGCACCGCCAGCCGGTCGTCAGCGCTGGCGGCGGGGCGGGCGAACAGCGCGGTCATGCCCTTGCCGACCAGGGCCGGCGTGTTGGGCATGGCGCGCACCACGCGCTCGCTGCCCAGCCACCGCGCAATGCTGTCCGAACGGATGCCGGCCGCCACGCTCAGGTGCAGGGCGCGCTGGGTGTGGGCGCGGGTCTGCGCCGCGGCCTCTTTGAAAGTTTGCGGCTTGACGGCCCAGACCACCAGAGCGGCGCTGGCCAGCGCCGCGCCCGGCGCCTCGTTGACCGCCACGCCAAACTGTTGCAGCAGCCGGGCGCGCTGCTCGGCAAACGGCTCGACCACCTGAATCTGGCTGGCGGCCAGGCCCTGCTTGAGCAGGCCGCCGATGATGGCGCTGGCCATGTTGCCGCCGCCTATGAAGGCGATGGCGTCGCTGTTGCTGCCGGTGTGGGGGGGGCTGTGCAGGTGGAGGGTGCTCATGTCTGTGCCGTGGATGAAAGCCTTGCCAGCACGAATTGTCGTCGAAGGCGGCGCCTTATGGCTGCACCGTTTGCCGCACGGCATGCTCCCACTGTTCCATCAGCGCGGCGGCCCGGTCTGCGCCCAGCGTGGGCACAAAGGTTCGCTCGGCGCGCCACAGGCCCGACAGCTCCTGCGTGCTGGCGTAGACCCCGCTGGAGAGGCCGGCCAGGTAGGCCGCGCCCAGTGCCGTGGTTTCGATCACGGCCGGGCGCAGCACCGGGATGCCCAGCAAATCGGCCTGAAACTGCATCAGCAGGTCGTTGATGCAGGCCCCGCCATCGACCCGCAACTCGGACACCGGCGCGGCACCGGCCGCCACGGCGTCGCGGCTCATGGCCTGCAGCAGGGCGGCGCTCTGGTAGGCGATGCTTTCAAGGGCGGCGCGCGCAATATGGGCCACCGTGGTGCCGCGCGTCAGCCCGGTGATGGTGCCGCGCGCGTCGGGTTTCCAGTAGGGCGCGCCCAGGCCGGTGAAGGCCGGCACCATCATCACGCCGCCCGAGTCGGGCACGCTTTGCGCCAGCGCCTGCACCTCGCCGCTGCCCTGGATGGCGTGCAGGCCGTCGCGCAGCCACTGCACCACGGCGCCGCCCACAAACACGCTGCCTTCAATGGCAAACTCGGTCTGCGCCGTGGTCTGCGCGGCGCTGGTGGTCAGCAGGCCGTTGTGCGAGGTCTGAAAATTGTTGCCGGTGTGCATCAGCATGAAGCAGCCGGTGCCATAGGTGTTCTTGGCCATGCCTTCCCTGAAGCAGGCCTGGCCAAACAGCGCGCTCTGCTGGTCGCCGGCGACACCGCCAATGGTGATGGCACTGCCCAGCAGTTCGGGCCGCACTTCACCAAAGTGCGCGCTGGACGGCAGCACGCGGGGCATCAGCGAGGCCGGAAGGTCCAGCAGGGCCAGCAGCTCGGCATCCCACTGGTTGCTGTGGACATTGAAGACCATGGTGCGGGAGGCGTTGCTGACGTCGGTGGCGTGCAGCGCGCCGCCGGTCAGCTGCCACATCAGCCAGCTGTCTATGGTGCCAAAAGCCAGTTCGCCGCGTTCGGCCTGGGCGCGCGCGCCGGGCACGTTGTCGAGCAGCCACTTGAGCTTGGTGCCCGAAAAATAGGCATCCACCAGCAGGCCGGTTTTGGCCTGGATCAGCGCTTCCTTGCCCTGCTCACGCAGCTGTGCGCAGGTGGCTTCGGCGCGGCGGTCCTGCCAGACGATGGCGTGGTGAATCGGCTGGCCGGTGGCGCGGTTCCAGACCACGGTGGTTTCGCGCTGGTTGGTGATGCCCAGGGCGCGGATGGCGCTGGCTTTGAGGCCGGCCTTGGCCAGCGCCTCGCGCGCGGTGGCCAGCTGGGTGCGCCAGATTTCCATCGGGTCATGCTCGACCCAGCCCGGTTTGGGGTAGATCTGCGGCAATTCGACCTGGGCCTGGGCCACGATGTGGCCGGCCTCGTCAAACACGATGCTGCGGGAGCTGGAGGTGCCCTGGTCCAGGGCGAGCAGGTAGGTCATGGCGTTGGGGGCAGAAAAAGAGGGCGGAAGGTAAATCGGGCAATGTCGCGTCAGGCGTGGGCGACTTCGCAGCTGACGTTGGCTTCTTCCAGCAGGGCCGGAAACGGTTCGGGCGGGGCCTTGTCGGTAAACAGCCGGTCGATCTGCGACAGCCGGGCCAGCTCGACCATGGCCGGGCGGTTGAACTTGCTGCTGTCGGCGGCCAGCCAGACCTCGCGCGCGTGCGCAATGATGGCCTGGGCCACCTTGACCTCGCGGTAGTCAAAGTCGCGCAGCGAACCATCGGGCTCTATGCCTGAGATGCCGATGACGGCAATGTCGACCCGGAACTGGCGGATGAAGTCAACCGTCGCCTCGCCCACGATGCCGCGGTCACGCGGGCGCACCACGCCGCCGGCCACGATGACCTCGCAGTCGGAATTGCCGCACAGGATTTCGGCCACGTTCAGGTTGTTGGTGATGACGCGCAGGCCCTTGTGGTGCAGCAGGGCCTTGGCGACGGCCTCGGTGGTGGTGCCGATGTTGAGGATCAGCGAGCAGTCGTTGGGCACCCGCAGCGCCACGGCGCGGGCAATGCGCGCCTTGCCTTCGGCGCTCAGGCTTTTGCGTTGCTGGTGCGCGATGTTTTCAACGGTGGAACTGGGCACCCGCACGCCGCCATGAAAGCGGGCCAGCAAACCGGCGTCGGCCAGGCGCTGCACGTCGCGCCGCACCGTCTGCAGGGTGACATCGAGCTTTTCCGCGAGCTGCTCCACCGAGGCCGAGCCGTGGGCGCGCACGAAGTCAAGCAGCTTGATTTGCCGGGGATTGGAATTCACGTGGATCCGCATGTCGGGAGTGTTCCACACTCTATAACGAATCAAAAGGAAGCGACTAAGGGAAAACTAGTAGTAAAAACAAACAAAAAGGAACAAAAATAGAATAAATTCGAACTTTGACGAAAACCTGCCCGGAGCGCCCTTGTTGTTTACCCTTTCCTTCCTTTCGGCTCCGGCGCTGCCTGCGGGTGTGCGCGGCGGCTACGTTTTGACCGGAGCCGCGTGATGCAGCTGTCACTGGACCACATCAGCAAGAAGGTGGGCGCGGAGCAATGGCTGTACGAGATGAGCCTGGCGCCGCGCAGCGGCGAGGTCACCGTGTTGCTGGGCGCCACCCAGGCCGGCAAGACCAGCCTGATGCGCATCATGGCCGGGCTCGATGTGCCCAGCAAGGGTCGGGTGCTGGTGGACAACGCGAACGTCACCGGCATGCCGGTGCGCGAACGCAACGTCGCCATGGTCTACCAGCAGTTCATCAATTACCCCTCGCTCAAGGTGTTTGACAACATTGCCTCGCCGCTCAAGCTGCGCGGCGAGCCCAACATCGAGCAGCAGGTGCGCAGCCTGTCCGGGCGCCTGCATATTGAGATGTTTCTGGACCGACTGCCGGCCGAGCTGTCGGGCGGGCAGCAGCAGCGCGTGGCGCTGGCGCGCGCACTGGCCAAGGGCGCGCCGCTGATGCTGCTCGATGAGCCGCTGGTGAATCTGGACTACAAGCTGCGCGAAGAGCTGCGCGAGGAGCTGACCCAGCTGTTTGCGGCCGGCGATTCGACCGTGATTTACGCCACCACCGAGCCCGGCGAGGCCTTGCTGTTGGGCGGCCATACCGCCGTGATGGACGGCGGTGAGCTGCTGCAATACGGGACCACGGCCGAGGTGTTTCACTCACCCCAGTCGCTGCGCGTGGCACGCGCCTTCAGTGACCCGCCGATGAACCTGATGGCGGCACTGCCGGCCGCGCAGGGCGTGCAACTGGTCGGCGGCCCGGCCCTGCAGATGAACCTGCCGGCCGTGTCCGCCGAGCGTCTGGCGACGCTGACGGCCGGCATTCGCGGCAGCGCGCTGCGCATCAAGGCCCGCCCGGGGGATGTGGTGTTGACAGGCACGGTCGAGCTGGCCGAGATTTCCGGGTCCGACACCTTTGTGCACGTTGCCACCCCGGTGGGCGAGCTGGTGGCCCAGCTGACGGGGGTGCATTACTTTGACCTCGGTGCCGCGCTGACGCTCTACCTGGACCCGGCTCAGGCCTATGTGTTTGATGCGGCCGGAGCGCTGCTGGTGGCGCCGGTGCGCAAAGGAGGGCGTTAAATGGCGCGTATTGATCTTGATCTGGCCCATGCCTACCGGGCCAATCCGCGGCAGGACAGCGACTACGCCTTGCTGCCGCTGAAAATGAGCTTTCGCGATGGCGGGGCCTATGCCTTGCTGGGCCCGTCGGGCTGCGGCAAAACCACCATGCTCAACATCATGTCGGGCCTGCTCGTGCCGTCGCAGGGCACGGTGAAGTTTGATGGCGTGGACGTGACGCTGGCCTCGCCCCAGCAACGCAATATTGCCCAGGTGTTCCAGTTCCCGGTGATCTACGACACCATGACGGTGGCCGAAAACCTGGCTTTTCCCTTGCGCAATCGCGGCGTGCCCGAAGCGCAGATCAAAAAACGCGTGGGCGAAATTGCCGAGATGCTGGACATGAGCGGCCAGCTCAATCACCGGGCCTCTGGCCTGGCGGCCGATGCCAAGCAAAAAATCTCGCTGGGCCGGGGTCTGGTGCGGCCCGATGTGTCGGCGGTGCTGTTTGACGAGCCGCTCACGGTGATTGACCCGCACCTCAAATGGCAGCTGCGGCGCAAGCTCAAGCAGATTCACCACGAGCTCAAGCTGACCCTGATTTATGTGACGCACGACCAGGTCGAGGCGCTGACCTTCGCCGAGGAAGTGGTCGTGATGACGCGCGGCCGGGCGGTGCAGACCGGTTCGGCCGACGCCTTGTTTGAAAAACCCAGCCACACCTTTGTCGGGCATTTCATCGGTTCGCCGGGCATGAACTTTTTGCCCGCCACGGTGCGGGACGGGCTGATGCAGGTGGCCGGTGTGCCGCTGGCGCTGCCGGCCGACCGAGCCATGCCGGACGGCGAACTCAAAGTGGGGGTTCGCCCGGAGTATGTGGACCAGACCACGGCCGGCGACCCGGTGGCGCTGCCCTTCAAGGTGAGCCTGGTTCAGGACATCGGCACCCATGTGATGCTGACCGCCACGATTGGCGAGCACACCCTGAAAGCCAGGCTCAAGCCCGAGGCGGCGGTGCCGCAGGTGGGTGAAACGGTGTGGCTGCGCATCATGGGGCCGCACACCTGTTTTTATGTGAACGAAGAATTGGTGGCCGCATGAGCGCAGTACACGCCGTCACAAGCGTTGGGGACAATCCATGAGCACGACAACCAAACCCGTGAACCAGAAGGCCTGGCTGCTGGTGCTGCCCGTCATCATCTGCGTGGCGTTTTCGGCCATCCTGCCGCTGATGACGGTGGTGAATTATTCGGTGCAGGACATCATCTCGCCCGAGCGGCGCGTGTTTGTAGGCACCGAGTGGTTTGCCGCCGTCATGCGCGACGAAGACCTGCATGCCGCGCTGTGGCGGCAACTGACCTTCTCGCTGGCGGTGCTGGCGATCGAGATACCGCTGGGCATCGCGCTGGCGCTGTCCATGCCCGCGCAGGGCTGGAAAGCGTCGCTGGTGCTGGTGCTGGTGGCGCTGTCGCTGCTGATTCCCTGGAATGTGGTGGGCACCATCTGGCAAATCTATGGCCGTTCCGACATTGGCCTGCTGGGTGCGATGCTGCAGAAGATGGGCTTTGACTACAGCTACACCGGCAACGCCGCCCACGCCTGGGCCACGGTGCTGCTGATGGATGTGTGGCACTGGACGCCGCTGGTGGCCTTGCTCTGCTACGCCGGCCTGCGCTCGATTCCCGACGCCTACTACCAGGCGGCGCGCATCGACGGCGCCAGCAAGTTTGCGGTGCTGCGCTACATCCAGTTGCCCAAAATGCGCGGCGTGCTGATGATTGCCGTGCTGCTGCGCTTCATGGACAGCTTCATGATTTACACCGAACCCTTTGTGCTGACGGGCGGTGGGCCGGGCAATTCAACGACCTTCCTGTCGCAGTACCTGACGCAAAAAGCGGTCGGCCAGTTTGACCTTGGCCCGGCCGCGGCCTTCTCGCTGATTTACTTTTTAATCATCCTGCTGCTGTGCTTCATCTTGTACAACTGGATGCAGCGCGTCGGCACCCAAGAGAAAGAAGGTGAGCAATGAGCGCAACGCCGGGCCGACCCAAGCAAGCTCGCGGCCCCTCGGGGGGCAGTGACGACACGAAGTGCAGAGCGTGGGGGCAACATGTCTAAGCCAAAATTTCAGGCGCGAACGCTGTTCCTGATTGCCTACATCGTCTTTGCCCTGTTGCCCATCTACTGGATGGTCAACATGAGCTTCAAGACGAACGGCGAGATTTTGTCGAGCTTTTCGTTTTTCCCCCAGCATTTCACCTGGGACAACTACAAGACCATCTTCACCGACCCGTCCTGGTATTCGGGCTACATCAATAGCCTGATTTACGTGGCCATCAACACAGTGATTTCGATTGCCGTGGCGCTGCCTGCGGCCTATGCGTTCTCCCGCTACAGCTTTCTGGGCGACAAGCATGTGTTTTTCTGGCTGCTGACCAACCGCATGACGCCGCCAGCGGTGTTTTTGCTGCCCTTCTTCCAGCTCTACACGACGGTGGGCCTGATGGACACGCACCTGGCCGTGGCGCTGGCGCACCTGCTGTTCAATGTGCCGCTGGCGGTCTGGATTCTGGAAGGCTTCATGAGCGGCATTCCGCGCGAGATTGATGAAACCGCCTATATCGACGGTTACTCGTTTCCGAAGTTTTTCGTCCGGATTTTTCTGCCGCTGATCAAGGCCGGTGTCGGCGTGGCGGCCTTCTTCTGCTTCATGTTCAGCTGGGTGGAGCTGCTGCTGGCGCGTACCCTGACCAGCGTCAATGCCAAGCCGATTGTGGCGACCATGACGCGTACCGTCTCGGCTTCGGGCATGGACTGGGCCACGCTGGCAGCGGCCGGTGTGCTGACCATCGTGCCCGGCGCCATCGTGATCTGGTTTGTGCGCAACTACATCGCCAAGGGTTTCGCGATGGGCAGGGTGTGAGGCTCCCCGAAGCGCCTTTGGCGCATCCCCTCGAGGGGCGGCGCCAGCAGGCCGGCAAAGCCGGATCGGCGGCGTCAGCCTGGGCAGATGCGACCTGTGTATTGGACAGTCTGGAGGATGGATATGTTTGAGTGGATGGCCTGGACGACACCGGTCGCCGTATTTTTCAGCTGCATTGTGCTGATGCTGGTGGGCATGACGCTGTGGGAGATCAAGTCCCCGACCCGGCTGACGCGCGGCTTTCTGCCGATCGAGACCACCCGTGGCGACCGCCTTTTCATTGGCCTGCTGAGCGCGGGCTATGTCAACCTGGTTTTTGTCGGCATCAGCGGCAAGCTGGCGGGCTGGTTCAACCTGGAAGCCGACCCGTCGATCTGGATCAGCTTTGTGCTGTCGATGGTTTTGCTGGTGTGGATCATGCGCAAGGGTTAGTTTTGAGAGGAAAGGAATCCGGCTCATTCTTCCCCGGAGCCGAACAAGCCTATATCAACGGGGAGTGAACCCATGAGGAGACAAGTCATGAAGATGCTAAAAACCCGTCATACGGCACTGGCGCTGGCCGCTGCCTGCGTGATGGCCGGACCCAGCTGGGCCGACGAGGCCGCCGCCAAGAAATGGATCGACAGCGAATTTCAGCCTTCCACCCTGAGTAAAGACCAGCAAACGGCCGAGATGAAGTGGTTTATCGACGCCGCCAAAAAACTGCAGGCCAAGGGCGTGAAGGAGATCTCGGTCGTCTCCGAAACCATCACCACGCACGAGTACGAATCGAAGACGCTGGCCAAGGCGTTTGAGGAAATCACCGGCATCAAGGTCAAGCACGACCTGATCCAGGAGGGCGACGTGGTTGAAAAGCTGCAGACGTCGATGCAGTCCGGCAAGTCCATTTACGACGGCTGGATCAGCGACTCCGACCTGATAGGCACCCACTACCGCTACGGCAAGATCATGAACCTGACCGACTACATGGCCGGCAAGGGCAAGGAGTGGACCAACCCCGGGCTGGATCTGAAGGACTTTATTGGCACCAGCTTCACGACCGCGCCCGACAAGAAGCTTTATCAGTTGCCCGACCAGCAGTTCGCCAACCTGTACTGGTTTCGCGCCGACTTGTTTGCACGGCAGGACCTGAAGGACAAGTTCAAGGCCAAGTACGGTTACGACCTGGGTGTGCCGCTGAACTGGAGCGCCTACGAGGACATCGCCGAATTCTTCACCAACGACGTGAAGACCATCGACGGCAAGCCCATTTACGGTCACATGGACTACGGCAAGAAAGACCCGTCGCTGGGCTGGCGCTTTACCGATGCGTGGCTGTCGATGGCGGGTACTGCCGACGTCGGCATTCCCAATGGCATGCCGGTCGACGAGTGGGGGATTCGCGTGGGCGCCGACAAGTGCACACCCGTAGGCGCATCGGTTTCGCGCGGCGGCGCCACCAATTCACCGGCGGCGGTCTATGCGCTGACGAAATACGTGGACTGGATGAAGAAGTACGCACCGAAGGAGGCCACCGGCATGACCTTTGGCGAGGCCGGCCCGGTTCCGGCCCAGGGCCAGATTGCGCAGCAGATCTTCTGGTACACCGCCTTTACCGCCGACATGACCAAACCGGGCCTGCCGGTGGTCAATGCGGATGGCACGCCCAAGTGGCGCATGGCGCCCGGCCCTAACGGCCCCTACTGGAAGCAGGGCATGCAAAACGGTTACCAGGATGTAGGCTCCTGGACCTTTTTTGCGAACCACGACGCCAACAAGACCGCTGCGGCCTGGCTCTATGCGCAGTTCATTACCGCCAAGACCACGTCGCTCAAGAAGACCATTGTTGGCCTGACGCCGATCCGCGAGAGCGACATCCAGTCCAAGGCGATGACCGACCTGGCGCCCAAGCTGGGCGGCCTGGTCGAGTTCTACCGCAGTCCGGCCCGCGTGGCCTGGACGCCGACCGGCACCAACGTGCCCGACTACCCCAAGCTCGCGCAGCTCTGGTGGAAGAACGTGGCCGAGGCCGTGACGGGTGAGAAGACCCCGCAAAAGGCGATGGACAACCTGGCCGAAGAGATGGACAACGTGATGGGCCGCCTGGAGCGCGCCGGCATGGCTCACTGCGCGCCCAAGCTCAATCCCAAGGGTGACCCGGCCAAATACCTGAGCGACAAGGCGGCTCCCTGGGCCAAGCTGGCTAACGAAAAGCCAAAAGGCGAAACCATCAACTACGACAAGTTGCTGCAAGCCTGGAAAGACGGAAAAGTTCGCTAATCCGTAACCGGACCGGCCGCAGGTGCTGAAGTATCTGCGGTCCGGTCTCGCCTGGGGGCAACAGACTGCCGTGCCGCTGGAGCACGCTGAGCAATCCCAGGGCAACTAAAGACGGATTTTTATGACAACGGGTTATGACAACGGGTTGTGTTGCCCATGACGAATGAATCCTTGCCGGCACCGGCGCCCACACGGCGCAAGGAGTTGATAGACCGCCTGGCCGAGCCGCGTCATTACGACCTGGCCATTATTGGTGGCGGTGCGACTGGCCTGGGCGTGGCGCTTGATGCGGCGGCGCGCGGTTTTTCCGTGGTGCTGGTTGAGTCGCATGACTTTGCCAAGGGCACCTCGTCCCGTGCCACCAAGCTGGTGCATGGCGGGGTGCGTTACCTGGCCCAGGGCAATATTTCTCTGGTGCGCGAGGCCCTGCACGAGCGCACGACGCTGCTGGCCAATGCGCCGCATCTGGCACAGCCTCTGCCTTTTGTCATGCCCTCCTATAAATTCTGGGAGGCCCCTTTTTATGGCGTGGGCCTCAAGATGTACGACGCGCTGGCGGGCAAGGCCGGCCTGGGCGCCACCGAGTTTCTGAGCCGGAAGGAGACCCTGGCCTGCCTGCCCACGGTTCAGTCGCAGGGCCCGAACGGCTGCCTTCGAGGCGGCGTCAAGTACTGGGACGGCCAGTTTGACGACGCCCGGCTGGCGCTGGCGCTGGCGCGCAGTGCCGCCCGCCAGGGCGCGCTGCTGGTCAACTACTGTTCGGCCACCGGGCTGATTCATGAAAGCGGCAAGCTGGTCGGCCTGCATGTGCAAGACCAGGAAACCGGCCAGGCCTTTGAGGTCAGGGCCAGTTGCGTGGTGAATGCGGCCGGTGTCTGGGTGGACCAGCTGCGCCTGCAGGATGGCCAGGCCATAGGCCGGGAGGCCCAGCCCATGGTTGCGCCCAGCCAGGGCGTGCATATCGTGGTGGACCGCTCGTTTTTGCCGACTGACCATGCGATGCTGATTCCCAAGACCGAGGACGGTCGGGTCCTGTTTGCCGTGCCCTGGCTGGGCAAGACCATTCTGGGCACGACCGACACGCCGCGGGGCGATCTGGCGCGCGAACCGCTGCCATTCAAGGAGGAGGTTGACTTCATCTTGAGGGAGTCGGCCCGCTACCTGACGCGCGCGCCGCTTCCTGCCGATATCAGGAGCATCTGGGTGGGCTTGCGGCCGCTGGTCAAGCCGCCCGATGACGACGCCGGAAACACCCAGGCGCTGTCGCGCGAGCACACGGTACTGGTCAGCAAAAGCGGGCTGGTGACGGTCACCGGCGGCAAGTGGACCACCTACCGGGCCATGGCCGAGGATGTCCTCGACAAATGCTTTGGCGCCAATCTGCTGCCGGCCCGGACCGGAAAAGCAACGGCCCACCTCAAACTGGTGGGCGCCCAGGCGTCAAGCCACAGGATCAGTGACGTGCCCGGCCTGCATTTGTACGGAAGTGAGGCCGGGGCGGTGCAAATCCTGCCGGGCGCCGGCCGGCAGCTGGGAGGCGGCCTGACCGAGGCCATGGTCCGTTTTGCCGCCCGCTATGAATATGCGCGCTGCGTGGAGGACGTGCTGGCGCGCCGGTCACGCCTGCTGTTTCTGGATGCCGCCTTGGCCCGCACGCTGGCGCCGCAGGTGGCTGAGCTGCTGCGGCAGGAAAACGGGACTGACCCCCAGCTGGACGCCTTTTTGGCGCTTTGCGACCAATACCTCAGCCTGCCCAAAGCCGGCAATTGAACACCTCGGGCCGGCGGCGCCTGGCCAGTGGCCTGCGATTTGCATGGCAAGGGTAGACCAACAAATCGCTATTGTTTTGATAGCTGAATGCGCCCATGTTCTGGGAGCCAAGACCTTGTTTGCCTGATTTTTCAAGTGAGCTGGATTGCCGCATGGGGCCGCCGCAGCAGGGCCGGCGGCTGATCGGCAAACGCTGCAGGGACGTTCTGTGCCCATTTTTGGCATTATTTTCACCACGCGCAGTTGACAGGGCCGTGTGTTCTGGTAATAATCGAGGGCTTCGCTCTAAAAGGCGAAGAATTCTGACTTAAATAGCCTAATGGAAGCATTGCAAGTGGTTTGCAGTGTGGACGACGGGCCCAAGACTGATTGGTTTGGCTGCTTGAAAAGCGGCATACCGGTGCAAGTTGGGAACAAATTAAATGATTCAAACGCAATCCAAACTCGATGTTGCTGACAACACGGGCGCCAAGTCCGTGATGTGCATCAAGGTGCTGGGCGGATCCAAGCGCCGGTACGCCAGCGTTGGTGATGTCATCAAGGTGAGCATTAAAGAAGCCGCTCCACGTGGCCGCGTCAAAAAAGGCGAGGTTTACAGTGCTGTGGTTGTTCGCACCGCCAAAGGCATCCGCCGTGGCGATGGCTCGCTCGTCAAATTCGATGGCAACGCGGCAGTGTTGCTTAACGCCAAGCTGGAGCCTATTGGCACCCGCATCTTCGGACCAGTGACGCGCGAACTGCGCACTGAAAAGTTCATGAAGATCGTGTCCCTGGCTCCTGAAGTTCTGTAAGGACACGCCATGAACAAGATTCGCAAAGGCGACGAAGTCATCGTGATCGCCGGCCGGGATAAGGGCAAGCGCGGCACGATCACGCTGCGCAAGGATGACAGCTACGTGCTGGTTGAGGGTATTAACCTGGTGAAAAAACACACCAAGCCAAACCCCCTCAAGGGCACGACCGGCGGCATCGTTGAAAAAAGCATGCCGATTCACCAATCCAATGTGGCTATTTTCAATGCCGCATCGGGCAAGGCGGATCGGGTTGGTATCAAGTTGTTGGCTGACGGCAAAAAAGTGCGCGTCTTCAAGTCCAGCGGCGACGAAATTAAGGCTGCATAAACATGGCACGCTTGCAAGATCAATACCGCGAGAAAATCGCGCCAGCCCTGATTGAAAAATTCGGCTACACGACGCCCATGCAGGTGCCGCGCATCACCAAGATCACGCTCAACATGGGTGTGAGCGAGGCGGTTGCCGACAAAAAGGTCATGGACAACGCCGTCGGCGACATGACCAAGATTGCCGGCCAGAGGCCGGTGGTTACCAAGGCCAAGAAGGCCATCGCCGGTTTCAAAATCCGCGAAGACCTGCCGATTGGCTGCATGGTGACCCTGCGCGGCGTGCAGATGTATGAGTTCCTCGATCGTTTCGTGACCGTGGCTCTGCCGCGTGTTCGTGACTTCCGCGGAATTTCTGGTCGTGCCTTTGATGGTCGCGGCAACTACAACATCGGCGTGAAAGAGCAGATCATTTTCCCTGAGATTGAGTACGACAAGGTGGATGCCTTGCGCGGTCTCAATATCAGTATTACCACGACGGCCAAGACCGATGAAGAGTGCAAAGCGCTTCTCACCGCCTTCCGTTTTCCGTTCAAGAACTGAGGCGGGACATGGCAAAACAAGCATTGCTGCAACGTGAACTGAAGCGCGAGAAACTCGCCGCCAAGTTCGCCAAGAAATACGCAGAACTCAAGGCAACGTCGAATGACGCCAAGCGCTCCGATGAAGAGCGCGCTTTGGCCCGTCTGGAGTTGCAAAAGTTGCCCCGCAACGCGAATCCGACCCGCCAGCGCAACCGCTGCGCGATCACGGGTCGTCCGCGTGGCACGTTCCGTCAATTCGGTCTGGCTCGCGCCAAGATTCGTGAATTGGCTTTTGCTGGTGATATCCCTGGTATCACCAAGGCAAGCTGGTAAGCAATAGGAGAACCGCAAATGAGTATGAGTGATCCTATCGCCGACATGCTGACGCGCATCCGCAATGCACAAATGGTTGAAAAAGCTGTTGTGCTGGTGCCGTCTTCAAAAGTCAAAGTTGCCATTGCGCAGGTCTTGAAGGACGAGGGCTACATCGATGGCTTTTCTGTCAAGACGGCTGATGGCAAATCCCAGCTGGAAATCGCCCTGAAGTATTACGCAGGTCGCCCCGTGATTGAGCGCATAGAGCGCGTCAGCCGCCCGGGCCTTCGCGTCTACAAAGGCCATGGTGCCATCCCTCAGGTCATGAATGGCCTGGGTGTGGCAATTGTCACGACGCCACAGGGTGTCATGACGGATCGCAAGGCACGCGCTACCGGCATCGGTGGTGAAGTGCTGTGCTACGTGGCCTGACGGCGACATTGAGGAGTAACTGAAATGTCTCGTGTAGCAAAAATGCCCGTCGCCGTCCCCCAGGGCGTGGACGTGGTCATCAAAAGTGATCAAATCAATGTCAAGGGTACCCTTGGCACCCTGGCGCTGACACAAAATGCACTCGTCACCATCAAGAACGATGACGGCAAGCTGACCTTTGTGCCGGCCAACGAATCCCGTGAAGCCAATGCCATGAGTGGCACGATGCGTCAACTCGTGAACAACATGGTCACCGGTGTGACCAAGGGCTTCGAGAAGAAGCTGAGCCTGGTTGGCGTGGGTTACAAAGCCCAGGCGCAGGGCGCCAAGCTGAATCTGACGGTTGGCTACTCTCACCCCGTGGTGATGGACATGCCGGCTGGTATTCAGGTTGCAACCCCTACGCCCACCGAGGTGGTGATCAAGGGTTCGGATCGTCAACGCGTCGGCCAGATTGCCGCCGAAGTTCGCGCCGTTCGTCCTCCCGAGCCTTACAAGGGCAAGGGCATCCGGTATTCGGATGAGAAGATCACGATCAAAGAAACCAAGAAGAAATAAGGAGCTGCATCATGTTGACCAAAAAAGAGCAGCGCCTTCGTCGTTCACGCCAGACCCGTATCCGCATCGCCACGCAAGGTGTTGCCCGTCTGACGGTGAACCGTACCAATCTGCACATTTACGCCAGCGTTATTTCTGGCGACGGCACCAAGGTCCTGGCAGCTGCTTCTACCGCAGAAGTAGAAGTTCGCAAGGAAATCGGCGCCTCGGGCAAAGGTGGAAACGTTGCTGCTGCGCAGGCCATTGGCAAGCGCATTGCTGAAAAGGCAAAAGCAGCGGGTGTAGAAAAAGTGGCGTTTGATCGCGCCGGCTTTGCGTACCATGGCCGCGTGAAAGCGCTGGCTGATGCGGCCCGCGAAGCTGGTTTGCAGTTCTAAGCAGACTGGAAATAAGTATGGCCAAGTTTCAAGCAAAACAGCAAAACGACGCTCCAGACGATGGTCTGAAGGAAAAAATGATCGCGGTCAACCGCGTGACCAAAGTGGTGAAGGGTGGCCGTATTCTCGGTTTCGCCGCACTCACGGTGGTTGGTGACGGTGACGGCCGCGTGGGCATGGGCAAGGGCAAATCGAAAGAAGTGCCTGCAGCCGTGCAAAAAGCCATGGAAGAGGCGCGCCGCAACATGACCAAGGTGTCATTGAAGAACGGCACGATTCACCATAACGTATTCGGCCACTGGGGCGCAGCCAACGTCATGATGGCGCCGGCTCCCAAGGGTACCGGCATCATTGCAGGCGGCCCAATGCGCGCTGTTTTTGAAGTGATGGGCATTACCGATATCGTGGCCAAAAGCCATGGTTCGAGCAACCCCTACAACATGGTGCGCGCCACGATGGATGCACTGAACAATTCCACGACGGCTTCCGAGATTGCCGCCAAGCGCGGCAAGTCAGTCGAAGAAATCTTCGGTTAAGGCGGGCATTGAAATGACCAAAGAAACCAAATTAAAAGTCCAGCTGGTTCGCAGCCCGATTGGCACCAAGGAATCCCACCGCGCCACCGTGCGTGGCCTGGGCCTGCGTGGCATCAACAGCGTCAGCGAATTGCAGGACACGCCCGCAGTGCGCGGCATGATCAACAAGATCAGTTATCTGGTCAAGGTTATTTGAGCGGAGACTCATCATGGAATTGAATGGAATCAAGCCTGGTCAAGGCGCAAAACATGCCAAGCGACGCGTTGGTCGCGGCATTGGTTCGGGCTTGGGCAAGACGGCTGGACGTGGCCACAAGGGCCAGAAGTCGCGCGCCGGCGGCTACCACAAGGTCGGCTTTGAGGGCGGTCAGATGCCCATGCACCGTCGTTTGCCCAAGCGTGGCTTCAAGTCCCATCTGCTCAAGTTCAACGCGGAAGTGACTCTCGGTGCGTTGGAACAACTCGGCTTGGCCGAAGTGGACCTGCTGACTTTGAAAACAGCCGGATTGGTCGGTCAACTGGCCAAGAACGTCAAGATCGTCAAGACTGGCGAACTGACCAAGGCTGTCAAGCTCAACGGCATTGCTGCGACCGCAGGTGCCAAGGCCGTTATCGAAGCCGCTGGCGGCTCCATCGCTGAATAACTGACGGAACCAATCAGTGGCAACCAACTCGGCTCAAATGGCAAAAACCGGCAAGTACGGCGACTTGCGCAACCGGCTTGTGTTTTTGCTGCTGGCGCTGGTCGTGTACCGCATCGGTGCGCATATTCCGGTCCCGGGTATTGATCCTGGGCAGCTCAAGGAGTTGTTCAAGGGTCAGCAGGGCGGCATATTGAACCTGTTCAATATGTTCTCCGGCGGAGCCCTGTCGCGCTTCACGGTTTTTGCCCTGGGCATCATGCCGTACATCTCGGCGTCGATCATCATGCAGCTGCTCACCAATGTTGTACCGACATTCGAACAGATGAAAAAAGAGGGTGAGAGCGGCCGTCGCAAGATCACGCAGTACACCCGCTACGGAACGCTGGCGCTGGCCTTGTTCCAGTCTATGGGCATCGCGGTGGCGCTGGAAAGCTCTCCGGGTCTGGTGTTGGTTCCGGGCTTCGGCTTTCGCATGACGGCGGTGTTCAGTCTGACGGCAGGCACGATGTTTCTGATGTGGCTCGGCGAACAGATTACCGAGCGCGGTCTTGGCAACGGCATTTCGATCCTGATTTTCGCAGGCATTGCGGCGGGACTGCCCGGGGCCATGGGTGGCCTGCTTGAGCTGGTACGCACCGGCGCCATGAGCATCCTGGTGGCGATTGTCATCGTTGCGGTGGTCGTGCTGGTGACCTACTTTGTGGTGTTCATTGAACGGGGGCAGCGAAAGATTCTCGTGAATTACGCGCGTCGCCAGGTTGGGAACAAGGTTTACGGCGGCCAGTCTTCCCATTTGCCGCTGAAGCTGAACATGGCGGGTGTGATTCCCCCGATTTTCGCCTCGTCGATTATTTTGCTGCCGGCAACGGTGGTGGGCTGGTTCAGTGCAGGTGAAAGCATGCGCTGGTTGAAGGACATCGCGGCGACGCTGACGCCAGGACAGCCCATTTACGTGATGCTTTATGCTGCGGCGATTATCTTTTTCTGCTTTTTCTATACCGCGCTGGTGTTTAACAGCCGCGAAACTGCAGACAACCTGAAAAAGAGCGGTGCTTTTGTGCCGGGTATTCGTCCCGGTGATCAGACGGCCAAGTACATTGACAAGATTCTGGTTCGCTTGACCCTGGCGGGAGCGGTCTACATCACGTTTGTGTGCTTGCTGCCCGAGTTTTTGATTTTGAAATACAACGTGCCTTTCTATTTTGGCGGCACGTCGTTGATGATTATTGTCGTGGTCACCATGGATTTCATGGCCCAGGTACAGAACTACATGATGTCGCAACAGTATGAGTCGTTGCTGAAAAAGGCAAACTTCAAGACATCGTTGGGCAGTTGATGGGATGTCCAAAGACGATGTGATCCAGATGCAAGGTGAGGTTGTAGAAAACCTCCCGAACGCAACTTTCCGGGTCAAGCTTGAAAATGGACATGTTGTACTGGGGCACATCTCGGGAAAAATGCGAATGCACTACATCCGCATACTTCCTGGTGACAAGGTGACGGTTGAGTTGACACCTTACGATTTATCGCGTGCACGAATTGTGTTCCGTGCCAAGTAAGCACAGAGTGAAAGTTTAGGAGAAAGAAATGAGAGTTTCAGCTTCGGTTAAGAAAATTTGCCGCAACTGTAAAATTATCCGGCGCAAGGGCGTTGTTCGCGTGATCTGCACAGACCCACGCCACAAGCAGCGTCAAGGCTGATTTTCAAGAGATTTAGAGGACGAACATGGCTCGTATCGCTGGTATCAATATTCCGCCGCAACAGCACGCCGAAATCGGCTTGACTGCTATTTTTGGCATTGGGCGCACGCGTGCTCGCAAGATCTGCGAAGCATGCGACATTGCCTATGCCTAAAAGGTCAAAGATCTGACGGACGGTGATCTGGAAAAAATTCGTGACCAGATTGCTCTGTTCACCATCGAAGGTGATTTGCGTCGTGAAACCACGATGAACATCAAGCGCCTGATGGACATCGGATGCTATCGCGGTTTCCGTCATCGCCGTGGACTGCCTATGCGCGGCCAGCGCACCCGGACCAATGCCCGCACCCGTAAAGGTCCGCGCAAGGCCGCCGCTTCTTTGAAGAAATAATTGAGAGGTCGTCATGGCAAAATCACCAAGCAATAACGCGGCACAACGTGTCCGCAAAAAAGTACGCAAGAATGTGGCCGACGGCATTGCCCACGTCCACGCTTCTTTCAACAACACGATCATCACCATCACCGATCGCCAGGGCAATGCCTTGTCATGGGCTTCGTCCGGTGGTCAGGGTTTCAAAGGCTCCCGCAAGTCCACTCCATTCGCAGCGCAGGTTGCTTCTGAAGTTGCCGGCCGTGCTGCCATTGAACAGGGCATCAAGAACCTTGATGTAGAAATCAAGGGTCCCGGTCCTGGTCGTGAGTCTTCCGTTCGGGCACTGGGCGCGCTGGGCATTCGAATCAATTCGATCGCCGACGTGACTCCCGTCCCGCACAACGGCTGCCGCCCTCAAAAGCGCCGCCGCATTTAAACGTTTGTCTTGCCGGTCTGCTCGCTTTGCGAGTGACCAGCGCAAGATGTTTTCGCCAAGCCCACCGCCATCAGGTTTTTTACCGAAGGCTCCTGCAGCAATGCAGCAGATGACACAAGGACACTCAAGTGGCACGCTATCTAGGCCCCAAGGCCAAACTTTCCCGCCGTGAAGGCACCGATCTTTTCCTGAAGAGCGCTCGCCGCGCCATCAGCGACAAATCAAAATTTGAATCCAAGCCCGGCCAGCATGGTCGTACCTCGGGTACTCGCACCTCCGACTTCGGTCTGCAGCTGCGCGAGAAGCAAAAAGTCAAGCGCATGTACGGCGTTCTTGAAAAGCAGTTTCGTCGCTACTTCGAAGAAGCAGATCGCCGCAAAGGCAACACCGGTGCCAACCTGCTGTTCATTCTTGAGTCGCGCCTGGACAACGTGGTTTACCGCATGGGCTTTGGCTCCACGCGTGCTGAGGCGCGCCAACTGGTGTCGCACAAGGCCATTACGGTCAATGGCAACTCGGTCAACATCCCGTCTTACATGGTCAAGACCGGTGATGTGATCGCGGTGCGTGAAAAGTCCAAGAAGCAGACTCGGGTGACCGAAGCGCTGCAACTGGCTCAGCAAGTCGGCTTGCCTGCATGGGTGGATGTGAATGCTGATAAAGGCGAAGGTACCTTCAAGAAAGTGCCTGATCGCGATGAGTTTGCCGCTGACGTCAACGAATCGTTGATCGTCGAGTTGTACTCACGCTAATTTCGTTCCTGCGATACGGGGCACCGTATCGCCAGGGTGTGCTTCGCCGGCCTTATCGGTGTAACGAACCGAGGGTATTGAGAGGAAGACTCCATGCAGACTAATTTGTTGAAACCAAAAACTATCAATGTAGAGCAGCTTGGCACCAACCGTGCCAAGGTGACGCTGGAGCCGTTTGAGCGGGGTTACGGCCATACGCTGGGGAACGCGCTTCGCCGCGTCCTGCTGTCGTCCATGGTTGGCCATGCCGCCACCGAAGTGACTATCGCCGGTGTGTTGCACGAGTACTCTTCGATTGACGGCGTCCAGGAAGATGTCGTCAACATCCTGCTGAACCTGAAGGGGGTCGTCTTCAAGCTGCACAACCGTGATGAAGTCACACTGAGCCTGCGCAAAGACGGCGAAGGCCCTGTCACTGCTGCTGACATCCAGACGCCGCATGACGTGGAAATCATCAACCCTGAGCATGTCATCGTCAATCTGTCGCATGGCGGCAAGATCGACATGCAGATCAAGGTTGAGAATGGCCGCGGCTACGTTCCCGGTACCATGCGCCGCTATGGCGACGAATCGCCAAAGTCGATTGGCCGTATCGTGCTGGATGCGTCGTTTTCTCCGGTCAAGCGCGTGAGCTACACCGTCGAAAGCGCCCGCGTCGAGCAGCGCACCGACCTGGATAAGCTGGTGCTTGAAATCGAAACCAATGGTGCGGTGACTGCTGAGGATGCCGTACGCGCGTCGGCTAAAATTCTGGTGGAGCAGCTTGCGGTGTTTGCGCAACTGGAAGGCAATGAACTGGCGGCTTTTGATGCGCCCGTACAGCGCAGCTCGCAGCAGTTTGATCCCATCTTGCTGCGTCCGGTTGATGAGCTCGAACTCACTGTGCGCTCTGCGAACTGCCTGAAGGCGGAAAATATTTACTACATTGGCGATCTGATTCAGCGTACTGAAAACGAGTTGCTGAAGACCCCCAATCTGGGACGTAAATCTCTCAACGAGATCAAGGAAGTTCTGGCCTCCCGGGGCCTGACATTGGGTATGCGGCTTGAAAGCTGGCCTCCTGCAGGCCTCGACAAGCGTTAATTTTAACTGACCATCTTTGAAAGATGGCGCACGGGCAGTACCTGATACGGCTGCCCGGATACTAAAAAAGGAAGCACTATGCGACACGGACACGGACTACGTAAACTGAACCGCACCAGCGAGCACCGCCTCGCCATGCTGCGCAACATGATGAACTCGCTGCTTCAGCACGAGGTCATCAAGACCACCCTGCCAAAGGCCAAAGAATTGCGCCGCGTGGTCGAGCCCATGATCACCCTGAGCAAAGAGCCCACGCTTGCCAACAAGCGCCTGGCGTTTGACCGCCTCCGTGATCGCGACATGGTGGTCAAGCTGTTTGCAGAACTCGGCCCTCGCTACAAGGCCCGTCCCGGCGGTTACACGCGCATCTTGAAAATGGGTTTCCGCGTGGGTGACAACGCCCCCATGGCCCTGGTTGAGCTGGTTGACCGTCCTGATGTGTCGGAAGACACTACGGCTGACATGGCCAAGGCAGAATAGGCTATAATAAATACTTATCGCGCGGTGGAGCAGCCTGGTAGCTCGTTGGGCTCATAACCCAAAGGTCGTAAGTTCAAATCTTGCCCGCGCAACCAACATCCATGCCTTCTAGGCTGGTAGCAAACGCCCACTTTATGTGGGCGTTTTGCTTTCTGGCCCAAATTTGGCCCATCTATGGCCCATCTATGGCCCAGTTTTGGCCCGTGAAAATCAACGATAGCGCGAAGTCACCATTGGGTGCGTGGCCTGCTTTCGGGGCTTCACTACTACGGCATGGCTGTTACAACCAAATGAATTAGGGCATCCGCTAATTGCCCCGCGTCGCCCTCTGATCCACAGTTCTCATAGTGG
>NZ_JANOAL010000118.1:0-2697 GCF_031411155.1 Polaromonas sp. | reverse complement strand
TCGCCAAATCCGGGCGGCGTGCGCACGGCGATGTCAAAGGCGGTGACTTCGGGCTCGGCGCTGGTCGGCCCGACAGCGCCTTGTGGCGTCGGTGCCGGCGCGATTTTTTCGGGCGGCGGCGCGGGCGCCGGTGCGGTTTGTGTGACGCCGGAGGGCGGAGCGGTCACGGCCGGAAGCGGCGCGGCGGTCTGGGCTTTGACTGCGGCTACAGGCAGGAAAAGCGCCGCAAACAACAGCAAAGCAGCCAGCGCGCGGGGCAGTGCCGGCTGCGTGGCAAACAGTCCTGGCCGGGTGGCCCGTCGCGCGTCTCGGATACAGGGGGATGTCACCACCCCAGTTTACTTGAGCCCTACTTGGACAGCAGCCGCATGGCCTCTTCAAGGCCCTTGATGGTCAGGGGGTACATGCGCTGACCCACCAGTTGCTGGATCACGCTGATGCTCTGCGGTATTGCCAGACGCCCTGGGGCTCGGGGTTGATCCAGGCAAATTTCGGGAAGGCGTTGGTCAGCCGCTGCATCCACTCGGCGCCGCTTTCCTCGTTGTTGTATTCCACACTGCCGCCAGGCTGCAGGATTTCGTAGGGACTCATGGTCGCGTCTCCCACAAAGATCAGTTTGTAGTCCTTGTTGTACTTGCGGATGATGTCCCAGGTGGCAAACTTTTCGCTGAAGCGGCGGCGGTTGTTCTTCCACATGAAGTCATAGACGCAGTTGTGAAAGTAATAAAACTCCAGGTGCTTGAATTCCGCCTTGACGGCCGAGAACATTTCCTCTACGCGGTGAATGTGCTCGTCCATGGTGCCGCCCACGTCCATCAGCAGCAGCACTTTCACATTGTTGTGGCGCTCGGGCACCATCTTGATGTCGAGCCAGCCGGCGTTGGCGGCGGTGGACTTGATGGTGTCCGGCAGGTCCAGCTCCTCGACGCTGCCCTGGCGCGCAAACTTGCGCAAGCGGCGCAGCGCGACCTTGATGTTGCGCGTGCCGAGTTCCTGCGTGTCGTCGTAGTCCTTGTAGGCGCGCTGGTCCCAGACCTTGATGGCGCTCTTGTTGCGGCTTTTTTCCTGGCCAATGCGTATGCCCTGCGGGTTAAAGCCGTTGGCGCCAAAGGGCGAGGTGCCGCCGGTGCCTATCCATTTGCTGCCGCCCTCGTGGCGTTCTTTTTGCTCTTCAAAGCGTTTTTTCAGCGTTTCCATGAGCTCGTCCCAGCCCATTTTTTCAATCTTCGCCTTGTCTTCGGGGCTGAGTTCCAGTTCCAGGTTTTTGCGCAGCCATTCAAGGGGAATGTCCTTGGTGAAGTCGGCAATCATCTCGACGCCCCTGAAGTAGCTGGCAAAGGCGCGGTCAAACTTGTCGTAGTGCTTTTCGTCCTTGACCAGAATCGTGCGGCTCAGGTAATAAAAATCGTCGATCCTGTAGGCGCCCTCGCCGTCATGGGCGTCATTGATTTCACTGTTCGGCCCCACCACGCCGGCCTGCAGCGCTTCGAGCAGCATCAAAAATTCCTTGACGGACACCGGCAGCTTGGCCGAGCGCAGGGTGTAGAAGAAGTCGATCAGCATGGCGGACTCCTTTCAGGCAAAGGGAGGTGGGGTGCGGCTGTCCAGCAGGTACAGCAGCTGCGCCTTGACTTCGGGCCATTCACCCGAGTTCAGGCTGTACATCACGGTATCGCGAATCGTGCCGTCGCGGCGCAGCGCGTGGCCGCGGATCACGCCGTCCTTGCGGGCGCCCAGGCGCTCGATGGCGCGCTGGCTGGCGAAGTTGAAATTGTCGGTGCGCCAGCCCACCACATGGCAGCCCAGGGTTTCAAACGCATGTGTCAGCAGCAGCAGCTTGGTGGTGGTGTTGACATGGGTACGCTGGCTGCTGGCGGCATACCAGGTGTAGCCAATCTCGACGCGTTTGACCGCCGGCAGGATGTCGTGGTAGCTGGTGCTGCCCAGCACCTTGCCGGTGCCGGCCTCGATCACCGCAAAGGCCAGCCGGTTGTCCGTCTGCAGGGCGGTTGCTATGTAGGCGCGGGTTTCATCGGGCTCGGGCACCGAGGTGATGCGCAGCTTCCAGAGCTCGCCGTCGCTGGCGGCGGCGCGCAGCCCCGCTTCATGTTCCAGGCCCAGCGGCACCAGCCGCACACCGCGCGCCTCCAGGGTCACGGGTTCTACAAAAGCCATGTTCAGTTTTCCTCGTTGGCTTTGCGGCGCTTTCTCCAGCGGCGGGCCAGCTGCAGGCCCAGGCCACCGCCCACGCCGACCAGTACAATGCCGGCGATGGCGCTGTTGCCATAGCCTTCGGCAAAAATATCCAGCCCCAGCAGCCGCCCGATCCAGTAGCCCAGCAATGCGCCGCCGATGAAGCCGATGGCGTCGGACAGGCCTTCCAGCCACAATGATTTTGAGTTCATGACCGCGGCCCGGCTGTCAGCGGTTGTTGCGCTGCATGAACACCAGCTTTTCAAACAGCGTCACATCCTGCTCGTTCTTCAGCAGCGCGCCCACCAGCGGCGGCACCGCCACCCTGTCGTCCCGGCTTTGCAGCGCTTCGAGCGGAATGTCCTCGGCCAGCAGCAGCTTGAGCCAGTCCAGCAGTTCGCTGGTAGAAGGTTTCTTTTTCAGGCCGGGCAGGTTGCGCACCTCGTAAAAGGTTTTCATGGCCGCCGCCAGCAGCTCTTTCTTGAGGCCGGGAAAGTGCACGTC
>NZ_JANOAL010000117.1:0-40744 GCF_031411155.1 Polaromonas sp. | reverse complement strand
ACGTTAAACCGCAGTAGAAATACTGCTTGATGCCAATACGTTTTGTATATACACTTTGCGCATGGAGTTCACTTGGTCAGAAACAAAGCGTGCTGCGAACATCAAAGCCCACGGCCTTGACTTCTTGGATGCTGCAAGCGTTTTTGATGGCGTGACATTTACTTTCGAGGATGACCGTTTCTCCTACGGCGAGCAACGCTTCGTTACGCTGGGCATGCTCGCTGGCATCACTGTTTCAGTCGTACATACGGAGAATGAACATGAAATCCGCGTCATCTCGTTCCGAAAAGCTACCAAGCGCGAGTCGCAAATCTACTTCGATGAAATCCAAAACTGATTGGGCACGCCTGAAGTCCGGTGCGGGTGATGCAAAACCGACGTCCGAACACCCTGAGGCCGATGTAAAGCACATTGTTCGCGGCTTGGTTCGCAAGGGTTTGAAGCCGTTGCCGGCCAAAGCATCCATTTCGCTGCGAGTGGATCAAGATGTGCTTGAGTGGTTCAAGGCACAAGGGACTGGCTACCAGACACGGATCAATACAGTGCTCAGGGCGTTCCGTGACGCTTCGGTTTAACAGGTTGCTCGTCGCGGACACGCAGCCTCAGGTTGCCGCTTCGCGGCGCATGCTGCGTGCCGGACAGCGCCGACGTTGTCTGGAAACCATGAGCAACTGCAGGCGCTGATTTCCGCCGTTGCTGCGCACGGTTGGCAGGTTCAAAAAATCTTTTGAGCCATTTTTTAAGGTCAAATCGCCCTCCAGCCCAATCAGTGCGTGCGCAATAAGCTATCAAATTTATAGCATACAAAAAACCACGCCTAGTCTTCCGGCTCGGTTTTTCGCGGTGGCTTGGGCCGTGGCGGCTGGCTGGTGTGGATCAGCATGGTGGCTTTTTCCATCTCGCCGGCCAGCAGCTCGGGCACCGCCTTCAGGCAGCGCGCAATCGCGTCTTCCATCGCCGTGCGGTGTTCGGCCGAGGGCTTTTTCAGCACCCAGCTCACCACCTCGGCCTTGACGCCCGGATGGCCGACGCCGATGCGCAGGCGCCAGTAGTCGGGCGTGCCGAGTTGCGCATGAATGTCGCGCAGGCCGTTGTGGCCGGCATGGCTGCCGCCAAACTTGAGCTTGACCTGGCCCGGCACGATGTCCATCTCGTCGTGCGCCACCAGCACTTCGCTGGGCAAGACCTTGAAGAAGCGGGCCAGCGCGGCGACCGACTTGCCCGAGACATTCATGAAGGTCAGGGGCTTGAGCAGCCACACGGTTTGCCCGTTGACCGTGGTGCGGGCAACCTGGCCGTGGTAGCTTTTGTCCAGGCTGAGCGGCGCCTTCAGCTCACGCGCCAGTGCGTCAAGCCACCAGAAACCGGCGTTGTGGCGCGTCGCTTCGTATTCCGGGCCGGGGTTGCCCAGGCCAACAAACAGTTTGATCATGTTGCGTGATTGAAAGAAGGGTAGGCCCAGCGGGGCGGGCGCGTCGGGCAATTATCCGGCCTGATGCCTGCGCCCACGGTGGCGCGGCCAAAATGACGCGGGCAAAATCATGCAGCCAGAATGACGGGGCCAAAAGAAACGGCCCTTGTCCTCGGGCGAGGGCAAGGGCCGCAGACCTTTTCAGGTCAATGCTGCAAAGCGCGGTGCTTACTTTTTGGCGGCAGGCTTGGCGGCAGGCTTGGCAGCGGGCTTGGCCGCAGCTTTGCCACCCTTGGCATCGGCAGCGGGGGCGTCGGCGGCGGCCGGTGCGGCCTCGGGCTCGACCAAGAGGGCGGCAACCGACACCAGAACCGGGTTGTCCTGACCCTTGGCCACAAACTTCACGCCTTTTGGCAGCGTGATGTCCTTGACGTGCAGCGAGGTGCCTTTTTTCAGGCCACTCAAATCAACCGCGATGAACTCGGGAATGTCGGCCGGGAAGCACGACACGGTCAGCTCGGTCAGCACATGGTTGGCCAGGCAGTTTTCGGTCTTGATTGCCGGGGACTCTTCTTCGCCGCTGTAGTGCAGCGGCACTTTCACGGTCATGCGGGTCTTGGCTTCGACGCGCTGGAAGTCGATGTGCAGGATCTGCTGCTTGAACGGGTGCATCTGCAGGTCACGCAGCAAGACCTTGTGTTCTTTGCCGGCCAGTTCCATCTGCAGGATGGAGGCGTGGAAGGCTTCTTTCTTGATGGCGTGCCAGAGGGCGTTGTGATCGATCTCGATCAGCGTGGCCTCGGCGGTTCCACCGTAAACGATACCGGGCGTGCGGCCCGTGATGCGGAGACGGCGGCTCGCACCCGTGCCCTGCTTGGCGCGCTCAAAAGCGACGAATTTCATAAACTACTCCTTAAAGGGGCGGGCCGCGACCAGCTTGCCCCGACATAAAAAGGCTGCTCTGGCGCGCGAGTCAAAGGCTCGGGCGCCGGGCAGCCACCTTTTGGTTTCAGCTCAGAACAAACCGTCCTGCTCTGAAAACAAACTCATGACCGACTCTCCCTTGGAGATGCGCTGCATGGTTTCAGCGATCAACGGTGCCACGGAGAGTTGGCGAATTTTTTTGCAGGCCCGCGCGTGGTCGCTCAGCGCAATGGTGTTGGTGATCACCACTTCGTCGAGCGCGTCGCCCTGGGCAATGCGTTCAATCGCCGGACCCGAGAAAACCGGGTGCGTGCAATAGGCATAAACTTTTTTGGCGCCGCGGTCTTTCAGCACTTCGGCGGCCTTGACCAGCGTGCCGGCGGTGTCAATCATGTCGTCCATGATGACGCAGTTGCGGCCGTCGATGTCGCCAATGACGTGCATCACCTCCGACACATTGGCCTTGGGGCGGCGCTTGTCGATGATGGCCATGTCGCAGCCCAGCTGCTTGGCCAGCGCGCGCGCCCGCACTACACCGCCCACATCGGGCGAAACCACCATCAGGTCGGTGTAGTTGCGCTGGCGCAGGTCGCCCAGCAGCACCGGCGACGCATAGATGTTGTCGACCGGGATGTCGAAAAAGCCCTGAATCTGGTCGGCATGCAGGTCCATGGTCAGCACGCTGGTCACGCCGACGGCCTGCAGCATGTTGGCCACCACCTTGGCCGTGATCGGCACGCGGGCCGAACGCGGGCGGCGGTCTTGCCGGGCATAGCCAAAATAGGGAATCACGGCGGTGATGCGCTCGGCCGATGCGCGCTTGAGGGCATCGACCATGACCAGCAGTTCCATCAGGTTGTCGTTGGTCGGCGCGCTGGTGGACTGCACCACGAACACGTCGCGGGTGCGCACGTTTTGCTGGATCTCCACCGTGACTTCACCGTCTGAAAACCGGCCCACATGGGCGGCGCCCAGTGAAATGCCCAGGTGCTGGGCGATCTCGGAGGCCATGCTCGGGTTGGCATTGCCGGTGAAAACCATGAAGTCGGGGTGGTGCGTTTGCATGTGGGACTCAGCGAGAGTTGGACTTGAACGTGGCTGAAATTTCTATCGGGGCAAAAGACGCACGGGTAGCACGGGTTGCAACAGGGACTTGGCAGTGAGTGCCCCATACCGAAAATTGCTGCGTTTCCCAAAACATACAGACCCGCAAGCGGGCCTGTATTTCTCATTGAGATCCACCGCCCTCGGGGCGGGTCTCAACTTCAGCCGCACTTTGGGCGACTGATTCAAATTTTGGCAGGGGTGGAAGGATTCGAACCTGCGAATGCCGGAATCAAAATCCGGTGCCTTAACCAACTTGGCGACACCCCTACACAGGACAATTGCCGGTTTGCGCACCGGGACTTGAAGCAGCCCCAACACACCCACCGCAACCAACCTATAACCTGTCTGTCAATCGTCATCTGTCAATCGTCGTCTGTCAATCCTCGTCCGCTAACGCTTTCTCAAGGGCCGGATTTTACCAACCCGCCAGAGGGTGCGTTTGCAGATTGCTGCATTTTTGAATTTTCCAGTCGCCCGGAGCGTCTGATAAATCCTGCAGATCGACGTCTTGCAGCAACTGCGCAAACACCGCACTTCCAGAGCCGGTCATGCGTCCTTCAAGCCCCTTTGCAGCCAGCCAATCGAGCGATTGAACCATCTGCGGGCAGAGCAACTGCGCGACCGGCTGCAAGTCGTTATGGCCAAATCTGAAGATCAGATTCTTGTCGCCATTAGCATTTGCAGCAAAGCCTTGGATTGTAGCAGTTTTGGTATCGCGTTTTAGGCCGGGCGCGCTGAAAATGCTTTGGGTCGGCAGCCCGGCCGCGGGCTTGACCACCACAAAGTGCGCCGGCGGCAGGGCAATCGGGGTGATGGCCTCGCCAATGCCTTCGACCCAGGCATGGCCGCCGGAGAGGAAAAACGGCACGTCGGCACCCAGCGACAGGGCGATGGCGTGCAGTTTGTCGGGCGGCAGGCGCACGCCCCAGAGCCGTTGCAGCGCCAGCAGGCAGCTCGCCGCGTCAGACGAGCCGCCGCCCATGCCGGCCTGCGCGGGAATGCGTTTTTCAAGGCTGATGTGAACCCCCAGCGCGGTGCCGCAGGCCGCCTGCAGGGCTCTGGCGGCGCGCACGGTCAGGTCGTCGGCCGGCAGCGCCTCTGGGGCAGTTTGCGCCGGCCCGCCCAGATCGGCCCGGCTGATCCGGCCGTCGCTGCGCAGTTCAAAGTGCAGGGTGTCGCACCAGTCGATCAGCATGAACACCGACTGCAGCAGGTGGTAACCGTCGGCCCTTTGCCCGGTGATGTGCAAAAACAGGTTGAGCTTGGCGGGTGCGGGGACGTCGTAAAGGGCTTGGAGTGGGCGGGTCACGTGGGCAGGATGCAAAAAAAGCGCGAGACGGCGGCCAGCCTTATTGATCCAGCACGACCCGCAGGTCGGCCTGGGGCAGGGGCTGGGCTCGGGTGGCGGTGATGCGGCCTTCGCTGCGGCGCGACAGGTCGGCCGACCAGCCGCTGACGCTGGCGTTGTCGCCCTGCAGCCAGGCGAACAACGCGCTGAGCGGCACAGCGGCGCCGGTGGCCTGCGCCATCAGCTCGTCAACCGAGGCGAAGCGCTGAATCTTCTGGTTGCCCGAGTCCAGCGTGGCCTCGCCCGGCGCCCAGCGCAGCACGCCCAGCACATTGCCCAGCGGGCTGATCAGGGTCAGCTCGCCGCGCTCGGGCTGGCCCTTGAGCTCAAAGCCGGCCGAAAACGACTGCGCGGTCTCGCTTTGGACCTGCAGGCTGATGCGGCCCGACCAGAACGATGATTTGGAGTCAATTAGCGGGCTGGTCGAGGCAGGACGTGCGCAACCAGCTATTAAAATAATAGCAAATAGCAGTGCTGAAAGCGGCGCAAGGCGCGGGCGGAGCGTGCTGAACAAGGGGACGGTCCGGGTTACAGCTTCACGCGCAGGCGCTTGAGCGTCTCGAGCAGGGTTTCGTTGTCCGGATTGAGCAGCTTGCCTTCCTTCCAGATCGCCACGGCGCGGTCGCGCTGGCCCATGCTCCAGAGCACCTCACCGTAGTGGGCGGCAATTTCGGCGTCGGGTTTGGCCTTGTAGGCGGCTTCAAAAATCTGCACCGCTTCAGCCTTGTTGCCCATGCGAAATTCGACCCAGCCCAGGCTGTCCTTGATGAAGGGGTCGGACGGCGCGTATTCCAGTGCCTTGCGAATCAGGTCACGCGCTTCCGGCAGCCGCACGCTGCGTTCGGCGAACGAGTAGCCCAGCGCGTTGTAGGCATGGTGGTAGTCGGGCTTTTGCTGTATCACCAGGCGCAGCAGGCGTTCCATCTGGTCCAGGCGGCCGAGCTTTTCGGCCATCATGGCCTGGTCGTAGATCAGATCAGGCTCGTTGGGCGTTTTGACCAGGGCCTGCCCCAGCACATCGTAGGCCAGCTGGTAGTGCTTGAAATCGCGCAGCAGGCTCACCTCGGCCGTGACCTTCATGCGCGCGTCGGCGGGGCTGCGCTCGGGCAACTGGCGAATCAGCTGGCGGCCTTCTTCGAGCTTGCCCTGGCTGGCCAGAATGGACGCGCGCCGGGTCTGCGCCAGGCCGAGGTCGGAGGGGTTTTCGATCTTGTTCAGCCAGCCTTCTGCGGCGGCATAGTCCTTGCGCTTTTCGGCCACTTGCGACAGCGCCAGGTAAGCCTGGGCCAGGCCGCGGTTGCGGTCGGCTTCGGCGCTGGTCTTCAGGGCCAGGGCGACATAGCGCTCCAGCGAAGCCTGCGCCGGCGCCAGCTGGTTGTCCTGCAATTGCAGGGAACCCAGAACCAGCCAGCCCTCGGGATAGTCGGGTTTTTCGCGGGTCACGATCTGCAGCTGCGCGGCCGCTTCGGCATAGCGCTGCAGGTCCAGCAGGGCGCGTGCATAGCTCATGCGGATGTCGGGCTGGGCGGCGGCGTTGCCGCTGAGGTAGGTTTTCACCAGCGCCTCGGCTTCGGGCAACTTCGGGTCTATCAGTTCCAGCGCCACCAGCAGCGGGCCGTCGGCGCGCGGGTCCAGGGCCTGGCCGCGTTTGGCAGCGTCCAGCGCGCCGCGGTTGTCGCCCGCAGCCAGACGCATGCGCCCCACGGCGGTCCAGGCGGCGCTGGCGATGGCCGGATTCGCGGCATTGTTCAGGTAGTCGGCCAGGGCCGCTTCCACCACCACCGCGGTCTGCTTTTTGTCGGTGACGCGGGCGTAAACCCGCGGGACTGCCGTCAGCGCGGCGGCGCGCTCACCGGCGCTGGCCAGCGCAATCTCGGTTTTCAGGGGATCGGCCGAATCGGCGATGCGGTTCAGGGCAATTAGGATCTGCAGCACATAGCGGTTGGCCTCGCGCGAAGCGGGCTGGGCCTGTTTCCAGGCGGTGGCCGCCTGCAGCGCCGAATCGCCCGAGCGCGACTGCAGGGCAATGTCGGTGGCGCGCTGGTAAAGCTGGGCATCGCCGGTTTTCCGGGCGGCATCTAGCATCAGGGCAAAGCCGGCGGCGGGCTCGCCCTCCTGCGTGGTCAGTTCGCCCACCAGCAACTGGTAAAACAGTGCGCTGTTCAGGGTCGATGAGGGCGCGGACTCCTGCGCCGCCTTGGCTTCGGCAAGGCCCGAGCCCGCGGGTTCGGGTGCCGCGGTCTGCGCCAGCACCCAGGGAGCCGCCAGCCACAGGCAACCAAAAGCAATGCCAAGTTTTTTCATCATCAGCCATGATAATTGAAGCTCCAGGCAAGCGGTTTTCAAGACCGTCCTTGGGCTTGATGCCGGTGTTGATGTTGCTACCCCCTTTATTTGTGAGCCCATGCCTGAACTGCCCGAAGTTGAAGTGACCCGCCTGAGCTTTGCCGGCCGCATCGCCGGTGCCAGCATTGAGGCCGTGGCCCTGGGCAAGCCGCTGCGCTGGCCGCTGGGCTGCGAGCCGCAGCGACTCGTTGGCCAGCAGGTGCTGGGCGTGCGCCGGCGCGGCAAATACCTGCTGGTGGACCTGAGCGACGGCCTGCTGCTGCTGCACCTGGGCATGTCGGGCAGCCTGGGTTTTGGCAGCGGCCTGTCCGCGCCGGGCAAGCATGACCATTTTGAACTGGTCACCAGCCAGGGCACGCTGCGCCTGAACGACCCGCGCCGCTTTGGCGCCGTGGTGTATGCGCAGAGCGAAGCCGACCCGGTGGCGCACAAACTGCTGGGCCGGCTCGGCGTGGAGCCGCTCAGCGAGGCCTTTGAGGCGGCCGCCTTTCACCAGGCGCTCCAGCGCCGCCAGACCGCCATCAAGCAGGTATTGCTGGGCGGCGAGGCAGTGGTCGGCGTGGGCAATATTTACGCCTCCGAGGCCCTGTTTCTGGCCGGCATTAGGCCCACCACGCCGGCCTGCCGCATCAGCAGGCCGCGCGCGGCGTTGCTGCATCGCGCCATTCGGGAGGTATTGACACAGGCGGTTACAAAAGGGGGCAGCACCCTGAAGGACTTTTCCAATGCGCATGGCGAGGCCGGTTATTTCCAGCTGGAAGCCATGGTTTACGACCGCGGCGGGCTGCCTTGCAAAGTGTGCACAGCCAGCATCAAGAGCATCCGGCAGGGACAGCGTTCGACTTTTTACTGTGCCCGCTGCCAGAAACCGTAAATTCCACACGGCTTCGGCCATGGTCGTTTCGGGTGGGCGATGCTATATTGGCCAGTCACACTTTTACGGTTGTTCATGTCTTTTAACGAAAAATTTGACCAGCATGGTGTCTGGCGGCGCGAATTTGCGCTGCGCCTGAAGCTGCTCGCCGAGTGGATGAAAGACCACGACCTGCTGGACGCCGCGGTCGAGGAGCGGCTGCACCGGCTGGAATCGCAGGTGCGCTCGGACAAGGTCATGGTGGCTTTTGTGGCAGAGTTTTCACGCGGCAAGTCCGAACTGATCAATGCCATTTTCTTTGCCGGTTATGGGCGCCGCATCATGCCGGCCAGTGCCGGGCGCACCACCATGTGCCCGACCGAGCTCGGTTATGACGCCGAGGTGCCGCCCAGCCTGCGCCTGTTGCCGATCGAAACCCGTCTGCAGCCGCAGGCCCTGGTGGAGTGGCGCCTGGCACCCGAAAAATGGACCCGCATCGACCTGGATGTGAACAACCCGGCGCAGCTGGCGCAGGCTCTCGAAAAAGTGGCCGAAGTGCGGCAAGTCAGCAAGGATGAAGCCCGGGCGCTGGGCTTTTGGCATGACAGCAGCCCCGATGACAACCCGCTGGTGGGCGCGAACGGACTGGTCGAGGTGCCGAAATGGCGCCATGCGCTGATCAATATTGCCCACCCCCTGCTCAAGCAGGGCCTGGTCATTCTGGACACGCCGGGCCTGAACGCGATCGGCGCCGAGCCCGAACTGACGGTGAGCCTGATTCCGCAGGCGCATGCGGTGGTTTTCATTCTGGCGGCCGATACCGGCGTGACCAAATCCGACCTGGCGATCTGGCGCGAACACCTGATTACCGAAGGCGAGGCCAGCGACGGGCGGCTGGTGGTGCTGAACAAGATCGACACGCTGTGGGACGCCCTGAGCTCGCCCGAACAGGTGCAGGCGCAGATTGACCGGCAAAGGGCCACCTCGGCCGAGATCCTGGGTCTGCCCGAATCGCAGGTGATTCCGGTTTCGGCGCAAAAAGGGCTGGTGGCCAAGGTCACGCACGACCAGCAGCTGCTGCAGGCGAGCTGTTTGCCGGCGCTTGAAAAAGCGCTGGGCGAGGGCGTGATGGGCCAGCGCCAGAAAATTCTGCGCGCTGCCGTCGCCGGCGGCATCAACGAGTTGCGGGCCGAGGCTGGCCGCGCCATGAGCATTCGCCGCCGTGACCTGGCCGAGCAGATGATGGAGCTGCGCGGCCTGCGCGGCAAAAACGTCTCGGTGATCCGGCATATGCGCAGCCGCATCGAGCAGGAGCAGGCCGAGTTTGACGGTAGCGGCGCCAAGATTTACGCGGTGCGTTCGGTGCACCTCAAACTGCTGCGCGAGGTGTTCAATCTGCTCAGCACGCCCACGCTACGGGCCGAGCTGGCCGAGTTGACGCATGCGCTCAAGCAGCCCGGCATCAAGCTGGGTGTCAAACGGGCCTATGGCCAGACCTTTTCGCGGCTGCGCGAAGGCCTGCAAAAGGCGCAGATCCTCAGCACCGAAATCCAGTCCATGCTGACCGCATCGTTTCGCCAGCTCAATGCCGAATTCAGTTTTTCGCTGCAGGCGCCCAAAGAGCCCGAGTTGACGCGTTACATCCATGACCTGGACCAGATTGAGCGCAGCCATTTGCAGTACCTGGGGGTCAGCAATGTGCTGAAACTCTCGCAGGCCGAATTTTCCGAGCGACTGGTGCGCGCCCTGGCCACGCGTCTGCGCGGGGTCTACGAATCCGCTCTGGGCGAGGTGGAGCTCTGGAACAAGTCCGCCGCATCGCAACTCGATGCGCAGTTGCGTGAGCGGCGCCGCAATTTTGGTCGCCGGCTGGAGGCCATAGAGCGCATCCAGCAGGCCGCCACCGGGCTCGATGAACGGATTGCGGAAATTGACACGCAGGAAGGCGTGCTCAACGAGCTCGACGCCAAGCTGACGCAGCTGACCTCGCACCTGCTGAGCGGGTCTGCGCCGCAAGCCAGGGCGTCCGTCAGCTTCAATGCCGCGGAACCCGTGGCACTGAGCCAGGCGGCCTGAGGCTTGACGCAAGAAGCGCTTTCAGGCTTTGCCGCGGACATCGTGCGCTGGCAAACGGCGCACGGGCGCAACAGCCTGCCCTGGCAGAACACGCGCGACCCTTACCGGGTCTGGCTGTCCGAAATCATGTTGCAGCAGACCCAGGTAGCCACGGTGCTGGACTATTACCCCCGGTTTTTGCAGCGCTTTCCCAGCGTGGAGCAACTGGCCGAGGCCGACCAGGACGAGGTGCTGGCGCTGTGGAGTGGCCTGGGCTACTACAGCCGTGCGCGCAATCTGCACCGGGGAGCGCAGGCGGTGATGGCGCTGCACGCCGGGCAGTTTCCGCGCACGGCGGAGCAGCTGCAGACCCTGCCCGGCATAGGCCGCTCGACGGCGGCCGCGATTGCCTCGTTCTGCTTTGGTGAGCGGGTTGCCATTCTGGATGGCAACGTCAAACGCGTGTTGACGCGGGTTCTTGGATTCTCGGATGACCTGGCGCAAAGCGCCCATGAACGGGCGCTCTGGAGCCGGGCCACCGAGTTGCTGCCCAACAACCATTTGGCCGACACCATGCCGCGTTACACCCAGGGGCTGATGGACCTGGGCGCGACGATTTGCCGGGGCCGCCAGCCGCAGTGCCTGCTGTGTCCGGTGCAGGCCCGCTGCCGCGGCCTGGCGAGCGGCGAACCCGAGCGCTACCCCGTCAAGACCCGGAAATTAAAGCGCAGCGCGCAGGCACTCAGCCTGCTGTGGGCGCAGCGCCCCGACGGCTCGGTCTGGCTCGAAAAGCGCCCCAGTCCCGGCATCTGGGGTGGCCTGTATTGCCTGCCCGTGTTTGAAAGTGACGAGGCGCTGAAAACCTTGTTGCCGCCAGGCCTGCGGGCCAGGCTCGAGCCGCTGCCCGGGTTTGTGCATGTGCTGACGCACAAGGACTTGCACTTGTCGCCCTGGCGGGCCGGCTTTCGGGCCAGTCAGACCTTGCCCAAGGCCATGGCTTCAGCGCAGCGTCCGGGTGCCTGGTTTGGCTCGGCGGCCTGGCCAGGTCTGGGGCTGCCTGCGCCGATCAGAAAACTACTCGAATCAAGCTCTAGCCCAGTCGCAACAAGCGTATCTAGCTATTAATTTTGTAGCATTCAGCCCGCGTCGAGTTCGCGGTGGCGCTTCAGGGTGGGCCAGTGCCGGGCGAAGGCCGCGCTCAGCTTTTCGACCAGGTAGACCGACCGGTGCTGCCCGCCGGTGCAGCCTATGGCCACCGTGACATAGCTGCGGTGGTCACGCACCAGCGCCTGCAGCCAGTGGCTGAGGAATTGCTCGATGTGCCCGAACATGTCGTCCACTTCTGAGTACGACTTCAGGTAGTCGGCGACAGGCTGGTCACGCCCGCTCAGGTGGCGCAGCGCCGGCTCGTAGTGCGGGTTGGGCAGCATGCGCACGTCAAACACATAATCGGCGTCCAGCGGCACGCCGCGCTTGAAGGCGAAGGACTCAAACACCAGCGTCAGCTGGGTCGCCGGTGTCGAGATCAGCGACTTCACATAGCCCTGCAACTGCGCCGACCGGATCATGCTGGTGTCCAGCACATGGGCCTCTTCGCGCAGCTCGCTAAGCAGCTCGCGCTCCAGCTCGATGGCGTCGACCAGCGCCCGGTGCTGGTCGGAGGCGTCCATGCGCGACAGCGGGTGCAGCCGCCGGGTTTCGGAAAATCGCCGCACCAGGGTTTCGGTATTGGCGTCCAGAAACAGCGACTGCACGGCCACGCCCTGGTCGCGCAATTGCCGCAGCTGCTGCGGCACCAGCGGCAGCGAGGTCGCGCTGCGCACGTCCATCGCGATGGCTACCTTGCGCGCGCCAGGGCGCTGCTCCAGCGCCACGAAAGGGGTGAGCAGCTCGGGCGGCAGGTTGTCCACGCAGTAGTAACCGGCATCTTCCAGCGCATGCAGGGCCACCGACTTGCCGGAACCCGACATGCCGGTGATCAGCACCATTTCCAGCGTCATCGTCATCGCTCCAGCATTTCCTTGGCGTGCGCCAGGGTGGTGCCAGACAGGCGCTCGCCGCCCAGCATGCGGGCGATTTCTGCCACGCGTTGCTCGCCGTTGACATGGTCCACGCTGCTGAAGGTGGCATTTTTCTCGCTGCGCTTGGCCACCACCAGATGCTGGTCGGCGCAGGCCGCGACCTGGGGCAGATGGGTCACCGCCAGCACCTGCCGGTCCTTGCCGAGCTGCTTCATCAGGCGGCCCACGGTTTCGGCGACGGCGCCGCCCACGCCGGAATCCACCTCGTCAAAGATCAGGGTTTGCGCCTGCCCGAGCTGGCTGGTGGTGACGGCAATGGCCAGCGCAATCCGCGACAGCTCGCCGCCAGACGCGACCTTGCCGACCGGTCTGGGCGTGCTGCCGCTGTGGCCGGCGACCAGAAACTCGGCCTGCTCCAGGCCATGCTGGGCTGGCTGCTCAAGGGGGGTCAGCGCGACCTCAAATTTTCCGCCCTGCATGCCCAGGCCCTGCATCGCCAGCGTGATGGCCTTGGCCAGCTGGGGTGCGGCCCTGCCGCGCGATTTTGAAACCAGCCGGGCTTCCTGCAAATAAGCGGCTTCGGCCTGATGCTCGTTTTTCTCGAGCTGGGCCAGGTCGGCCGCTTCGTCGAGCTTGTGCAGCTCGACCTGCCAGGACGCCAGCAACTCGGGCAGCTCGGCCGGCGGGCGTTTGTAGCGCCTGGCCAGGCCAACCCACAGCGACAGCCGTTCGTCCAGCTCGGCCAGGCGCTGCGGTTCCAGCTCGGCATGCCGCGCGTAGCCGTGCAGGGAATGCACGACGTCTTCGATTTGCGCCAGGGCACCATTCAAAACCTCGGTTAGCCCTTTGAATTCGCGCTCTATATGCTCCTGATTTTGTAGCGCATGAAGGGCGCGCGAGACCAGCGCGGCGGCGTTGTCGTCGGCTTCCTGCAGGGCTTCGACGGCGCTCTGCACCGCGTCGCGCAGGGCCTGCGCGTTGGACAGGCGGCCGTGCTGGGCATTGAGTTCGGCCCATTCATCGGCACCTGGGGCCAGCTTGCCCAGTTCGCCGATTTGCCAGGCCAGGCGCTCGCGCTCGCGCTGCAGGCTGTCCTGCGCGGCGCGCGCCTCGGCCAGTGTTTTCTGGGCCAGGCGCCATTGCTGCCAACGCAGGCTCAAGGCTTCGGTGGACAGCTGCGCATACGAGTCGAGCAGGCCGCGCACCGCGTCGGGCCGGGTCAGGCTTTGCCAGGCGTGCTGGCCATGAATGTCCACCAGCCGGTCGGCGATGTCCTTGAGCTGGGTCGCGGTGGCCGCGCTGCCATTGATCCAGGCCCGGCTCTTGCCCTGCGCATCGATCGTGCGGCGCAGCAGCAGGCTGTCTGCCGCCTCGAAACCCGCTTGTTCCAGCCAGGGCATCAGCGCAGCGGGGCGGTCGAACTCGGCGCTGATTTCGCAGCGCTGAGCGCCTTCCCGGATCACGCTCACATCGGCGCGCGCGCCCAGCGCCAGCTGCAGCGCATCTATCAAAATCGACTTGCCGGCCCCGGTTTCGCCGGTGAGCACCGTGAACCCGTCGGACAGGTCCAGGTCCAGTTCTTTGACGATAACGAAATCGCGAAGCGAAATGCTTTTAAGGCTCATAAGTTGGGGTCAATCCGGAGCAGGGCAGGGCATGCCGGGTTCAGGCAACGCCTTCGTTCCAGTGAAGTTTTTTGCGCAGGGTATCAAAGTAGCTCCAGCCCTTGGGATGCAGGAAACGCATCTGGTGCTCCGAGCGCCTGACGGTGATCCGGTCGCCGTGCAGCAGGCTGGCCAGCGACTGCATGTCAAAGTTCGCGCTGGCATCCCGGCCTGCTACTATTTCGATAGCAATTTCGCCAGAATCCGAAAGGACTATCGGCCTGTTTGATAGCGTATGCGGGGCGATGGGGACGAGAATCCAGCCGGGGATGGAGGGGTGCAGCAGCGGGCCGCCGGCCGACAGGGCGTAGGCGGTGGAGCCGGTCGGCGAGGCAATGATCAGGCCGTCCGCGCGCTGGTTGGCCACGAAGCGGCCATCGACTTCGACCCGCAACTCGACCATGCCGGCGGTGGCGCCGCGATTGACGACGACGTCGTTCATGGCCGTGGCACTGAAGACGCAGTGGCCGTCGCGCACCACCTTGGCCTGCATCATCCAGCGCCGGTCTTCCTCATACTCGCCGCGCAGCATGGGCCTGAGCGTGCTCTGGTAGTCTTCAAAGGCGATGTCGGTGATGAAGCCGAGCCGGCCCTGGTTGATGCCGACCAGCGGCACGCCAAACTGGGCCAGCAGCCGGCCTATGCCGAGCATGGTGCCGTCGCCGCCAACCACCAGCGCCAGGTCGCATTGGGCGCCTATCTGGGCCGCATCCAGCGTTGGAAACTGCGTCAGCCCGGTGTTGCTCGCAGTGTCCTGCTCCAGCGCCACATCGCAGCCCTGGGTGCCCAGAAAATGTGCAATGTCTTCCAGCGCAGAACGGGACCCCTGGGCGTGGTACTTGCCGATCAGTGCGACATGGCGGAATTGCGACTTCATCAGCAAATTACATCACAACACGGTGACCGAAGCTTCGTAGAATGACTGCATGCTTGATGATCGTGCCCGGTTGTTGCTCAAAGCGCTGGTGGAGCGCTACATCGCTGATGGCCAGCCGGTGGGGTCGCGCACGCTGTCCAGGGCCTCCGGCCTTGAACTGTCGCCCGCCACCATACGCAACGTGATGAGCGACCTTGAAGAACTCGGCCTGATCGTCAGCCCGCACACTTCGGCCGGCCGCATCCCCACGGCCAGGGGCTACCGGCTTTTCGTCGACACCATGCTGACCATGCAGCGCGACCCGCTGCCCTCCGGCGTTCACATTCCGGTGCCCAGACTGGCGCCCGACCAGCCGCAAAAGGTTTTCAGCAACGCGGCGCACATGCTGTCCAGCCTGTCGCAGTTTGTTGGTGTGGTGATGGCACCGCGACGCACCTCGGTGTTCAGGCATATCGAGTTCTTGCGCCTGTCAGAAAGGCGTTTTCTGGTGATCATCGTCTCGCCCGACGGCGATGTGCAAAACCGCGTCATCTTTACCGAGGCCGACTACACCCAGTCGCAGTTGATAGAGGCGGCCAACTTTCTGAACTCGCACTATGCGGGCATGGCGATTGAAGAGGTGCGCGAGCGCCTGAAAAATGAGGTCGAGGCCCTGCGGGGCGAGATCGCCAGCCTGATGCAGGCGGCGGTGCTGGTCAGTTCCGAGGCCATCGAGTCGCGTGATGAAGTGGTCGTCTCGGGTGAACGCAACCTGCTGGCGGTTAGCGACTTTTCGGGCGACCTGGGCAATCTGCGAAAGCTGTTCGACCTGTTCGAGCAGAAGGCACAATTAATGCGCCTGCTGGATGTTTCAAGCCGGGCCGAAGGGGTGCGAATTTACATTGGCGGCGAGAGCCAGGTCATCCCCTACCAGGAGCTGTCGGTGGTGACGGCGCCGTATGAAGTCGATGGCCAGGTCGTTGGAACGCTGGGCGTGATTGGCCCCATGCGAATGCCTTACGAAAAAATGATCCAGATTGTCGACATTACGTCCAAGCTGGTTAGCTCGGCCCTCAGCCACAGCAAGTAGGCCCTTACAATCGCAGTCTTGGGGGGCGTTAGCTCAGTTGGTTAGAGCAGAGGACTCATAATCCTTTGGTCGAGTGTTCAAGTCACTCACGCCCTACCATTTAAAACTACGCTATAATTTAAGGCTTAGCGGCTGTAGCTCAGTTGGATAGAGTACTTGGCTACGAACCAAGGGGTCGTGGGTTCAATTCCTGCCAGCCGCACCAAACGTCAAGCCCTGGAACTGCAAGGTTCCAGGGCTTTTTCGTTTGCGCTTGTTCGGATATGCTCAGAATGCCAAACCCCAAAGCCATGGTGCTTGCCGCATGAACAAAGCCTTTACCAAAGAAACCGACGCGGACGAGGAAGAACTGCAACTGCCGCCACTGCCGGTGGGCGGCAAAAACTACATCACGCCGCAGGGCTACCAGCGCCTGCGCACCGAACTGCTCGATCTGATCGACAACGAGCGGCCCAAAATTGTGGAGATTGTTCACTGGGCGGCCAGCAACGGCGACCGCTCGGAAAACGGTGACTACCACTACGGCAAAAAGCGCCTGCGCGAGATTGACCGGCGCATCCGTTTTTTGACGAAAAGACTGGAAATTGCCGAAATCAGCAATCCGTCCCTGCATCACGGCAGCGACCAGGTATTTTTTGGCGCCACGGTGACCTATGTTGATGAAAACGGCAGCGAGCGCTGCGTCACGATTCTGGGCATTGATGAAGCAGACAGTGCCCAGGGTCAGGTCAGCTGGATATCGCCGGTGGCCAGGACCCTGCTCAAATCAAGGGTGGGCGATGAGGTCAACCTGGTCACGCCGCAGGGGGTGCAAGTGCTCGAGGTGTTGAAGGTGAGCTACCCAGCCCCCACGGGGGCAGCGCAGCACACGCAGTGAAAAGCGTGGGGGCCGGGCGAACGCCGCGAAGGGCCGCCCCGAGCAAGTTCAGCCCCCTCGGGGGGCAGCGCAGTGCACGCAGTGACCAGCGTGGGGCCAGTCAACCGGTTGACCTGGCCCGCTGCACCCGCAAGACGGACGGCGTGCGCTTGACGCTGCGCAGTGCCGACGCGAGGTGAATCCGGTCGCGCACCGAGACGCCAAAGCGCAGGTCGGTCGCATCATGCGCGGGCTCGTGCCCCATGTCGACATGGGTGATGTCGGCTTCCGCGTTGGCCAGCGCAGCCGCAACCCGCGCCAGCACACCCTTGCCGTTCGAAACCGTGACCAGGAGATTGGTCTCAAAGGTACGCACCGGCTCGTCCGACCAGTCCACGGCAATAAAACGTTCGCTGTCGCGCAGCAGCAGGCGTTTGGCCACGGCGCAGTCGTCGGTATGCACCACCAGCCCTTCTCCCCGACCCAGATAGCCGACGATGCTGTCA
This sequence comes from Polaromonas sp., assembly GCF_031411155.1. Classification (GTDB taxonomy): domain Bacteria; phylum Pseudomonadota; class Gammaproteobacteria; order Burkholderiales; family Burkholderiaceae_C; genus Polaromonas. The sequence continues at coordinate 23,707 of NZ_JANOAL010000117.1, read as the reverse complement.
CCGGGAATCGGCAGGCAGCAGGGGGCAAACTGCACCGAGGCGCCTTCGCTGCCGTCCAGCAAGAGCGCACCCTGCGACACCGATTCATGCGAGGTGTAGCGTTCACGGCTCATGGTCAGGGCGTTGGGCCTTTCGCCGATTTCGGCCAGCAGGGTCACGATGCGCTTGGCCACCATGCTGGCGATGCGCTTGCCCAGGCCGATGTCGGTCAGCAAATCGGCGCGCGTGCGGTTGCCGGTAAAGCGCAGGATTTTTTCCCAGGTGGCGTGATGGGCTTCGTCGTCCTCGGCCAGGTGTTCACGCTCTATGCCCTCGGCGCGCAGTGCCTGTGCCAGCATTTTTTCGCCCAGATCCTGTGATTCCGTCAGCGCCATGGTTTTGAGGTGATGGCGTATCTTGGAGCGCGCCTTGCCGGTGCGCACAAAGCCCAGCCAGCCCGGATTGGGGCTGGAAACAGAGGCGGTGATGATCTCGATGACATCGCCGTTGTGCAGCTCGGACCGCAGCGGAACCTGCTCGCCATTGACCTTGGCCGCGACGGCACGGTGTCCCACGTCGCTGTGAATGGCATAGGCAAAATCGACAATGGTGGCGCCTCTTGGCATCGCCATGATCTGGCTTTTGGGAGTGAAGACATAAACCGCTTCGGGAAACAGGTCAATCTTGACGTGGTCCCAGAACTCGGCGGCGTCACGCGTTTCCTGCTGGATATCGAGCAGCGACTGCAGCCATTGCGAGCCCAGGCGCTGAGACGCGTCACTGTCCGGGTCGGTCGCCTTGTAGAGCCAGTGGGCCGCCACACCCGACTCGGCCACCACGTGCATGGCCTCGGTTCGCATCTGGAACTCGATGTTGGTGCCGAACGGGCCGATCAGCGTGGTGTGCAGCGACTGGTAGCCGTTGATTTTCGGAATCGCAATGTAGTCCTTGAATTTTCCGGGCAGCGGCTTGTACAGCTGGTGCGCAACGCCCATGGCGGTGTAGCAGGCCGTCAGGTCCTGCACGATGACGCGAAACCCATAGAGGTCATTGACCTGGGCAAAGGACAGGTGTTTTTCGTCCATCTTGCGGTAGATGGAATACAGCGTCTTTTCGCGTCCATAAATACTGACCGGGATTTTGGCGGTGACAAAAGCCGCCTCGACCTCGGCCTGCACCCGCTTGATCACGTCGCGGCGCCGGCCGCGGGCGCGCTGCAAGGCCTTGGCCAGAATGGCATAGCGCCAGGGGTGCAAATGCTGGAACGACAGGTCCTGCAGTTCCCGGTAGGTGGTGTTCAGGCCCAGACGGTGCGCAATTGGGGCATAAATGTCCAGGGTTTCGTGCGAAATGCGATTCCACTTGGAGCGCGGCGCATCGCTCAGGGTGCGCATGTTGTGGCTGCGGTCGGCCAGCTTGATCAGGATGACACGGACATCGCGCGCCATGGCCAGCAGCATCTTGCGAAACGATTCGGCCTGGTTTTCTTCCCGGGTGTTGAACTCCAGTTTCTCCAGCTTGGTCAGGCCGTCGACCAGCTCGGCCACCGAGGCGCCAAAGCGCTCAATCAGTTCCGGCTTGGTGACGCCGCAGTCCTCAATCGCATCGTGCAGCAGGGCCGCCATCAGCGCCTGAGCGTCAAGCTTCCATTCCGCGCATTGCTGGGCGACCGCAATCGGATGGGTGATATAGGGCTCGCCGCTGTTGCGCAGCTGGCCCAGATGGGCTTCGTCGGCGAAGCGGTAGGCCCGGCGGACATTGTCAATGTCCGCGGCACTCAGGTAGTCAAGTTTGGACGTCAGCGCAGCAAAGCTCGCCGCTGCGGCGTTGGCGGCGGCCGGGGTCGACTTGCTGGAAATGACGGGCGAAAGCATGGCGCTCATGCATTAAATGTATCGTGGCATGAAAAAGACGTGAAAAAAAGTGGAATATACCGCCGCCAGAATGAAAAAAGCACCGGCAAGCGGTGCTTTTTCAGTCAGCCTGGGCTGTATCAGTTGGGGACTTTTTTCAGCATTTCCAGGCCAATTTTGCCATCGGCAATTTCGCGCAGCGCGGTCACGCCGGGCTTGTTCTTGCTTTCAATCTTGGCGGTGTGGCCCTGGCTGAGCATGCGCGCCCGGTAAGTGGCGGCCAAAACCAGCTGAAAGCGGTTCGGGATTTTTTCGAGGCAGTCTTCAACGGTAATGCGGGCCATGGTGATTCTTTCGCTGTGATCGATAAAAGAGGACGTCAGACTTTAAGGAATTTGAAGGGCCTCGAAAGTTTCGGCGCGGGCACGTCGCTGGGCCGAAAATTTGAGCCTTTGGGCATGAACAATGGTTTTCAGGTCGAAAACTGCCCGCTCAAACAACTCGTTGATTATAACGAAGTCGAATTCCCGGGCCTGCGCCATCTCTATTGCGGCATTCTTGAGCCGCAGTTCTATCACTTCGGCCGCGTCTTCTCCGCGCCGCTGCAGCCGAGAGCGCAATTCTTCCCAGCTCGGGGGCAGGATGAATACCAGCACGGCGTTCGAAAAAATCCGTTTGATGTTGATGGCCCCCTGAAAATCAATTTCCAGAATCACATCGGCACCGTGCGCGATCCGCTCTTCAATGGTGTGGCGCGAGGTACCGTAACGGTGGCCGTGAACATGGGCCCACTCCACAAACGCATCGCGCAGCACCATGCTGTCGAACTCTTCAGGCGATAAAAAGTAGTACTCCCGCCCATGCTTTTCCTGTCCGCGTGGCGGGCGGGTGGTGTGCGACACGGCGGGCTGGATGCGTGAATCGAGCTCCATCAGAGCCTTGACCAGGCTGGACTTGCCGGCCCCGCTGGGGGCCGCTACTACAAACAGATTTCCGGGATAATCCATGTTTTACGGGCACTGGTTGCTATAAATTTGGTAGTAAAAAGCTCTAAAACCTAGCTCGGGCCTCGCCTGAAGCCCTCAATCTTCATTCGATGTTCTGCACCTGCTCACGAATCTGCTCGATCAGCACCTTCATGTCGACCGAGATTTTGGTCAGTTCCAGAGACGCGGATTTGGAGCCCAGGGTGTTGGCTTCGCGGTGCAGTTCCTGAATCAGGAAGTCCAGCCGTTTGCCCAGTTCGCCCCCGCTGGCCAGCAGGCGGTCAATTTCGTCCAGGTGCGACGACAGCCGGGTGATCTCTTCGGCCACGTCAATGCGGATGGCAAAGGCGGTGGCTTCGGTCAGGGCGCGGTCCTGCGCCACTTCGGGCAGGGCGGTGCTGCTGCCCAGTGCCATCGCCTCCTTCCAGCGTTCCAGGAAGCGGGCCTTTTGCTGCTCCACCAGCCTGGGAACCATGGGTTCGGCCAGCGCTGCCAGGGTCCGCAACTGCGCGGTTCGGTCCAGCAGCATGGTGGCCAGGCGGGCGCCTTCGCGCTCGCGGGCCGTCATCAGCTCTTTCAGGGCCTTTTTGCTGAGTTTGAGCAGTTCGTCGCTGTGGTCGTGTGGTTTTTTGTCTTCGTTGGTGGCGATTCTGAGGACATCGGCCACGCTGAGGACCGCGGCCTGGGGCAGCCACGACTTGATGCTGTCTTCCAGCGAACCCAGACGCTGCAGCGTGGCTGACGAGGGCGGGCGCAGGCTGCTAAACAAGGAGCTTTCAAGCGATACCCGAAGCTCGATCTTGCCGCGTTTGAGCTTGCCGGTCAGCAGTTCACGCAGCGCCGGCTCGGCCTGGCGCAGTTCATCAGGCAGGCGAAAGGCCAGGTCCAGGAAGCGGCTGTTGACCGAGCGTATTTCGACGCCGAGCCGCGAATTGGCGTCCTGGCCGGGATCAGCTTCCGTGGCCGACTGCGCCGTGCTGGATTGCACGGTCGCGTAACCCGTCATGCTGTAAACTGACATTTGCTAATACGCTTTACTAAAGAGAGAGAACAAGACGTGGTTGACGTGGTCACCATGGCTCATCCCAAATTATGTCAAAGGTCAAGCCCGCACCACTGCCGCCCGACACCGTGATTGGTGGCTACCGCGTTGTGCGAAAGCTTTCGGCCGGCGGGTTTGGTGTAGTTTACTTGGCCGTTGACAACGAGGGCCAGCAAATCGCGATCAAGGAGTACCTGCCCTCATCGCTGGCCAGCCGGGCGCCCGGCGAGTTGCTGCCGCAGGTGCAGCCCGACAAGCTCTCGCTGTACCGGCTCGGGCTCAAGAGTTTTTTTGAAGAAGGCCGGGCGCTGGCGCAGATTTCGCACGGCTCGGTGGTGAGCGTGCTGAACTTCTTTCGCGAAAACGAAACGGTTTACATGGTGATGAACTACCTGGAAGGCGGCACGCTCCAGGACTTCATCATCACGGCCCGCGAACTGAAAAAGCAAAAGGTTTTCCGCGAATCGACCATCCGCTCGCTGTTTGACGAAATCCTGCGCGGCTTGCGCATCGTGCACCAGCACAAAATGCTGCACCTGGACATCAAGCCCGCCAACATTCTCATCACCGACGACAACCGCGCGGTGATGATTGACTTTGGCGCGGCGCGCGAGGTGCTGAGCAAGGAAGGCAACTTCATCCGGCCCATGTACACCCCTGGCTTTGCCGCGCCCGAAATGTACCGCCGCGACTCCTCCATGGGGCCGTGGACCGACATTTATGCGATTGGCGCCTGCATCTACGCCTCGATGCAGGGCTACCCGCCCAATGATGCGCCACAGCGGCTGGAAAAAGACCGCCTGTCGCTGGCCCTGTCGCGGCTGCGCGGTGTCTATTCGGACAACCTGATTGAGGTCGTCGAGTGGTGCATGTCGCTCGATCCGCTGTCCAGGCCGCAATCGGTGTTTGCCTTGCAAAAGGAATTGAGCCGGGAAGGTGAGCGCCGTTACACCAAGCTCACCGTTAGCGAGAAGGTGCGCCTTCAGTTTGACAACATGGTGTCCGATACCAAAAAAACCGCGCGCCGGGCCACTGGCTTTGCGACCAAATTGAAATGAAATTTTCTGTCTTTCAGGTTAGCCGCAAGGGCGGGCGCGAGAACAACGAAGACCGCATGGGTTACTGCTACACGCGCGAGTCCGGCCTGTTTGTGCTGGCGGACGGCATGGGTGGCCACCCGGAAGGCGAGGTGGCGGCGCAACTGGCGCTGCAGACCATTTCGGCCCTTTACCAGAAGGAAGCGCGTCCCACCATCAGGGACACCGCCGCGTTTCTCACCAGCGCCCTGATGGCGGCGCACCACCAGATCATTCGCTACGCCAGCGAAAAAGGCATGCTGGACACGCCCCGCACCACGCTGGTGGCGGCCATTTTGCAGGGCACCGGGGCGACCTGGGTGCATTGCGGGGATTCACGCCTTTATGTGGTGCGCGATGGCGAGTTGCTGACGCGCACGCGCGACCACTCCTACCTGGAGCAGCAGGGCAACGGGGTGATCAAGCTGGCGCGCATCAATCGCAACATCCTGTTCACCTGCCTGGGTTCGCCGACCAAGCCGGTGTTTGACATTGCGGGCCCGGTGGTGCTGCAACAGGGCGACAAGCTGCTGCTGTGTTCTGACGGCCTGTGGGGTAGCCTGAGCGATGACGAGATCGTGCGCGAACTGGCCAGCAAGGGGGTGTCGGACGCGGTGCCCGACCTGGTTGAAAATGCCTTGCGCATAGGCGGCGAGCACGGCGACAACGTCACGGTGCTGGCCATGGAGTGGGAAACGCCCGACGCTTTCGAGTCCACCCGCGGCGTTTCCACCGACAGCATCATGGACGGTGTGTTTGCCTCCACCATTCAGGCGAGCATGCTCGACACCGGGGCCGACGAGCTGGATGAGGCGACAATCGAACGTTCCATCGCTGAAATCAACGAAGCGATACGCCGCTCGGCCGCCAGAAAAGCCTGATCGGGCCGACGGCCTCCGCCAGGTACGGCTCGCGTTGCGCACCGCAGGGCCTTGTTTCGCCCTTTCCTTTTCCATTCGCGCGGCGTTTCGTCGCCAGAAAGCCTCACCATGACCCAGTTTGCCAGAGCCGATGCACGCGCTGCCGACGCGCTGCGCCCCGTGCGCATCACCCGCCATTACACCGTTCATGCCGAAGGCTCGGTGCTGATTGAATTTGGCGCTACCAAGGTGCTGTGCACCGCCTCGGTCGAGGAAAAAGTGCCTGGCCACAAAAAGGGCAGCGGCGAAGGCTGGGTTACCGCCGAATACGGCATGTTGCCGCGCGCCACCCATACCCGCAGCGACCGCGAAGCCGCCCGCGGCAAGCAAAGCGGCCGCACCCAGGAAATCCAGCGCCTGATCGGCCGCTCCATGCGCTCCGTGTTTGACCTGAAAAAACTGGGCGAACGTACCATCTACCTGGACTGCGACGTGCTGCAGGCCGACGGCGGCACCCGCACCGCCAGCATCACCGGCGCCTTTGTGGCGGCGCAGGATGCGGTCAACCGCCTGCTGGCCGACGGCAGGCTCAAGGAAAACCCCATTCTTGACCACGTGGCCGCCATCTCGGTCGGCATTGTCGAGGGCACGCCGCTGCTGGACCTGGAATACACCGAAGATTCGGCCGCAGGCACCGACATGAATGTGGTCATGACGGGCGTGGGCCATTACGTTGAAGTGCAGGGCACGGCCGAAGGCGCGGCTTTTTCCCGCCAGGAGATGGACGCCTTGCTGGTGCTGGCTGAAAAAGGCATCGCCCGGCTGGTCGCCTTGCAAAAACAATCGCTATCAAATTAATAGCTACATGCGCACTTTCTATATGGGCTGGTGCCACTTTTAATGATGAAAATCGTTCTTGCATCGAATAACCACGGCAAACTCGCCGAGTTGCAGGCCATGCTGGCGCCGCTGGGGGTGCAGTTGCTGCGCCAGGCCGAACTGGGCATTCCAGAGGCTGAGGAGCCGTTTCGCACCTTTGTCGAAAACGCGCTGGCCAAGGCCCGCCACGCATCCCGGCTCAGCGGCCTGCCGGCACTGGCCGATGACGCGGGCCTGTGCGTCAACGCCTTTGGCGGCCTGCCCGGCGTGGACACCGCGTTTTATGCGACGCAGTTTGGTTATGCCAAGGGGGACGACAACAACGTCAGGGCCTTGCTGGAGCAGATGGCCGGCATCACCGACCGGCGCGCGGCGCTGGTCAGCACGCTGGTGGCGCTGCGTTCGGCAGACGACCCGGAACCGCTGATTGCCAGCGGCCGGGTGCCGGGCGAGATCGCGCGCGAGCCGGTGGGCGGCAACGGCTTTGGCTTTGACCCGGTGATGTTTATTCCCGAATTCGGCCAGACCTTTGCCCAGCTGCCGGTCGAGGTAAAAAACGCCAACAGCCACCGCGGCAAGGCCACACGCCAGATGATGGCGCTGATGCGTGAGCGCTGGATCTGATGTTGACCCCCACGCTTGCCACTGCATGTGCTGCGCTGCCCCCCGAGGGGGCCGGCAACGCTTGGGGCGGCCCGGCGCTGGTTGCCATGATTCCCCCCCGTTGCCGGCGCACTGCGTGTCGCGGCCTCCCCCTCAGGGGGCGACGCCTGCGGCCCGGCAAAGCCGGTTACGCGGCGTCCGCTGGTTCATACCGTGAGAGTTGGGGTGCAACATGGTGACCGACATTCAGCACTACATGCGCAGCGGCACGCTGCAACTCAGCGCGCTGCCGCCGCTGTCGCTTTATGTGCATCTGCCCTGGTGCCTCAAAAAGTGCCCTTATTGCGACTTCAACTCGCATGAGGTGGCTGGCGAGATGCCCGAGCAGCGCTACATCGACGCGCTGGTGGCCGATCTGGAGGCTTCGCTGCCCCTGATCTGGGGCCGCACGGTGCACAGCATTTTTATTGGCGGCGGCACGCCCAGCCTGTTTTCGCCGCAGGCCATTGACCGCCTGCTGGGCGACCTGCGGGCGCGCCTGCGGCTCGAGGCCGATTGCGAAATCACCCTCGAAGCCAACCCCGGCACCTTTGAAAAAGACCGCTTCAGGGCCTTTCGCGGCGCCGGCGTGACGCGGCTTTCGGTCGGCGTGCAGAGCTTTGACGACCGCCACCTCAAGGCGCTGGGCCGCGTCCATGACCGCGCCCAGGCGATTGCCGCGGTGGAAGAAGCGGCGCAGGCGTTTGACACCTTCAACCTCGACATCATGTACGCGCTGCCGGGCCAGACGCTGGAAAATCTGGAGCAGGACATGCGCCAGGCGCTGGCCCTTGCGCCGCCGCATATTTCGATTTACCACCTGACGATTGAGGCCAACACCTACTTCGCCAAGTTCCCGCCGGTGATTCCCGAGGACGACGCGGCCTACGCCATGCTCGACAGAATCACCGAGCTGACCGAAGGCGCCGGGCTGCAGCGCTACGAAGTGTCGGCCTACGCCAAACCGGGGCACCGCTGCTTTCACAACCTCAATTACTGGCAGTTTGGCGACTACCTGGGCATCGGTGCCGGCGCGCACAGCAAGCTCAGCTTTGCCCACCGCGTGGTGCGCCAGGTGCGTTACCGCGAGCCCAAGCTCTACATGGACAAAGCCCTGGCCGGGGGCGCGGTGACGCAGGAAACCGAAGTGAGCCGTGCCGAGCTGCCGTTTGAATTCATGCTCAATGCGCTGCGCCTGAAGGATGGCTTCAGGTTGCAGGACTTTGCCGAAAAAACCGGCTTGCCCGTCACGGCGATCCAGCAGGGGCTGGCCGAGGCCGAGCGCAAGGGCTTTATTGAGCGCGACCTGGTGCGCATCCAGCCGACGGCGCAGGGCTTTGATTTTTTGAACGACCTGCAGGCGCTGTTTCTGTAGCGCCGCCGCCTACGCCCTGAAAGTATGGAAACCTCAAGCATCATTCTGCTGGCCGTCAGCAGCGCCGTCAGCTTTGGCCTGGGCCGAACTTTTGTGCACTTTCGGAATAAAAAACGCAAGCAACAGGAAGATGCGTTGCGCCAGCGCCAGGCCCGGGCGCTGCGCAAGGCGCCGCCCGAGCCCGAATCCAGAAACAAGGCCAAGCGCAAACGGCAGTTGCAGCAGCTTGAAAAAACGGCCAAAAAGCCCTGAGTCAGGATTGAGTTAGCCCCGCGGCGACGCGCCGGGGCTTGTTCAGCCGCAGTTCACGCGCGTGACCCGGCCGCTGGCGTCCAGCGTCAGGTTCAGGCGTTCCGCGCTGAAATCCATCGTCACCACCTGGTTCGGCCGCAACACCCGCACAATTTGCGCGCCGGCGCGGGTTTTGGCATCGAGCTCCAGCGCCGCATCGGCCACGCGGCCCACGGCAAACTGCGCCGGTGCGGCATTGCAACGCCCCGACAGGGGCGCGGGCGCCGGCAGGGTGGGCGCGGCCGTGTAGGCGCATGAGGAAAGCAGAAGAAGGGCTGCCGCGGCAAGACCGATGGGGGGCAGTCGCATGGCGGATTCCTCTTGGGACTCTGGACTCTTGGGGGTAGGGGCCCTTAACCAGGGCCCATAAATGGCGGAAGCGGTGAGATTCGAACTCACGGAGGACTCGCATCCTCGGCAGTTTTCAAGACTGCTGCATTCAACCGCTCTGCCACGCTTCCGGGTTGGTGATTCTAACCGCTGGTCACGCGGCCCCTGGTCGCTGCCGCCCACAATGGCCGGTTGCCGGCCCGGCGCGGCCCGGTTTCAAGCGCAGTTTTGGCAGAACGCTATAATCAGGGGTTCGGTAAAGCATCAGCTTTTTACATCGAAGCCCTTTTCATCCGCGGCTTCCTTCTCAATGGCGGCGCTTCTCAGAGCCCGAATTTCCAGTGCCTTCAGTGCCCAGACAGCACTGAGCCCCACCCGCACTGTTCTATTTCCTGGCGAGCACTTCCCCCAACGGTGCCCACTTCAAGGCTCAACCGGCCCCGTTCTTTTTTAAAGAGCGTGGCAGGCAGAAACCGAACACCGTTGGCTTGCTTGCAGGCCCGTTATTTCTTATTATTTTCTTTTATATCAAGCCGGGAAAAATACCCGGCCCAGGACTTTTATGAACAGTGATCACACCCCGATAGCGGTGGGCAAATACCTCGTATCGCCGCTGGCCAAACAGCAGGGCGAAGGCCGTTTTGCGGCATCGGTTTCCATCCGCTCCGGACGCGGCAGCGCCACGCACGACCGCGTGATGCGTTTCAGCGGGCTTTTTGACAACGCCGCCAGCGCCTTGCATTACGCCACCGAGCATGCCCTGGGCTGGATTCGGGAACGCTCGCTCCCGGCCTGTGTCTGACCTGAACAACACCCGCCTTATCCCAGAAATTTTCCCCAATCTCAAGGAGTTACATCATGGCCAAAGAAGAACTGATTGAAATGCACGGATTGGTAGATGAAGTGTTGCCGGACTCGCGTTTTCGCGTGACCCTGGACAACGGCCACAAGCTGGTGGCGTACACCTCCGGCAAGATGCGCAAAAACCATATCCGCATTCTGGCCGGCGACCAGGTGTCGCTGGAGCTGTCGCCTTATGACCTCAGCAAGGGCCGCATCACCTTTCGTCACATCGCCGGTCGTGGACCCGGCCCCGCGCAACGCAACGCGCACTAAGCAGACCTTTTCTCTCAGGTCTAGCGAGCCGCCCCGCTGCCACCGTCACCGGTGCCTGCAGCCGGGCGCGCCATCCACGCAATCAGCGAGGAGCGCATCGCTTCCTCCACCGACATGGCTATGGGTTGCACCCAGTCGGTCGGCACAAACACGGTGTAACCGCCAATCATGTAGCCCATCGGCAGGTATACGGCCACGCGCTCGCCCGGCAAAAAGCCCGGCGGCAAATCGGCAAAGCTGCGCCGCGTGATCAGTCCCACAATTTCCAGTGCGTGCCCCGGCATGCGCAAAATCACCACGCTTTGTTCGCCCTGCTTGCCCGTGGGTGAGAAGTAGTCGGCAAAACTCTTGAGTGACGAGTAAATGCTTTTCACCACGGGCAGATTGGTGAAGGGCAACTCGGCAAACGACAGCAGCTTGCGCACGCCTGGCTTGGACACCAGGTAGCCAATGGCCAGGATGCCCAGAATGCCAAACAGCAGGCCCAGACCGGGCACATAAAAGCTGCCAATCAGCGGACGCAAAACCCACAGCGCCGCGGTTTCCGTCCAGTTCAGGAACAGATAAAGCAGGTACAGCGTCAGGGCCACCGGCAAGATGGTGATGAGGCCGCGAAAAAAATATTTGTACAGGCTTTTCATGAGTGCTTTGCCGGGTTGCTACGGGGTTGCTACGGGGTTGCTACGCGGTTGGGCGGGGCGCGAGCCCATCCGCAATATAACCAGTTCGGGAATACGTCCGGTCCGTACGGGCCAGGGCGCCAGCCCATCCGTTTTTTCCTACAGACACGGGCTCCAAAACACTGCAGACGCACGGTCGGCGGTTTCTTAAAGTTACTTTATCAGGCGGCCTGTTGGCTTGTTCCGCGCAGGTTAGCCACTACCTAAAGGGCTCAACGATTTAAAGGGGTCAGCGATTGACCCGCACCGAACCGACCATGCTTGCCGCAAGCTCCCAGGCGTTCACGCCTTTCCTGACAACTCCAAACACCAATTTCGATAGAACCGGTGCCGCCAGCCATTGCCGCAAGCGCGCTGCGCCCGTACCGGTCTTTCCAGGGAACCCACACCATGAGCCATGCCACTTTGTCCACTTTGGTTAACGCGCAACTTCAAATGCCCTTGCGGGCACTGGCCTTGACGGTCGAAGAAGACGGCCCCGGCGAATTTCGCTGGCGTGTTCTTGAACGCCGGGGCCAGGCGCCGGTTTTTGAGGCGCTCGCCTGCTCCGACATCACCTTCGCCGCCTATGACACGGCGCTGGCCAGCGGCTATGGCGAATTGCAGCGCCTGGTCGGGCCTGACCTGCAATACGGCCCGCGCCTTGAGCCGGATTTTTCCGGTAATGGCGTGCCTCGCAGCGGATTATCGGCTCCGGCCCCGCAGCGGCCGGGCGCCGCGGCGTGAATGCAGCATTCTTTGCATTTTGTGACCTCGCTTGTCCTACACATAGCCTCGCATCAAACCGACGGCGCAGGCTTGGGCGGGGGGTAAATTGAAGTCAGCTGGCAATTCGGCCAGCCATTCACCCACTGACTGCCCTTGAGGGGCATGACGCAAGGAGTATCGATATGAAAGCAAGTAAAACCCTGGCTTCTGCTATAGCTGCAGCCGCTGTTGTTGGCGCCATTGGCCTGGCCTACGCCCAGACCCCTGACGCCGCCACCCAGCCGGTCAAGCCGGCCGAGAGCGGCGGACAGACCATGCAAAACCAGAGCACGACCACCCCAGATGCGATGCAGACACCTGCTGCAAGCACCACTGACACGGCCGGCTTTCAGGGCGAGCGTCCTGCTCAGGCAGACCGCAACTAAACCGGGCCTGACGTGCCCTCTGGTATGAAGTGGGTCCGGGCTGGTCGCGCGTTTTTCGCGTGCTGTCCGGACTGCCCTGACTACCGATGCCCCCTTTCAATAAATCCTTTCTGCATTGTGTGATTCTTCATGCAGGATTTCACGCCATCGAACCCTGAGCTGCCCCCGGCGCCTGCTCCAGGCGCCGGGCGACAGGAATGGCTGGACGGCCTGAAGCAGGGCGTAATGCTGGGCGCCGCGATACTGGCACTGACCCTGCCGCCGTTTCGTGGCGGCGTGGCGCCGACCGGGGCCGCGCCGGCAGGCGCAAACGCTGTCCAGCCGCGCGCGGAGCCGCGCTTTGCCGATTTCGCGGGTGAAGAGGCTTCGCCCGAGTCCCGCCATGTGGCGGACTGGGTGGTTGACTCGGGTGACAACCGCCAACTTTCCTTTGTCATCATTGACAAGAAAAACACCCGCGTCTATGTGTTCGATGCGGCCGGCAAATTGCGCGGCGCCACGCCGGTGCTGATCGGTTCGGCCAAGGGCGACGACGCGGTGACCGGCATTGGCGGGCGGCCGATTGCCGAGGTGCAGCCGCATGAGCGCACCACGGCGGCGGGCCGCTTCCTGGGTGAGCCGGGCCGCAATGCGTCGGGCGAGGACGTGGTCTGGGTCGACTACGATGCGGCCGTGTCCATGCACCGCGTGCGCACCCATGAACCCAAAGAGCGCCGGCTGGAGCGCCTGGCCTCGGCCAGCACCGACGACAACCGCATTTCCTACGGCTGCATCAACATGCCGGTGGCGTTTTTTGACAACGTGCTCAAGCCCGCCTTTAACGCCAGCTATGGCGTGGTCTATGTGCTGCCGGAGGTCAAATCGGTGGCCGAAGTCTTTGGCTCGGCCTATGACGTGGCCGCGCGGCATGGGGCCACCCCGGCAAGTTGACGCCAGAACCGGCGAAATTGCGCGGAAACGTATAAATCTGTGCGGAAAAATTACCACGAAGCGCTAGCGTTACAAAAAACTGGCTGGGTGGTAAAAACCGGGTCTGGCCCATACTCAATGGGCGCTTTAAGCTATCAAAATAATAGCTATTGAAGCCCGCCGCTGAGGGTTATTCCGTTGTCAGCCAGCACGGCCCTCATTAACATCGGAGCCATCCAAAGCCGGTCCCGCATCGTGGGGCCGGCTTTTATCTGTGCGCTTGCGCACCCCCATGGCGCAGACCACAGGAATTCTCCCGATGTTGTTGACTGGCAAGAAACTGCATGCCCGGCTGGTTTTGAGGGCGGCCATGGCCGCCACAGCGCTGCTGTCCGCGCTGTCCGCGGTCCCCGCAGCGGCGGTCGAACCGGTCGCCAGCCCAGGGTCGGAGCTGGTGCTGGAGTCCGCCTCGGCCGACGCCCGCTATGCCAGGCGCTGGGTGCTGGCGCTGGGCGACAACCAGGCCCAGCCTTTTGTGATCGTCGACAAGAAAAGCGCCCGCCTGTTTGTGTTTGAGGCCAGCGGCCAGCTGCGCGGCGCCTCGCCCGCCTTGCTCGGGCTCACGCCCGGCGACCGCGCGGTAGCGGGCATCGAGCAGCGCGAGGTGGCCAGCCTGCGCGGTGATGAGCGCAGCACGCCGGCCGGCCGCTTTGCCTCGGAGCCCGGCCACAACCTGCAGGGCGAGGCGATCGTCTGGATTGACTACGCCGCCAAGCTGGCCATCCACCGCCTGCGCCCGGCCCCGGCCCATGAGCGCCGCCCGGAGCGTCTCGCCTCGGCCACGCCCGGCGACAACCGGATCTCGCTGGGCTGCGTGGTGGTGCCGGTCAGCTTTTACGAGTCTGTGGTGAGCCCGCTGCTGGGAAAAAACTACGGCGTGGTCTACGTGTTGCCCGAAGACCAGCCGGTCGAGCGCATGCTGGGCGCGTTGCAGCTCAGCATGCGTTAATTTTTTGCTATCGTATTGATAGCTGCTTGCGCAGGTGTTCATTGGGCTGGAGGCTTGTTTTGCATCCAGCCAGGCTAAAAATGGGCGTTAGGGGCCCCCTTCACCCGCCAGCCCACTACACATCCGTCAGCGTTTTCTTACCGGCTTCAGGCCTGAAACCCGGCATCGGCATGCCGACGCGCCTTTTAAAGTGGATGGGTATTTCAACCCAATTCACCTCAAGGAGAAGCAAATGCCCATCATTGCCTGGCTACTCGGTGTACCCATCAGCGTTATCTTGCTGTTGATGCTGTTCGGGGTGTTTTGACCCTGTTGCGTACCGGTCTCTGTCGGTCGCCGGCGCGGGCGTTTTCACCCGCAGGTGGTTGAACTGCCACCAGCCTGGCAGCAGCTTTTTCACCTCGGACCGGGCAAAGCGGTCGTCCATCAGGTAAATCACGCCCTGGTCTGAAGGGGTGCGTATCACCCGCCCGGCGGCCTGCACGACTTTTTGCACGCCGGGGTAAAGATAGGTGTAGTCGTAGCTCTGGTCCGCGCCAAAATTGCTGCCCATGCGCGCCCGGATCTGCTCATTGATGGGGTTCAGTTGCGGCAAGCCCAGGGTGGCAATAAAGGCGCCAATCAGCCGGTCGCCGGGCAGGTCAATGCCCTCGGCAAACGCGCCGCCCAGCACCGCAAAGCCTATGCCCTGCGACTGCGCCGTGAAGCGCGCCAGAAATGCCTCGCGCGCCGCCTCGTCCATGCGCCGCGTCTGCTCCCAGCTCGCAATCTGCGGGTAGCGCGCCCTGAACAACAGCAGCAGTTTTTGCAGGTAGTCGTAGCTGCTGGTAAAGGCCAGGTAGTTGCCGGGCCTGGCGCGGTACTGCCGCGCCATCAGCTCAACGATCGGCGACAGCGAGGCGTCGCGGTGCTGGTAGCGCGTCGAGACATCGCTGACCACCCGGATCGCGAGCTGGTCGGCCAGAAACGGCGACTGCACCTCAGTCCACACCGTGCTGCCGGGCAGGCCCAGCGTGTCGGCGTAATAGTTCTGCGGGCTCAGCGTTGCCGAAAACAGCGCGACCGAACGCGCCGCCGCAAAGCGCGGGGCCAGAAACGGCGCGGGCACCACATTGCGGATGCAGAGCTGGGCCAGCGCGCGGCGGCTTTTGACCTGGCCTTGTGCGTGATCGAGGGTGACGTCAAACAGCGAATGCGCACCAAAGCTGTCGGCCATGCGCGAGAAGTGCAGCGCATCAAAATAAAACCGCTGCAAGCCGGCGTCGACCCGCGTCGGGTGCTCGGTCAGCTCGTCGGTGATGGCGCTGCTCGCCTGCTGCAAGGCCTGCAAGAATTTCTCGGGAATGTGGTCATGTACCTGATAGGGGTCACTCTGCGCCTTGTGCAGCGCGTTCCAGCTGCGCTGCAGCCTGTCCAGGCTTTTCTTCAGCGCGGCGGGCGCGGACTGCCGCAGTCCGGCCAGATCGGCCTGGTCCAGCCCGGCCGAATACATCTTGCGGGCCCGCTCCACCAGGTTGTGCGCCTCGTCCACCAGCACGCTGACGCGCCACTGGTTGGCCGCCGTCAGCCCGTGCAGCAGGGCGCTCACATCAAAATAGTAGTTGTAGTCGCCCACCACCACATCGGCCCAGCGCACCAGGTCCTGGCTCAGGTAATAGGGGCAGACCTGGTGCGCCAGCGCGATGTGGCGCAGCGCGGTTTTGTCGAGCAGGGCGCTGGCCTGCGGGCTGGAAATCGCCGCGCTGCGTGCCGCCGGCAGGCGGTCATAAAAGCCCTTGGCCAGCGGGCAGGAGTCGCCGTGGCAGGCCTTGTCCGGGTGCTCGCAGGCCTTGTCGCGCGCCACCAGTTCCAGCGCGCGCAGCGGCAGGGTGGGCGCACTGGCCTGGATGCGCGCCAGCGCGTCGAGCGCCAGTTGCCGGCCCGGGGTTTTGGCGGTCAGAAAAAATACCTTGTCGAGCGCCTGCCCCGGCGCCGCCTTGAGCAGCGGGAACACCGTGCCCATGGTTTTGCCGATGCCGGTGGGCGCCTGCGCCATCAGGCAGCGGCCGCTGCTGCCCGAGCGGTACACCGCCTCGGCCAGTTCGCGCTGGCCGGGCCGAAAGGCCGGGTGCGGAAAGGCCAGCGCCGTCAGCGCCGCATCGCGCGCGGCCCGGTGGGCCAGCTCCTGCGCGGCCCAGTGCAGAAAGCTTTCGCACTGGGTTTCAAAATAAACCTTGAGCGCATCGGCCGTGAACGGCTCGCTCAGCACGGTTTCCTGCTGGCTGCCGATGTCAAGATAAACCAGCGCCAGCCGCAACTCGGCCAGACCGAGCTTCTGGCACAGCAGCCAGCCGTAAATCTTGACCTGCGCCCAGTGCAGCCGTCGGTGGTTGTCGGGCAGCCGCGCCAGGTCGCCGCGAAAGGTCTTGACCTCTTCGAGCCGGTTGTTGCCGGGGTCATAGCCGTCGGCCCGGCCGCGCACCCGCAGCTGCTTGTAGTCGCTGCTCAGGCTGACTTCGGCCTGGTAGCTGTCGGCCCGGCGCCCGGCCACCAGCGCATGACCGGCCATGCCCTCCTGGGCGGACGGCGAGGGCGTGAAGCGCAGGTCCAGATCGCCGCGCTTGGCGGTGAACTCGCACAGCGCCCGAACCGCTACAACGTAGCGCGGGGGGGCCTGACTCACCCCGGCTGTTTCATCCACTTGACAGTTCCTGGGCAGTGGCGGGCGTCACTGCGGCTTGCTGTGGTTGAGCGCGTTTTCAAACTCTGCGCGCGACAGCGCGCCGTCGTGGTTCAGGTCGGCTTCGTCAAAGTGCCTGGCCACGCCGCGAAAGCCGGCTGCTTCCTCGCGGCTGAGCCGGCCGTCCTGGTTGGCATCGATGTAGCCGAAGGCGCGCTCAATGTCTCTGGCGGCGTATTTGGGGGCCGGCTGCGGGGGCGTGTCGGCCGTGGCGGGCGGCGGCGGCGCTGGTTCGGCGGTCTGCGCCGCAACAGGGCCGGCAAGCAGCGCCGCGCCGCACAGGGCCAGCAGGGCGCTGCGCAGGGGAAACGGGTTTTTCAGAAAGCGCATCAACATGCCGCTATTGGACGGCAATAAGCGCCATGCTGCCAGCGTTCTTTCAGGCTGTTGCGCCGGTTTACATCGGCGGGGCGACGCTACACATAACTTTGCCTGCAACACCGCTGAACCCCGGCAGATGGGCGGCCGGGAATACACAAAGAAACAGCTTTCTGTTTCGAGGCGGTTGACAGTCTGGGTGAACGGCCAAAACCTAAGCCATATTCTTTCGGATCATCAACCTGCACACAGGAGACGAACATGCTTGCAAGCAAAGACGCCATGGCCACGATTGCGGTCAGGACGATTGACGTGGCCAGAAAATTTTATGAACAGAAGCTGGGTTTCAAGCCTCTGGAAAGCAGCGAGGACAGCGTGCTCAACTACCAGAGCGGCAAAACCACGCTGCTGGTGTATGTCTCGCCCTTCGCCGGCAGCAACCAGGCCACATCGGCGACCTGGGCGGTGGGCGACGATTTTGACGGCATCCTGCAGTCGCTGCAGGCCAGGGGCGTGACGTTTGAGCATTACGACCTGCCGGGCCTCCTGCGCGAGGGCGATGTGCATGTCGCCGGCGCATACAGGGGCGCGTGGTTCAAGGACCCCGACGGCAACATTCTGCATATCCTCAATCAATAGCTCGCGAGCACCCCAGGATAGTTCAAAAGCAGGCGGCGCGAACGGGCAGGCCTGGCGGGCATCGCCTCGCCTCGTGTGAAACGGTTGATGCAACTCAAGCAGAAACTCGCATGCTGCTGGAAAACAAGCTTGCCGTGGCCCATGGTGCTGCCGCGGGATAAAATTTGCCGCTAGCCCAGGAAGTACGAGGATAGCTTGCTATTTTTTTGATAGTAAATAGAGTTCAAGTTTTGCCCCTGCCTGCGCCGGCCCACAAGAAACTAGGGAAAACCCTATACTGGCTCTTTGCTCGTCAAGCACCCCGTGCACCGAGAAGGAGTCTTCATGACCGTCAGCCCCGATGCCATCGTCATCAACCGCCCCGGCTTTATGCCGACCTCAGCCCTGGCGCGGCTCAAGCGCCTGGGGCGCCACGCGCCGAGCCGGCTCAACCTGGCGCTGCAGGGCGGCGGCGCGCACGGGGCGTTTACCTGGGGCGTGCTGGACGCGCTGCTGGAGAGCCCGGGCATTGAATTTGAAGGCTTGAGCGGCAGCAGCGCCGGCGCCATGAACGCGGTCGTCCTGGCCGACGGCTGGATGAAGGGCGGGCGCGAGGGCGCGCGCCAGGGCCTGGCCGATTTCTGGACCGAGGTCGGCAAGCAGATGCCCTGGCCCACCATGACCCAGGGCGAGGGCGACAGCACCAGCCCGTGGCCCGCCAGCAAGCTGTTGGCCCAGTGGGCCGGGCAGTTTTCGCCCTCGCAGCTCAATCCGCTGGACCTTAATCCCCTGCGCCGCCAGCTCCATCAGCAGATTGATTTTGAACAGCTGCGCGCGCGCAGCCCGTTCAAGCTGTTTGTCGGCACCACGCAGGCCAGCACCGGCAAGCTGCGGGTGTTTCGCGAGACCGAGCTGACGCTGGAGGTGCTGCTGGCCTCGGCCTGCCTGCCCAAAATCCATCACTCGGTCGAGATTGACGGCGAGCCCTACTGGGACGGCGGCTATGCGGCCAATCCGGCGGTGTTTCCGCTGTTTTATGACTGCGATTCGCGCGATGTGCTGCTGGTGCTGCTGAGCCCGCTCAGGCGCGAAGGCACGCCGCAAACGGTGGAAGAGATCGAGTCGCGCATCGTGGAGCTGGCCTTCAGCGCCAACTTCATGCGCGAGATGCGCATGTTCGCCCAGGCCACCGATTTTTCGAGCCCCTCATTCCTGACCTGGGGCCGGCTGGAGCGGCGGCTGCAAAAGGCGCGCTTTCACATGATCGACTCCAGCCAGCTGGCCAGCCTGGAGCGCACCGACACCAAGCTGCTGGCGCATGGCCCGTTTCTGGAGCATCTGAAGGAGCAGGGCCGCGCGCGCGCCGCCGACTGGCTGGCCGAGCACGCCGGCGCCATTGGCCGGCAATCCACGGTCGATGTGAAGCAGTGGTTTACCTGAGCGTGCGGGTGTAGGCTGTCGCGTGCTGCGCCGCGTCCGCCGTGCCTTGCCACCGCAGGATTCCCGATCAACGCAAAGGAAAAAGAAATGCAACACCGCTCAGATGGCCGTTATGGCGCGGTCGCCCAGGCCTTTCACTGGCTCACGGCCATTTTTGTGCTGGCCGCCTTCATCTATGGGCCGGGCGGCTCCGAGCAGCGGGTGTATGCCGCCGCGCGGGATTTTGAGCGCCAGCTTCACGAGACGCTGGGGCTGTGCGTGCTGGCGCTGGTGCTGCTGCGCCTCGTGTGGCGCATGGTTGACACCCGGCCCGCGCCGGTGCAGCTGGCGCGCTGGATGGATCTGGGCTCCAGGGCCGTGCAGGCGGCGCTCTATCTGCTGCTGTTGGCGGTGCCGCTCACGGCCGTTGCCGGCGCCTGGCTCGAAGGTCATGCGCTGACCTTGCTGGCGGGGCTGCGGATGGCGCCGCCCATCGCCGAGTCGCACGCGCTGGGGGCCCAGATCGCGGAAATCCACACTTTTCTGGGCGATGCCATTTTGTGGCTGGCCGGGCTGCATGCGCTGGCCGCGCTGTTTCACCATTTCTTTTTGAAGGATGGGGTGCTGGCTTCCATGCTGCCGCGGTGGTTGCCGCTGGGGCCGCGCAAACGTCCCTGACGCGCAGCGCTCAGGCGGCCGGCTTGCGCCAGACGCTGGCCAGCCACGGCTGCTGCGCCAGCGGCAGGCCGGCCGGGCGGTAGTAGTGCGCCAGTTCGACAAAGCCGGCCGCCGACAGGTAGCGCTGCCAGGCCGCCAGGTCATGAAAAGTGCCGTAGCGCTCGCCGCTCCAGCCCTCTTCGCCGTGGCCGCGCGGGTTGGAGCTGAACAGCACGCCGCCGGGTTTGAGCGTGGCATGCAACTGGCCCAGCACCCGCGGCAGGGCCAGGCTGGGCACATGAAACAGCACCGCATTGGCAAACACGCCGTCGAAGTGCGCGGCCGGCAAATCAAGTTCGAGGAAATTTTGCTGCCATACCTCGCAGCCGCTGTAGGCGCGCGCCATCGCGGCCAGCGGACCAGCGCCCTCCAGGCCGGTGGCGTGATGCCCCAGCGCCGTGAAGGTCTTCAGATCGCGCCCCGGTCCGCAGCCGAAGTCGAGCAGTTCAAACGGCGCGGGCGCCTCGATGTGCTGCAGCAGCGCGGCAATGTTCTGGCTCACGTCATGGTCGCGCGTGCCTTGCCGGAACGCCTCGGCATGCTGTTCGTAATGCGCCAGCGTGCGCTGGGCGATGCGTGCGATCTCTTGCGGCGTCGCGGGGGTGGGCACGGTCATGGAAGGCCATGCTACGCCATTTGATGGCGGCAGCGGGCCGCACCCGAACGGGCAGCAATTTCCTCTTGCAAAGGCTGCAAAGTGCGCAGTACTATTCGCTTTCCCTGCTTCTGAGCTTCGGT
Organism: Polaromonas sp.; assembly: GCF_031411155.1. GTDB lineage: Bacteria > Pseudomonadota > Gammaproteobacteria > Burkholderiales > Burkholderiaceae_C > Polaromonas. The sequence goes on along the minus strand of NZ_JANOAL010000117.1, from coordinate 3,018 downwards.
TAGCCATCGTCTGCACAACGAAAGCAACACCATGAACAACAACAAATACCGCAGGCCTGCCCTGCTTGCTTCGCTGCTGGCCTTTCTGCTTGCCGGCACGGCCTGGGCGCAGAAGCAAACCCGGCTCGAACGCGGCAAATACCTGATGGACGGCGTGGTGGCCTGCGGCAACTGCCATGTGGCGCGCGGCGACAAGGGCCAGCCGCTGTTTGACAAGGGGCTGTCGGGCGGCATGCTGTTTGACGAGCCCAATGTGTTCAAGGCCTATGCCGCCAACATCACGCCCGACGCCGACACCGGCATCGGCAAATGGACCGACGCACAACTGGCCAAAGCCATTCGCGAGGGCGTGCGGCCCGACAAGAGCCTCATTGGCCCGCCCATGCCGATCGAGTTTTACCGTCACCTGTCCGACGCCGACCTGGCCGCCATCATTGCCTACCTGCGGGCGCAGCCGGCCGTCAAGAGCGAGGTGACCAGGTCCAGCTACAGCATCCCGCTGCCGCCCGGCTATGGTCCGCCTGTTAGGCACGTCGTGGCGCCGCCGGCCCGCAACCAGGTCAAGTACGGCGAGTACCTGGCCAACATCGGCCACTGCATGGAATGCCACACACCGCGCAATGCGCAGGGCATGCTCGAGCACGCCCGCCTGGGCGCGGGTGGTCAGGTGTTCAAGGGGCCGTGGGGCGCCAGCGTGTCGCGCAATCTGACGCCGCATGAAACCGGCCTCAAGGGCTGGACCGACGCGCAGATTGCCCGCTCCATCCGCGAAGGCATGGACAACAACGGCCAACCCTACAAGCCGCCCATGGGCTATGGTTTTTACAAGAACATCAACGACGCCGACATGAGCGCGCTGATCGCCTATCTGCGCTCGCTCAAGCCGCAGGTGTTTGCCGGAAAGCCCTAGCCGCTTGAAATCGAGAGAGGGGTCGAGCTGTGGCTGCAGTGGCCGCAGCCCGAACAGCAGGCCCGAAGTTGCCGGCCCGCGGCGCTGGCCCCCGGCGCCATCGGTGTAGGCATTTCGGGCTTGTAGCCCAGGTAAAACGGGCATGAGTAGCTATCTATTTTGTAGCAACCGAGTGCTGGCTGCCGGTGCCCGTTAGCCGCTGTGGCGAGACACTATTGCCGTTCATCGCGTGATGGACCGGTTCATCGGATGGCCGCTTGCCAAAAAGCCCGGAAAATACCGGATAAAAGCTTTATTCAAGCTGAAAATTATCTTTGGCGACAGAGATTACACAAAGCCACATCAGCCAAACGCATGGCCCGGCGCCGTCGGCACAGTGCCAATAATTCCCCCAAGAATTTCGATCCTGTAAGGGATTTTTTGTGAGTGAAAACTTACTTTTTTCTTAATTTTTGCCATCCTGGTAAGTCAAAGTAGGTAGATTTGCAGGGGATTCGCGAGGCATGCATGGCGCCGCACACTCACGGCCGGCGTGCGTTAGCGAACAGACAACGGCAAGATTTCTGTGAAGAAAGTTTTGTTTGTTGACGCCACCCAGGCTCCGGATGACCCAAAACACCCGACGAAACGCCACGGTGATGATCGGTTTTCCGGTTTTGATTTCAGTTTTTTGTTGGGTCCGCCCAGCGTGAGTATTCAGAACACGCGGGGCAGGAAACCGGCTTAAAGGGGAAACAGCCATGGCGTCATTCAGCAAAAGCGATCTTGAATTCATTCTCAAACAAATCCAGATCGCGGAAGCGCACGCTGCCGGCAAGCTTTTGACCGACTTGCTGCCCAATGTCGAAGTGCCTTTCGGCCTGCGCACGGTGACCGGTGCCTTCAACAACCTGGTGCTGGGGCAAAGCGGGTTCGGCGCCGCCGACACGATCTTTCCGCGCCTGACCACGCCACAGTTCCGCGCCGTCACGTTCGATCCTGACGGCACCAGCTTCGACACCAATGGCGCGGCCGATACCGCCCCCGTCACCACCTCGTATTTGCAAACCAGCGGTGCCGTATTCGATACCGCGCCGCGCACGATCTCCAACCTGATCGTTGACCAGACCGCCAGCAATCCGGCGGCGCTCGCCGCGGCGGCGGCCAACCCGGGCGCCCAGGTCGTCGCCAGCCCTGGCCTGGATGGCCTCTTCGGTACGCCAGATGACCGCCCGGTCAACTTCATCCCCAATATTCCGGCGGACGCCGGCCTGTCGGCGCCGTTCAACGCCTGGATGACCTTCTTCGGCCAGTTCTTCGACCATGGCCTGGACCTGGTGACCAAGGGCGGCTCGGGCACGGTGTTCATTCCGCTGCTGCCGGACGATCCGCTGATTCCCGGCGCCGACGGCATACTCGGCAACGCCGATGATCTGCCGGTAGGTCAGCGCTTCATGGTGCTGACGCGCGCCACCAACCAGCCCGGCCCCGACGGCATCCTGGGCACCGCCGACGACATCCACCAGCAGACCAACACCACCTCGCCGTTCGTCGACCAGAACCAGACCTATTCCTCGCACCCCTCGCACCAGGTGTTCCTGCGCGCCTACGAACTCAACGCCGCCGGCGACCCGGTCGCCACCGGCCGGTTGATCACCAACCGCAATCTGGGCGCCGATGGAAATTTTGGCGGTATCGGTGTTAACGCGGACACTGAAATCGGTGGCATGGCGACCTGGGCCGTCGTGAAGGCACAGGCCCGTGCGCTGCTCGGCATCAACCTCACCGACGCCGACGTGTTCGACGTGCCGCTGCTGGCGACCGATGCCTATGGCAATTTCATCAAGGGCCCCGGCGGCATGCCGCAGGTGGTGATGCGCACGGCAGGCGCCAACGGCATCATCGGGGACGCCGACGACGGACGGGTCCTGGTCGAAGGCAACCGGGCTGCGCCCATCAACCTGGCCAATGCCTACCGCACCGGGCACCAGTTCCTCATCGACATTGCGCACAGCGCCGATCCATCGGCCGCGCCGGGGCTGGTGCGCGACAACAACGGCGTCATAGGCGGCGTGCAGCCGGCCGGCACCTACGACGGCGAACTGCTGGACAAGCACTTCATCGCCGGC
>NZ_JANOAL010000116.1:0-9731 GCF_031411155.1 Polaromonas sp. | reverse complement strand
TGGCTGAAGGTCGGCACCGCGCTGATCGTGCTGTACGTGCTCTCGCCCATAGACCTCATCCCCGACGTGCTGCCCGTGATTGGCATGGTGGACGACTTGGTGCTGGTGCCGCTGGCGATCCGCTGGCTGCTCAAGCGCCTGCCGCCGGAGATTGCCCAGGCAGCGGCAAACCGCCGTAGGCAATAACGTGAGCCTGCGCCGCCAAGGATTGCACCCATGAACTACTGGCTGATGAAGTCCGAACCCGAGGAATGCTCGGTAGACGATGCGCTGGCAGCCCCCAAGGCCACAGTGCCCTGGATCGGCGTGCGCAACTACCAGGCGCGCAACTTCATGCGCGATGCGATGCGTGTCGGCGATGGCGTGCTGTTCTACCACTCCAGTTGTGCCGAACCCGGCATTGTCGGCATTGCACGCGTGGCGTCCCCGCCCTACCCTGACCCGACCCAGTTCGATGCCAAATCGCCCTACTACGACGCCAAATCAAAGCCCGAGGAACCGCGCTGGCTGCTGGTGGACGTGCAGGCGCTGCGCAAGACGCGCAACCTGACGCTGCCCGAGCTGCGCGCCACCCCGGAACTGGCGGAGATGCTGGTGCTGAAAAAAGGCAACCGGCTGTCGATCACGCCGGTGGAATCACGGCACTGGCAGCGCATTCTGGACCTGGCCGGCACATCGTCGTTATAGGGCAACAGCGTCCAGGCGACGGGTGTTTCCAGTGGCAAAACCCGGCAGCGTGGCCCCTTTCCTGGTTTCTCGCAGCTTGGCCTGGCGCAGCTGATCGGCATATAGCTGACTTTCAGCAGGCGCGCCTGCTTACACCTGGCGGGCTCGGGCGGTGCAAGACTGGTGCGGTAACCACGAAAGCGCCAGCCATGCCCCCCATGCCCTCCATCCCATCATGTTCGCCGCGTCATCTTTCCTGGCGCACGCTCGTCATTGGCTTGTGCTTCACCGGCATTGGCCTGGCCGCTCAGGCCACATGGGCTGCGCAGCCGCGGGCCGAGGCCAAAACGTCAAGCAGCAAGGCGTTTGACAGCGACGCTTTTAACAAGGCCACCGACAGCCCCTTGCTTCGCAGCGGCAGCCGGGGAGCCGCCGTGGCGCGTGCGCAGATCCTGCTGGACCGGGCCTGGTTTTCCTGCGGCGAGATTGACGGGCGCTTTGCCGCCAACATGCAGCGCATGGTGAAGGCCTACCAGACTGCGCGCGGGCTCAAAACAACCGGCACGGTCACGCCGCAGACCTGGGCGTCACTGCGCGACGACAGCGCGCCCTTGCTGTCGCGCTATTCCGTGACCGACAAGGACCTTGCCGGCCCGTTCGAGAAGACGCCCACCGCCATGGACGAGCGGGCCAAAATGAAGGCGCTGGTCTATGAGTCGGTTGACGAAGCGCTGGCCGAGAAATTCCACACCAGCATCGCCTACCTGAAGCAGCTCAACGGGGGCCGCAAAGTTGAAGCCGGCAAGGACCTCATCGTGCCCAACGTCGCTGAAAGCCGGGCGCCGCTCAAGGCGACGTCCATCCAGATCGACAAGTCGGATCGCGTGCTCTATGTGCTGGATGCCGAACAACGGCCGGTGGCGGGTTTCCCCATCAGCATCGGCAATGAGAAAAACGACCCGCTGCCGGTCGGCACGCTGGCCATCAAGAACGAAGTCAAAAACCCCAGCTTCACCTATAACCCCTTGCTGCTGAAAAATGCGCCCAAGGATGCGCAGAAGGTGGACATCGCACCCGGACCGAACAACCCCGTGGGCAGTATCTGGCTGGGCCTGAGCAAGCCGCACTGGGGCATTCACGGCACGCCCAACCCCTCGAATGTGGGTCACTCCGAGACCAACGGCTGCATCCACATGACCAACTGGGACGCGGAACGCCTGTCTAGCCTGGCCAAGGCCGGGTTCAAGGTCAACGTCAAGACCTGATGCTGCCTGCGGCCACTCTGCTTCGGCGTACCGTTCTTGCCGTGTGCCTGGTGCTGGTGCTGGCGGGCGCCTGGACGCTGGGCAGGCGCATGGAAACGTCAACGCAAGTCAGGTCACCCCGGCCCATCCCGTCAACCATCCCGTCAACTATCCAGTCACCCGTGCAGTTTCAGTCAGCTGCGCCGGTTGTTTCAGTGGCGCAAAACGAGCCCGGTCCATCTTCTCTGCCTTCTCTGCCTTCTCTTGCTGCCGCTTTAAACGCCCCAGACCTGTCGCCCTTGCGCTCACGCGCCCTGGTCCTACCCGTGCAGGGGGCGACGGCCGCACAGCTGAGTGACACCTACACGCAGGCCCGCGCAGGCGGCGCAGCGCATGAGGCACTGGACATCATGGCGCCGCGCGGTACGCCGGTGCTGGCGGTAGAAGAGGGCCGCGTGGCCAAGCTGTTTTTGAGCAAGAGCGGCGGCATCACGCTGTACCAGTTCGACCCGGACCGCCACTACGCGTACTACTACGCGCACCTTGACAGCTATGCCGACGGCGTGGCGGAAGGCGCAAACCTGCGCAAAGGCCAGGTGATCGGCTATGTGGGCAGCACGGGCAATGCCTCGCCCGATGCGCCGCATCTGCATTTCGCCATCTTCCGGCTGGGGCCCGAGCGCCAATGGTGGCGTGGCACGCCCCTGAACCCCTACCTGGTCTGGCGCGACGCCAGGCCTTGAGCCGGTTCGCCAACTTTTACCTTGTGGATCGCTCCGGCGCCTCCATCAGCTTCACCAAGGCCCACAACACCCGGTTCGCCGGCGTCGCCACGCCCAGCGCCTCGCCTCGCCGCACGATCAGGCCGTTGAGGTAGTCGATCTCGGTGGGCTTGCCGCGCGCCAGGTCTTGCGCGGTCGATGAAAACTGGCTGGGCATGGTTTCGGCGATTTTGCGGATGGCGGCGTCCACGTCGCCGGGTACCTGCACGCCCTCGGCTTTCGCCACGGCCAGGCATTCGGCCACCACGTCGCGCATCAGGCCGTTCACGCCCTCGCCCTGCACCGTTTTGCCATACGGCAGCTGGGTGATGGCCGATACCGCGTTGTAGGCGCAGTTGAGGATCAGCTTGGCCCACAGCGCGCCGCGCACATTGCCTGAAATCTCGGTCGGCACGCCGGCGGCGATCAGCGCTTGCGCCACGGCTTCGCCGGACATAGCCGCGGAAAGGCAGGGCTCGATCACCAGCTCGCCGCGGCCATGGTGTTTGACGTGGCCGGGGCCGGCCATCTCGGTGGCGACGTACACCACGGCGGCGGCCACCGCGTGCTGTGGCAGCACGGTGCGCAGCCGGTCGGCGTTGTCGACGCCGTTTTGCAGGCACAGCACCAGCGCGTCGGGTGCCAGATGCGGCAGGATCTGGGCGCCGGCCGCTTCGGTATCGGTGGATTTGACGCAGAACAGCACCAGCTGCGCGCCCTGCACCGCGCTGGCCTCGGTGCTGGCGGCCAGGCGCACGGGCTCGTCGAAGGTCGTGGTCTGCAGGCGCAGGCCGTCGCGGGCAATCGCCTTCACATGCTGGGGCCGCGCGATCAGCACCACCTCGTGTCCGGCTCTGGCCAGCATGCCACCGTAGTAGCAGCCGACGGCGCCTGCGCCCATGACGGCGACTTTGAGAGCTTGGGTCATGGGGTGATTTTAGGTTCTGAGCGCGCGAGCCGTGCGCCAGTCATCAATCCGGCCAAAGCCCGCCACGGCGCACCACTACACTGTGCCCCCATGCACCCGAACCCTTTTTTGCCGCTTTCCGCCCTGCCGGCGGCGATTCACGCACCCGCCTCCCTCATGGTCTCTCGTTCGCTGATGGCGCTTGCCCTCGCCGTCTTGGCGGCCCTTCCTGCGGCCGCAGCGCCATTCACCCCGGCCAATGACGCGGTAGTGGTCGAGCGCCTGCCCGGCCGGGCCAGCGATCCGGCGCTCAAGCGGGTCGAGTCGCTGCGCAAGCAGTTGGCGGCGCGGCCCGACGATGCGGCACTGCGCATCGAGATTGCACGGCGCTACTTTGACCTGGCCATGGCCCAGGGCGACCCGCGCTATGTCGGTTACGCCTCGGCCGCCATCGGGCCGCTGGCGCAGTCGGCACCCGACAACGCCGGCTACTGGCTGGTGCGCGGGATGATCCAGCAGTTCAGCCACGAATTCGAGCCCGCGCTGGCCAGCCTGGCCAAAGCTGCCCAACTCAATCCGCGCACGCCCGAACCGCTGCTCTGGCGCACCGCGATTTACATGGTGCAGGCGCGCTATGCCGAGGCCGGCGCCGAATGCGAACGCATCACGCCGCTGGCCGAGCCGCTGCTGGGGCTGGGCTGCAGTGTCTATGTTCAGGCCAGTACCGGCCAGCTGGCCGCCGCCTTTGACAAGCTGGACGCCGGCGTCAAGGCGGCGCCGAAAGCCGCCGCCGAACTGCTGCTGTGGGACCACACCCGCCTGGCCGATATGGCGATGCGGCTGCAACGCTTTGAGGTGGCCCAGGCTCACTTCGATACGGCGCTCAAACTGGGCGTGACCGATCAATACCTGCTGGGCGCGTACTCCGATTTTTTGCTGGCGCGCCAGCGGCCCGCCGAGGTGCTCAAGCTGCTGGCCGACTGGGAACGCTCTGACGTGTTGCTGCTGCGGCTGGCGCTGGCCGGCAAGGCGGCGGGCGACAAGCGGGCCGAAGGCTGGGCGGCGCAACTGCGCGACCGTTTTCAGGCGGCGGCAAAGCGTGGCGACCGGCTGCACGAGCAGGAAGCGGCGCGCTTCGAGCTCGACATTGAAGGCCATGCGGCCAGGGCGCTGGAGCTTGCCAGCCGCAACTACCAGGTGCAAAAAGAGCCGCGCGACGCCGAAATCCTGATGCGCGCCGCGCTGGCCGCCAAACAGGCCAAGGCGGCGCAACCGGCGCTCGACTGGCTGCGCAGCAGCGCTTACGAAGACCCGGCCGTCAGCGCGCTGGCGACCCAGTTGGTTGCCCAGGGAGCGACGCGATGAAGCGCTGCCTCCTGTTACTGACACTGCTTTTTGCCCAGCTCAGCGCCTGGGCGCACAAGCCTTCCGACAGCTATCTAACCCTGCGCGCCAGCGAAGGCAGCGCCGACATCGCAGTGCGCTGGGACATCGCCCTGCGCGACCTCGACTACGTGCTGCAGCTTGACCGCGACGGCAACGGCGAACTGAACTGGGGCGAAGTGCGCCAGCGCAGCGAGGACATCACGCGCCTGGCCACCAGCCGGCTGGCGCTGTCTGCCGCCGGCCAGCCCTGCGTCTGGCAGCCTGGACAAGCGCTGCAACTGGACCAGCACAGCGACGGCACCTACGCGGTGCTCAGCCTCACGGCCCGGTGCGCCAGCCTGTCGGGTGAGCTCAAAGCGCACTACTCGCTGCTGTTTGATGTGGACCCGTCGCACCGGGGCCTGGTGCAGTGGATTGCGCCGGGCAAGGCCAACGCCCAGGCGCTGGTGTTCGGCACCGAATCGGCCGAGCAGACCCTGACATTGCAAGCGGCCAGCGCCTGGCAAACCCTGCGCCAGTACCTGGTCGATGGCATCTGGCACATCTGGATTGGCTACGACCACATCCTGTTTTTGCTGGCGCTGCTGCTGCCGTCGGTGCTGGTGCGGCGTGAGGGCCAATGGCAGGCCGCGCCGCGGCTGGGCGGCGCCGTCAAGGAGGTGCTGAAGGTGGTCACCGCCTTCACCCTGGCCCACTCCATCACCCTGAGCTTGGCGGCGCTGGGCATCGTCAGCCTGCCGTCGCGGCTGGTCGAATCGGCGATTGCCGCCTCGGTCATCGTGGCGGCGCTGAACAACCTGCGCGGCACGATCGAGGGGCGGCGCTGGGTCATGGCCTTTACCTTTGGCCTGCTCCACGGCTTTGGCTTTGCCTCGGTGCTGGCCGACCTGGGCCTGCCGCAAGGCGCGCTGGTGCTGGCGCTGGTGGGCTTTAACGCAGGTGTTGAAGTCGGCCAGCTGGCGATTGTGGCGGTGTTTTTGCCGCTGGCGTTCTGGCTGCGCGGCACCCGGTTTTACCGCGTCGGCGTGCTCAAGGCCGGCTCGCTGCTGGTGGCGATGCTGGCGAGCTGGTGGCTGGCGCAGCGGCTGTTTGATCTGTGACCTTGACTGGCCCGGCATTGCCAATTGCTATCAAAACAATAGCTACCCATGCGTATTAATCGTGGGCTGGAGGCCCATTTCGTTGCCAAACCGGCCTGCAAGGCCGGTTTCAGGCGGTTTCAGCCGCTTCCAGGCACCGGCTCGCGCCGGTGGCGTGAAAAAAAACTCCACATCATCAGCGTCGCGTCGGGGCCTTCGGGCGCGCTGAACGCCAGGCCGCCGTCGCCGCCGCTCCAGGCGTGGCCCAGGCCGGCAATCTCGCAGCGCATCAGCTGGGGCTTTCGGCCCGCGTAGTAGGTCGCGCTCTGGTAGGCATGACGCGGGTGGCGCCCGCCCGCGCGCCCCGGGTAGTTGCGCAGCACCGGCTCGGTCTGGGCCAGGGCCGCTTGATTGACGATGACGAACTGCCCGGTCAGCTGCTGCATGTTGATGCGCCGCACCACCGCGTCGCGCGCGCCGTGGATCAGGATGGCCGGCATGCCCTGCGCCCCTGCAGACTGGGGCAGCGCCTTGACAAAGGCACGCGCCGCCTCGCCATGCGCCAGGCCGGCGCCGTGCTGCATGGCGCGGTAGGCGCCCAGGGCCGAGTCGGTCGTGCCCAGCACCGGGGCCGAATGCAGGCCCGCCGCCGCAAACAGGCCGGGGTGGTGCAAGGCCAGCAGGCCGGCCAGCGCCGCGCCGGCCGACAGCCCCGCCACGTAGGTGCGCGACGCGTCCAGGGCGTGCCGGCCCTGCAGCTGCGCCACCAGCTGCGCAATCTGCCGCACCTCGCCCAGGCCCTGCTGCGTGCTGCGCTGGTACCAGTGCCAGCAGCGGTGCGCGTCGGCCGTGCCCGACTGCTGCGGATACAGCACCGCAAAGCCCTTGCGTTCGGCCAGCCGGTTCATGCGGGTAGAGGCGGCAAAGTCGGCCGCCGTCTGCTGGCAGCCGTGCAGCATCACCACCAGCGGCAGTGGCGCGCTGGCGGCGCGCGACGCGGCGCTGGGCAGGTACAGCCAGTACAGCAGGCGCCGCGCCGGTGCCACCGGCCCGGCGGCCGGCACGGCGAACCAGGATTGCTTCCAGACGCCCGGCAGGCCCGCTGCAGGCTGAGCCGGCGCGGCCGAGGCGGCAGGGGCGGTCAATCGGTGCTTGAGCGGCCTGACGGTTTTAAGCGGCTTGGCGGCTTTCACCGGCGCGGCCTTGCGCACCGCCTTCACGCGCCGTGCGGCAGGCGCGCGCGGCGCCTTGGGCAGCAGGCTTTTCAGCAGCTTGCGGCCCTGCGTCTGCTGCGTGCGGTTCAGGCGCCGCAGGTTTTTCAGCCACAGGCTGCTCAGGCTTTTGGCCATGCGGGCAGCGCGGGTGCGGTGGGGGTCAATGGCTTGCGCATCGGCTTATTTTGCTGCATTGCAACAAATTTCTGTGTAGGCAGTATTCCCCAGAAATTAGCCGCCGCCGGATAATCCGGAGGTCCCCCAAACTTCGCCGCGACAGCGCCCAATGATTGCATGCAAGATTTTCTGACCGTCGCCCTGTATAAATTTGTTGAACTGCCGGACTTTGCCGCGCTCCAGCCGCCGCTGCTGGCCTGTTGCGAGGCCAATGGTGTCAAGGGCACGCTGCTGCTCGCCGCCGAGGGCATCAATGGCACGATTGCCGGCCGGCCCGAGGCGGTCCACGCGGTGCTGGCCTGGCTGCGCGCAGACCCCCGTCTGGCCACGCTGGAGCACAAGGAGGCCTGGGCCGCTGAGCCGCCGTTTTACCGCATGAAGGTGCGCCTCAAAAAGGAAATCGTCACCCTGGGCCTGCCCGATGTGCACCCGGCCCTGATGGCCGGCCAGTACGTCAGGCCCGAGGACTGGGACCGGCTGCTGGCCGAGCCCGGCGTGGTGCTCATCGACACCCGCAATGACTACGAGGTGGCGATTGGCACATTCGAGGGCGCCATCAACCCGGCCACCCGAAGTTTTTCAGAGCTGCCGGCCTGGGTCGAGCGCGAAATGCAGGTCGGCGGCAAACTGGCCGGCGCCGCAGGCAAAAAGCCCAGGGTCGCCATGTTCTGCACCGGCGGCATCCGCTGCGAAAAATCGACCGCCCTGCTGCGCTCGCGCGGTTTTGACGAGGTCTACCACCTGCAGGGCGGCATCCTCAAGTACCTGGAAACCGTGCCCGAGGCGCACAGCCGCTGGCACGGCGAATGTTTTGTGTTTGACGAGCGCGTGTCGGTCGGCCACGGCCTGGCGCCCGGCCATTACACGCTGTGCCGCTCCTGCCGCGAGCCCCTGAGCGATGCCGACCGCGCCTCGCCGCTGTTTGAGCTGGGCGTGAGTTGCGCCCGCTGCCACGGCACGACGACCGAGCAGCAAAAAGCCGGTTACCGCGAGCGCCAGCGCCAGGTCGAACTGGCCGAGGCGCGCCATCAAGCGCATATCGGCGTGCGCCAGCAGGACCCCAAACTTGAGCCCTGAACCGCCCGTTCTGTATTCCTTTCGCCGCTGCCCCTACGCCATGCGGGCCCGGCTGGCCATCGCCGTCAGCGGCCAGCGCTGCGAGCTGCGCGAGGTGCTGCTGAAGAACAAACCGCCCGAACTGCTGGCCGCATCGCCCAAGGCCACCGTGCCGGTGCTGGTGCTGCCCGGTGGCGAAGTGATTGAGCAGAGCCTGGACATCATGCTGTGGGCGCTGCGCCAAAACGACCCGGCGCTCTGGCTGGCGCCGCCGCAAGAATCGATTGACGCGATGCTGGCGCTGGTGGCCGACAACGACGGCGCCTTCAAGCAGCAGCTGGACCGCTACAAATACCCAAACCGCTATCCGCAGCAGCATTCGGGCGATGCGCCGCAATTTGCGCGGGAGCAGCGGGCCGCCGGCGCGCGCTGGCTGGCGGGGCTTGAAGCGCGGCTGGCAGGCGGTGGCTGGCTGTTCGGCCAGCGCGCCGGCCTGGCCGACATGGCCATCCTGCCCTTTGTGCGCCAGTTTGCCCACACCGATGCGGCGTGGTTTGCGCTGCAACCCTGGCCGCATTTGGTGAGCTGGCTGGCGAACTGGGAATCCGGGACACTGTTTGAGCGCGTGATGGAGAAGTACCCGCCCTGGCAGGCTGGGCAGATGCGCGTCGAGTTTCCGCCCGTTGTTGGAGGCAAGACACCTTCTTCAGCTACAGATTTCCAGGCGTTTTAGGCTTCCAGGCACCTCATGGTGGTGCCACAGTCCTGCACTCCGGTTTCTTGTCACGCGTTCGTCTGCTATTTTATTGATAGCGAACTATGCGCTATACACCTGGGCTAGAGCCCAATATGAGAAGAAATCTGGCTGATTTGTCCGGCTTCGATGGTGATGCGGCGCTTGCAGCGCGCGGCCATCGCAGGGTCGTGCGTCACCAGCAGCTGGGCCACGCCAGACGCCTCGAGGTTTTCCAGCAGTTCATCGAGCGACGTGACCTGGGCCACCGCATCGACCCGCGCCACCACGCCCTGGTGACCATGGCTGCCGCACATCTTGGCCAGCCGCAGGCCGTCGGATTCAATCAGCCGGACACCGGCTTCACGCGCCCGGTCGGTGAACTGGCGCATACGCGCATCGCGGCGCGAGGCATCAAAAAACACCTCCAGCACCGACTTGGGGGCGGTTTTCAGGCGAACGCCCACGGCATGAAAGCCGAATAGAACTTTGGGGGAAGAAGACATGC
>NZ_JANOAL010000115.1:0-4317 GCF_031411155.1 Polaromonas sp. | reverse complement strand
GCGCCGCGCTGTTGTGGATGAAACAAAAGGGCGCCCTGCCCTACGCCTACACCGCCAACCTGGGCCAGCCCGACGAGTCCGACTACGACGAGATCCCGCGCAAGGCCATGGAATACGGCGCCATCAAGGCCCGTTTGATCGACTGCCGCCCGCAGTTGGCGGCTGAAGGCATTGCCGCGCTGCAGGCCGGTGCTTTCCACATCACCACCGCCGGCAACACCTACTTCAACACCACGCCCCTGGGCCGCGCCGTGACCGGCACCATGCTGGTGTCGGCCATGAAGCAGGACGACGTGAACATCTGGGGCGACGGCAGCACCTACAAGGGCAACGACATCGAGCGCTTTTACCGCTACGGCCTGCTGACCAACCCCAACCTCCAAATCTACAAGCCCTGGCTGGACCAACTGTTCATTGACGAACTGGGCGGCCGCGCCGAAATGTCGGCCTTCATGACCCAGGCCGGCTTTGGCTACAAGATGTCGGCCGAAAAAGCCTATTCCACCGATTCCAACATGCTGGGCGCCACGCACGAGGCCAAAGACCTGGAGCACCTCAGCAGCGGCATGAAAATCGTCAACCCCATCATGGGCGTGGCCTTCTGGAAGGACGAAGTCGAAGTCAAGCGCGAGGAAGTCACGGTGCGCTTTGAAGAAGGCCGGCCGGTCGCCCTCAACGGCGTCGAGTACACCGACCTGGTCGAGCTGATCCTGGAAGCCAACCGCATCGGCGGCCGCCACGGCCTGGGCATGAGCGACCAGATCGAAAACCGCATCATCGAGGCCAAGAGCCGCGGCATCTACGAGGCGCCCGGCCTGGCGCTGCTGTTCATCGCCTACGAGCGGCTGGTGACCGGCATCCACAACGAGGACACCATCGAGCAGTACCGCGACAGCGGCCGCCGCCTGGGCCGGCTGCTCTACCAGGGCCGCTGGTTTGACTCGCAGGCCATCATGCTGCGCGAAACCGCCCAGCGCTGGGTCGCCAGCGCCATCACCGGCGAAGTGACCATCGAGCTGCGCCGTGGCAACGACTACTCGATTTTGAACACCGAGTCGGCCAACCTGACCTACCAGCCCGAGCGGCTGAGCATGGAAAAAGTCGAAGGCGCGTTCACGCCGCTGGACCGCATCGGCCAACTGACGATGCGCAACCTCGACATCATCGACACCCGCGCCAAGCTGGGAATTTACGCCAAGACCGGCGTGCTGTCATTGGGAACGGGTGGGGATTTGCTGAAGTTGGCGGGCGACAAGAGCGAATGATGGTTTTTGGTATGTAGCCTTATAGAACGGGCACTACGCGCTACTGAATTTATAGTGAACCTTCATGCAGCCTGGTTTCATTTCTCCCACTGTTCTGTGGGGCGGCCTGGCGGTCAGGTCGCCGCAGTTGCTGCGGTGTTTCTCGGGTGTTTTATTGAGCTGGAAGAATGTCTTGATGCATGAAGAATCCTTTTCTGACAAGGACTTGACTACGTTTTTGACAGTCATGTTATGCCGCAGGGTTTGCGGTCTACATTACGTCAGAAAACCTCGCGGGGTTGATTTCAGATGCCGCATTGCTGGGTCCAATCAAGCCGTGTCTAATTGCGTTCCAACCTACAAAACGACGGAGTATTCATGGGCCTATTCGATTTCTTCTCAAAGGGCAAGAGTTCGCCCAAGACATATTCCGGCGGGAGCCGCTCGCCTTCCAAGAACGGCGGTCCGCTGGTAAAGACCGGTCCGACGAAGGACCAAGTTCGAAGCCGCAACGGCGACGGCCAATGGCGAAAGAAGCGTAGCGACGCAGAGTAGGCCCAAACACGTAAGCACTGCCGCCCAGGCACCCACAACCCACAGCACGAAATGGCTCCCGAGACCGACATGACACTACACAAACTCTTCGCTGCACTCCTCTTCGCTTCCGTACTCGCCGGCTGTGCCACCGCAACGAAGCAAACTGATGCGTCGATGACACCGTATGACAAAGACACTGAATACGCGGTGGCGCCGCAGTCCGATGGATTCACGATTGCTATCAACTACTCTCGATATCAGTTCATCCCCGAAAGCGGCGCCGTCGCCATCGCATGCAAGAGCGCGCTTACCGCAATTGCATACGAGCAAGCTCAGAAGCAAGGCCGAAGGATTCAACCGCTTAACGAGCAGAGGATCCGAATCTCAATGGGCAGGAATGGCCTGTCGGGAATTACGTCGTGCTCAGCGCTAGCGGTTGCCGAGTGGCAGAAGTAGCACCACTGACGCCTCTTAAGTCGCTCCCGCTAAGTGATTGATTTTCAATGGCTTTTTCTGAGCGACCTTCAGGCGATTTTCGGCCTTGGCCCGATTGCCCGCTAACCCTGCTCTCCAGCGGGACGCTACGCCGGGCAGCCGGCGTAGCGGCCCTGAGCCAGCACGTTAGGCACCCGAAACCACTCCCATGGATATTCGACGCATGAACGATCGTCAACGTATCACTCTCTTCGCTGGCGCGGCCGCGGTGATTATTCTTGCTTGGCTGGTGTGGCCAAAGGAGAAGCCTACCGGCCGCCTCACAGTTGCAACCGCCGACGTTCCTATCGTCATGCACACGTCCGGCGGTCGGCTCGAAGTGGCGACCGTGACCGCTACTGAGGCCTTCAAACCGGATGCCCCACCAAAGAGCTTTCTCGGCGTGGACCTAGGCAAGACCGTCTCGAACGTCAAGGCCAAGGTCGTGTATCGATACCACATCGAGATGGCCAAAGAGTGGCCCATTAAAGTGCAGGGGACGACAGCGATCGTAGAAACAGCAGAGATAAAGCCAACGCTGCCGGTCGCTTTCGATACGGCGACGATGGAAAAGCAGACGAACAGTGGCTGGGCGCGTTTTGACAAGCACGAAAACCTAGATGAGCTTGAACGCCGTCTTTCCCCAAAACTCGAAGAGCGTGCATACGGCTACAAGGGGCTGGCGCTCGAATCCGCACGCAAGTCCGTTGGCGATTTCGTACGAACCTGGCTCATGAAGGAACAACACTCACAGCAGGCGGTGATGTATCAAGTCCAAGTCGTGTTCCCGGGTGAGCCATCACCGTTGGCAACGACGGGGCGCTCCGATAGCACTTCTCCCTGAGGAACACGGGTGCATAACCCGGGAGACTATTTACTCAGGAGCCATCCAGATGAAAAAACCTGACGCATTCGAGCAAGAGATTCTGGCCGCCTACGAAAAGGGCGAGTTCAGGTCCACCTCGCCTTCCAAGGCTCAGTTGGCCAAATTCAAGGCCGCCGCAAGCGCTACTTTTTTGAAGGAAAAGCGGGTCAACATCCGCATTTCAACGCCGGACTTGATGGACATTCAGGCTCGGGCGCTTGAAGAAGGCATGCCTTACCAGACCCTGATCGCCAGCGTGTTACACAAGTATGTGTCCGGGCGTTTTGTGGAGCCGTCGTCCAGCCGTTAAACCTTCCAAATATTGAGTATGTTCAAGTTCGAATGGGATGATCAAAAGGCAGCGAGCAATTTGCTGAAACACGGTGTATCGTTCGACGAAGCGGTCAGCGTTTTTGGGGATGCACTGGCACTGACCTTTGCAGACACAGATCACACCGAGGTCGAGGATCGAAGCAGGACCTACGGAATCTCAAACAAAGCGCGGCTTCTGGTAGTGATCCATACGGAGCGCCGCAACGGCATTCGAATCATCAGCGCACGAAAGGCAACTCGATATGAAAAAAACATCTACAAAAACGGCTGATCAAGACATCCCCGAATTGAAGCGAGATCAACTCGGCAAGGGTGTAAGGGGTAAATACCTGAAGCACTTCATGCAGGGTAGTAATGTTGTTGTCTTGCAACCTGAAATTCAGAAAGCATTCCCTACTTCCGAGGCAGTCAATAAGGCCCTGGCAAGCATGCTGGCCTTTGCGCAAGAGACGCAGGGCTTAACTGCTCGCTCAAGCCGGACGCCGCGCAAACGCGCCGCAGCCTAGCTTCGACGTTGAATAGGGGTAGGGCCGACTTGATGGACATCCAGGCTCGGGCGCTTGAAGAAGGCATGCCTTACCAGACCCTGATCGCCAGCGTGTGTGTCCGGGCGTTTTGTGGAGCCGTCGTCCAGCCTGAAGTCGCGTTCAAGTGGGTCTAAGGAAAGACGCCGTACGTCCTTACGGGTTACAGTCGTCAAGACCGGTTTTCATGCATTAAAATGGTAAGCGGCCAGCAAACACACCCTTGACGCGTTGGGCGGCGCGACAGCCCTGAGGTCAGCGCAAGCAGAAGGTCGGCTGCCAGCGGTGTGGCAGCAGCTCACCGACCTGGCTGGCACGCTGGGTGGGCAGGCGAGCCAGC
>NZ_JANOAL010000114.1:0-20608 GCF_031411155.1 Polaromonas sp. | reverse complement strand
GCTGGCTCGCCTGCCCACCCAGCGTGCCAGCCAGGTCGGTGAGCTGCTGCCACACCGCTGGCAGCCGACCTTCTGCTTGCGCTGACCTCAGGGCTGTCGCGCCGCCCAACGCGTCAAGGGTGTGTTTGCTGGCCGCTTACCGTCATGCACCACCCCAAAGCACCGCGCTCATACAGCCGGGATACCACAGTACGCCGTGCTGATCGTGCAGACACGTCTTTGATTTCGGCATACCGGAACAGCTTGTCGTAGGTCTCAAGAATGGGGCGGCACAGAAAGCGCATCTGCCCTGCTTTGCCGTAGGGCGTAACCTTGAAACCTTCGCCCGTTGCTGACAGAAACAGGCGGCTGTCAGGATCAAGGCCTCGGTACGTCGTCGCCGTATGCACACCCAAGTTCAATGCCCGCCGCTCCTGCAAATAGAGCGTCAGTACCTCGTCGAGTCGCGTGCTGGTGAAATATAAGGATCGAGGCTTTCTTGTGATCGCTACCTCAACGCGCATCTGCGATTCCCGGCGCACATGGCCGTCCGCATCAAGGTAGTCCCGAACCTCCAGTCGGGCAATTTCCAAAGGCCTGGCCCCCGTGGCAAACAATACATAAAACAAGGCGATGTCGTGCCAAGGCCTATTGCTGCGACCCTTGATGCGCAACACCGCCTGAGCGATTTCCTCATTAGAGAGAATGCACGCCTCCCGAGACTTGCAAGATAAAGTTGGGTCGAACGATTCCAGTGCTATCAGGATGGCGCGGCGTAGTTCATCGACGATCGTCTCGATGACCACAGTCTTCGCATCCTCGAAGCCTTCGAAGGTCCACCCGTTGAACCACAAGCAAAGCACCCGGTCGTCGCCCGCGAAAGCTGCCTCCGTCATCTTCAGGACACTGGACTTCCCAGCACCCCAGTCACCGTGGACGCCAATGGTCACTGGAACGGTTGGAGTCTCTCGGATAAGCCGGACAACCGTCTTCGCGATTGCCTCGTAGTAGAGAAGGTCGGTGGCAGTCTCCTGATCGTTTAGGAACATGGGCGGGCTCTTAAATGTCCAACGATGTGAAATATCAATCTATTGCCAGCCTGACCGGCTTTCCCACCCTACTTAGCATCTCGACCAGAGTATCGATAGTGAACTTAGCCGTCTTCTTGTTCACCACATCGGAAACGCGCGGGCGCGACACCATCAGGATCTCCGCCGCCTCGGCCTGCTTCAGGTGATGCTGTTCGATCCATTCGGCCAGTTCCGACATCAACTGCTCCTTGAGCTGCCGCGTGTCGTTGATTTGCTTGTGCGAAGCGGCCTGCAGCCGCTTGGCTTCCTCGGCCGAGAACCCGAGTTCCCGGAACAGGTTCGCGCCCGGCTTTGTCACATGGCGGATTTCAGTATCGATAGTCATTTTTTGACCTTTCTCGCGTTGACCACGGCGCGATAACGCGCCTCGGCAATGTCCTTGTCTTGCTTGCTGGTCGCCTGCGTCTTCTTCTGGAAGCAGTGCAGGACATACACCGCTTCCTCGAACTTGGCGACATACATCACCCGGAAGATTCCGCTGCTGTCCCTG
Source organism: Polaromonas sp. (assembly GCF_031411155.1). Classification (GTDB taxonomy): domain Bacteria; phylum Pseudomonadota; class Gammaproteobacteria; order Burkholderiales; family Burkholderiaceae_C; genus Polaromonas. Next base: position 19,048 of record NZ_JANOAL010000114.1, on the reverse strand, counting down.
ATGCGGATTTCCTTGGTACCAGTGCCCACGTCATCGAACGGCTTCCAGTCCTCCGGTTCCAGGCCCGCTTGGACCTTGCTCAGCTGAAAGCAGGCATCCCGGCGCGGCTCGTCCGGGAATCCCACCAGATCGTCATAGGCAGAACCGACCCAGCGGATCTCTTTTTCTTTCTCCATTGGCGCCTCCCAAGTATAAAATTTTATACCAATCAAGGGGAAGCACAAAGACGCTTCGATGTCACGACATCAACGGCCTCGGACTGCGTTCCGCCCCGGCTCGAACCAGTACGCCCCTATGAGTTTTCCAAACGAGACTTCTTGCGTCGCCTTGAAGGTGCCCTCAATATCCATTTTCATTACACCCCCGTCGTAAATTGGCTTACCCATGGATTGCCTGCCCGGCAATGGGATGCGGCGGGATAATGTGAACCTCAGTTAGGGTATCGCTAATCCTTGAATTTTCCACCCACCTTCAAATGGGTAGCTAGTTTTACTGTGTTATAAATAAAGGCATTATCAACACTTCTTCAAGTGAAGGAAGCCTCGATGGACGACCTGCAGGAGTTTGATCGATACATGGCCCATCTGAGTGAGGGTCTGGGCCATGCAGACCGTCAGGCGGGGCTGCGAGGATATTGCACAGGTCTGTTGGCGCCGCTCAAGCGCAAGAGCGTAGAGCCGATGGCGGCGCACCTGGCGCCATCGGCGACACGGTCGCGGCACCAATCGCTGCACCACTTTGTGGCCGATTCCGCCTGGTCAGACGAGCAGATGCTGCTGCGCGTTGCGCAATGGGTCGTGCCGGCAATGGATTTCAGCGACGGGGGTTGGTGGATCATTGACGACACGGGCTTTCCCAAACAGGGCCGGCACTCGGTGGGTGTGGCCCGGCAGTACTGCGGCATGCTGGGCAAGCAGGACAACTGTCAGGTGGCGGTGAGCGTCACGCTGGCCTGTCAGGCGGGCAGCCTGCCTGTTGCCTGGCAGCTGTACCTCCCTAAGGAGTGGGCAGACGACAAGCCGCGACGGGACAAGGCCGGCGTTCCGCAGGACGCGGGATTCGCCACCAAGCCGGCAATCGCGCTGGCCCAGATCGAGCGGCTGCTGGAGCAAGGCGCACCCAAGCACTGTGTGCTGGCCGATGCCGGATATGGGGTGGAGACGGCGTTCCGTGAACGCCTGAGCGAGTTGGGTCTGCCGTACGTGGTGGGCGTGACGGGCCAGGTCACGGTGTGGCCACCGGGGCACGCGCCACTGCCGCCCGAGGCGTACAGCGGCCGCGGGGTGGTCCCCACGAGGCAGCGCCTGGGTGATGCCAAGAACCAGCGGCCACAGTCAGTCAAGGATTTGGCGTTTGATCTCGGACCCTCGCAGTGGCAAAGCGTCGAATGGCGTGAAGGCACCAACTTCACACTGAGATCACGCTTTGCACGAGTTCGCGTGCGCGCGGCCCATCGTGACACCGAGCGCACACAGCTGCGCCCCGAGCAATGGGTTCTGATCGAGTGGCCCGAAGGCCACCGCGAGCCGATGAAGTACTGGCTGTCCACGTTGCCAGAAGAGCTACCACTACAGCGCCTGGTCTTTGAAGCCAAGATGCGCTGGCGCATCGAGCGCGACTACCAGGACCTCAAACAGGAACTGGGACTGGGGCACTACGAAGGCAGAGGTTGGCGGGGATTTCATCACCACGCGAGCTTGAGCATCGCAGCCTATGGATTCCTGATGGCCGAGCAACTACGGCACCCCGCTGGTGCCGGTAAAAAAAACTCCGCTCAACGCTCGAAACCTGCCCTACCCACGCATTACAAGCCTCGCGGCAGCCCAGCGCACGCAGCGCCACGTCCCATCGTCCATCACGACTTTGCGGCTGCGTATCGCCGCAGCCTTGCTCAAGACACTACCCCGATGCCCGTGCTGCCTGCGCGTAAACGCAAGGCTACGCTTGTGACACAGTAAGACTAGGTGGGTAGCTGGATAAAAAATAAGTCAACAAAAAATTATTTCTTCTTATAAATCAATAACATACAAAAATCATGAAAATTGCGACCTGGAACGTGAATTCACTGGCGGTGCGGCTGCCACAGGTGCTGGACTGGCTGGCGGCCAACCCGGTCGATGCGCTGTGCCTGCAGGAGCTCAAGCTCAGCGATGACAAGTTTCCGCTGGCGGCGCTGCAGGAAGCGGGCTACCACAGCGCGGTGTTTGGCCAGAAAACCTATAACGGCGTCGCGCTATTGAGCCGCAACCCGGCGCGCAACATCGTCAAAAACATTGTCGGTTTTACCGATGAGCAGTCACGCGTGATCGCCGCCACGCTGGACCTGCCCGCGGGTGAGTTGCGCCTCGTCAACGGTTATTTCGTCAACGGCCAGGCGCCGGGCAGCGAGAAGTTTGCCTACAAGATGAAATGGCTGGAAGGCCTGCGCAACTGGCTGCAGGGCGAGCTGCTGGCGCACCCAAAGCTGGTGCTGCTGGGCGACTTCAACATCACCGCGGATGACCGGGACAGCTATGACCCGGAGGGCCTGCGCGAGACCATTCACCACACCACCGAGGAGCGCCAGCATTTTCAGGCGCTGCTCGCCCTGGGCCTGACGGACGCCTTCCGCCTGTTTGAGCAGCCCGAGAAAAGCTACTCGTGGTGGGACTACCGCGAGTTTGCCTTCAGGCGCAACCGCGGCCTGCGCATCGACCATATCCTGGTCAGCGAAGCGCTCAAGGCGCAGGTGGCCAGCTGCGTGATCGACAAGGCGCCGCGCAAGAACGAGCGGCCCAGCGACCATGTGCCGGTCATCGTGGAACTTGCTGCGCTATAAAAATGATAGCTTACAGCGCAAATTTCACCTGGGCTGCAGCCATTATTTGCTTAAAAACCAGGGTTTGAACCCGGCACCGGGGCGGCGCGTCGTCAGGCCGCAAGGCCCCGGCTCGCCATATAGGCCGCCAACACGAACAGGAGACCGGCGAACGCGCGCTTGAGCTGCCTGACGTTAAGCCGGTGAGCCGCCCTGGCACCAACGGGGGCGAACAGCACGCTGGTCGCCGCGATCAGCACCAGCGCCGGCAGGTACAGGTAGCCGAAGCTGCCGCCTGGCGCAGTTTGCAGCTTCCAGCCGGCGACGATGTAGCCCATGGTGCCGGCCAGCGCGATCGGGAAGCCCAGTGCCGCCGAGGTGGCCACGGCCGTGTGAATCGACACGTTGCACCAGGCCATGAAGGGCACCGAGATAAACCCGCCGCCCGCACCGACCAGCGCCGACAAGGTGCCTATCAGCGAGCCAGCGCCGAACATGCCAGCGCCTTGCGGCAATTGCCGTGAGGGCTTGGGCTTCTTGTCGATAAACATCTGCAGCGCCGAATAAGTGACGAAGACCGCGAAGACCAGCGCCAGCGTCTTGGTGGAGAGCAGCCTGGCGATCTGTGCGCCCAGTAGCGAGCCGGCGACAACACCCGGCGCGAGCAGCTTGACGACATCCCAGCGAACAGCGCCGCGCTTGTGGTGGGCGCGCACCGACGACAGCGAGGTGAACAAGATGGTGGCCAGCGAGGTGGCGACCGCCATCTTGACGACGTAGTCGGCCGCAAAACCCTGCGCGCCGCCGATAAACGTCAGCGCCGGCACCAGCAGCATGCCGCCGCCTATGCCCAGCAGGCCGGCCAGGAAGCCGCCCACGCAGCCCAGCGCCAGCAACTCGGCGATCAGCACAGGGTCGATGCTCATGGCGTCAGAACGCCACGGCCTGGCCGTCCTTGCGCGGGTCGGAGCCGGCGACGTAGCCGTCGCCACGCCTGAGCACCAGCTGCGCGCCACCGAAGGCAAAAACGCCATTGCCGCGCTCGACCGTGACCGCGTGCCCGCGCGCGGCGAGCTCGCTCACCACGGCGGCGTCAAAGCCCGGCTCAACCGCCACCTTCAGGCCGCCCGTCACGCGCCAGCGTGGCGCGTCGGCCGCAGCCTGCGGGTTCTGCCCGTGGTGAAGCACGCGCAAGGCCACTTGCACATGGCCTTGTGACTGCATCGGTCCCCCCATCACGCCAAAAGCCATTTGCGGCGTGCCATCGGCCTGCATGGCAAAGGCCGGGATGATGGTGTGCGACGGGCGCTTGGCGGGGCCGACCTGGTTGGCATGGCCCTGCGCCAGGGAAAAGCCATGGCCGCGGTTTTGCAGGCTGATGCCGGTGCCGGGCACGACAACGCCCGAGCCAAAGCCCATGTAGTTGGACTGGATGAAGGAAACCATCATGCCGGAGGCATCCGCCGCCGCGACGTAGACGGTACCGCCCGGCTTGGGCGCGCCGTGGCCGGGGTCGCCGGCCCGGTGCCGGTCAATCAGCCCGGCGCGCTCGGCCAGGTAGGCCGGGGCCAGCAGCGCGCTGGGCGGAATCTGCATCGCGTCGATGTCGGCGTTGTAGTGGTGCAGGTCTGCCAGCGCGAGCTTCATCGCCTCGATAGCCAGGTGCACCGTGTCCACATGGTCGAGCGGCTGGTTGCCAACGCCCAGTGCCTGCATCATGCCCAGCGCCATCAAGGCGGCAATGCCCTGCCCATTGGGCGGCAGTTCGTGCACCACGGAGCCGGCGAAGGGCTGGGCCAGCGTGCCGCACCAGTCGGCGCGGTGATTCGCCAGATCCGCCTCGGTCATCACCCCGCCATTTTCCCGGGCATGGGCCGCGATGCGCCTAGCCAGCGCACCACGGTAAAACGACTCACCGTGGCTCTCGGCAATGGCTTCGAGCGTGCTCGCATGGGCCTCGCTGCGAAACAGCTCGCCCGCGCGCGGAGCCCGGCCATTGGGCAGAAAGCACTCGGCAAAGCCGGGCTGCTCGCCCAGGCGCGCACCCCCCATCGCCCATAACTGCGCAATGACCGGCGATACCGCAAAGCCGTTGCGCGCGTAGTCAATGGCGGGCGCGGCCAGCGCGGCGAACGGCAGGCGGCCGAACCGGCGCGACAGCGCGCTCCAGGCCGAAACGGCGCCGGGCACCGTGACGGCGTCCCAGCCTTTGTCGGGCATGGCATCGTGGCCAGCGAAGCGGTCGGCTGACCAGGCCGCGGGCGAACGGCCGGAGGCATTCAGACCGTGCAGTTCCTTGCCGTCCCAGACGATCGCAAAGCCATCGCTGCCGAGGCCGCAGCCGGTCGGCTCGACGACGGTCAGGGCCATTGCCGCGGCGATGGCGGCGTCAACGGCGTTGCCACCGGCCAGCAGCATGCGCAGGCCGGCTTGTGCAGCGAGGGGCTGCGAGGTGCTGACAACATTGCGCCCCAGCACGGCGGAACGGGCCGAGGCATAGGGATTCGTGAAGTCGATGGCGGATGAAGTGGGCATGGCCGAGCCTTTCATTCAAGGGTAATCTTGCGTTCGCGAATGATGCGTGCCCAGCGCTGGCTGTCGGCCGCCACCATCGCGGCGAACTGCGCGGGCGTGCCCGGCGGGGCCGGTTCAACGCCGAGTTTGGCCAGGCTTTCCACCACCTCGGGCGCATGCGCGGCTTTCTCGAACGCGTCATGCACACGCGCCACCAGATCGGCTTTCATGCCGCGCGGCGCATACAGTCCAAACCACGTCACGGACGAAAAGCCCGGCAGGCCCGCCTCGGCAACGGTCGGCAGTTCGGGCGCCAGTGCGGAGCGCTTGTCGCCGGTAACGGCCAGGGCCCGCAGGCGCCCGCTCTTGACATGCGGCATGCCCGACGGGATGGCGTCGAACAGCACCTGCACCGAGCCGGAAATGACATCGGGGATCGCCAGTGCCGTGCCTTTGTAAGGCACATGGGTGATGAAAACGCCGGCCTGGGCCTTGAACGCTTCGGTCGTCAAATGCACGATGGTGCCGTTGCCGCTGCTGGCGTAGTTGAGTTCACCGGGGCGCTTTTTGGCATAGGCGATCAGCTCGGCCACCGTTTTCACCGGCAGCGACGGTGTTACGAGCAGCAGGTTGGCGGCGTCGGCCGCATGCGCGATCGGCGTGAAATCCCGCGCAGCATCATAGGGCAGCCTGGGCACCAGGTGCGGGGCAATGGCGTGCGTGCTGCTCGTCGTAAACAGCAGGGTATAGCCGTCGGCCGTCGCCTTGGCGGCCTCGGCCGAGCCTATGGTGCCCCCCGCACCCGCCTTGTTGTCAACGACGATCTGCTGCCCGATGTTCCGTGACACGCGCTGCGCGAAAACCCTTGCAATCAAGTCGGTCGCGCCGCCGGCGGGAAACGGCACCACCAGCCGCACCGGCCGCTCGGGCCAGGTCTGGGCCTGGCTGGCCACGGATGCGGCGATGAGCGAGGCGACTGCGAGTAGGCGAAGGCAGTTGGGCAGAAGACGCATGCAAAATTTCCTTGGGTGGTGGGGTCAGCGATGGCCGGAAAGTCAGGTCTGAAGGCATCATAGAAACACTTCAGTCTTACCACAACAAGAGAATTTGCAAGGTTTTGTTGCCAAAACGGCAAACCAAAACCCGGCCATCTGCGAGGGCCGGTTGACCATCGGACCGGGCCGAACGGCCGCCGGTGCGGCGTCGAAGTCTGGCGGCTGGCTAGAGCGGGTCGGGCAGGCGTTGCTTGAGGTAGTCGAGAAAGGACTGCACCGCGTGCGGCAGGGTGCGGCCGACCAGCGTTTGCACCTCTATGTCGCGCCCGTCCATGCCGCGATCGCGGATCGGAATCGCCTTCAGCACGCCGGCGGCGACCAGGTGGCGCACCGACACCTCGCCCGAGACAGAAATGCCGCCGCCATGCACCACGAAATTGTGCAGTATCGTCATGTTGTTGCTGGTCAGCACGGACTCGATCAGCAATTGCTGGCGGCTGCACTCCATATCGATCATCTGGCGCACCGTCGTGTCGGGCGCGGGCAGTGCCACCGGATAAGCGCTCATGCGCGCCAGCGTGACCGACCTGGACCGGGCCAGCGGATGATCATGGCGCATCAGCGCCAGCACGGGCGCCGGCTGGCGGTACTCGACCTTGATCTCCTTGTCCGGAGCGCGGCTGAACTTCAATCCGATGTCGGCATCGCCGTCGCGAACGCGCGCCGAGACCTGGGCCGGCGGCTCGACGTTCAACTCGAAAACGATGCCCTCGTTGCGCGCTCGAAAGGCGACGATCAGCGGCGGCAGGAACTCGTTGGCAAAACCTTCCGAGGCGGCGATGCGCACCTTGCCCGTGCGCAGGCCTTGCAAGGCCAGGATTTCCTTGATCGCCCGTTCCGCATCCAGGCTGGCCCGACGCGCGTGCATTGCCAGGATTTCGCCGGCCGGGTTCAGCACCATGCCACGCGGGTGCCGCTCGAAGAGCGCCGTGCCCAGCGCCTGCTCCAGCCGGCTAATCTGGCGGCTGATCGCCGAAGCCGCCACGTGAAGCCGTTCCGAGGCTTCCGTCAGCGAGCCGCAGCGCGCCACCTCGAAAAAATAACGCAGCGCGGTTTCCTGCAGGTGGCGCGCCCGCAGGTCTGCTTCAGAAAGGCTCATTGCTGTCCATGGGTGGTTGCCGATGCGGCAACTATAGGATGCATTCGGTGTGATGGTGGGAAGGCGAGCCCGCGCAAAACCTTGCACCCCACGCGCCAGTGCCCCGCGCAATTGGCACCGGCCCGCCGACCCTCCGCCGGTTTTCGCAGAGCTCTATTTGCTACAAAAACAATAGCTGCCTGCGCACAATATATATGGGCTACAGGCGGTATTTACTCCAGATTCAGCTCCTGGATCTTGCGCGTGATGGTGTTGCGGCCTATGCCCAGCTTTTGCGCCGCCTCTATGCGCCGGCCGCGGGTATTGGCCAGCGCGGTCTGAATCAGTTTCGACTCAAAGCGGCGCGTCAGCACATCCCAGACATCGGTGCGGCCAGCAGCCAGCAGCGCCAGGGCTTCGGCTTCCAGTCCGCTTTCCCAATGGCTCACGGGGTCATCGCCCTGCGCCAGGCCGGAGGCCGGCACGGGCAGCGGCAACTGGGGTACGACAAACTCCAGCGCAGCTTCGGGCGCCGGCCTTTCAAATTCCGCTGGCGGCGCTACGCCGGGCGGCACTTCCCGGTCTGCCGGTAGCGGGGGCCTGGCAGCCTCGGGCGCCGCGCTCAGGACTTCGGGCGGCAAGTCCTTGGCCTCAATCACCTGGGCCGGTGCCATCACGGTGAGCCAGTGGCAGATGTTTTCGAGCTGGCGCACATTGCCCGGAAAGCTGAAGTTGCTGAGCTGCTGCAGGGCGGCATCGGCAATGCGCTTGGGCTCCACGCCCAGCTGTTTGGCGCTTTGCTGCAAAAAATGCCGCGCCAGCATGAACACATCCTCACGCCGCTCGCGCAGGGCCGGCAGCCGCAGCCGGATCACGTTGAGGCGGTGAAACAGGTCTTCGCGAAAGCCGCCTTCCTTGACGCGCTGCTCCAGGTCCTGGTGCGTGGCGGCAATCACGCGCACATTGGTCTTGACGGCGTTGTGACCGCCGACGCGGTAAAAATGCCCGTCCGACAGTACCCGCAGCAGCCGCGTCTGCAAGTCAAACGGCATGTCGCCAATCTCGTCGAGAAACAGCGTGCCGCCATCGGCCTGCTCGAAGCGGCCACGGCGCATGGTCTGGGCGCCGGTGAAGGCGCCGCGCTCATGGCCGAACAGCTCGCTCTCCAGCAGGTCTTTCGGAATGGCGGCGGTGTTGATGGCGATGAAGGGGCCGCTGGCGCGCGGCGAGTGCTTGTGCAGCGCCCGCGCCACCAGTTCCTTGCCCGAGCCGGATTCGCCGGTAATCATCACCGTGACATTGCTCTGGCTGAGTCGGCCAATCGCCCTGAACACATCCTGCATGGCGGGCGCCTGGCCCAGCATCTCGGGGGCGGCGGCCATGCGTTCCTCGGCCACCTCCTCGCGCTGGCTTTCCTCAACGGCGCGGCGAATCAGCTCGACCGCCTTGTGCAGGTCAAAGGGCTTGGGCAGGTATTCAAACGCGCCGCCCTGAAACGCCGACACCGCGCTGTCCAGATCGGAAAACGCCGTCATGATGATGACCGGCAGGCCAGGCAGTCTGGCCTTGACCTTTTCCAGCAGGTCCAGTCCCGAGCCGCCCGGCATGCGGATGTCGCTCACCAGGACTTGCGGGCCGTCGTCTTCCGTCGCGTGTTCCAGCGCGGCCAGCACTTCGCGCGGATTGGTGAAGCTGCGCGTGGGCAGGTCCTCGCGCAGCAGGGCCTTTTCCAGGACAAACCGGATGGACTGGTCATCGTCAACAATCCAGATCGGTTTCATGGTGTTCAGTCCCTTTTATGTCGCCTCAATAATCGGTGGAACAGACTTCAAGGCAGAGGAATCAGGATCTTGAAATCGGTACGGCCCGGCACGCTGTCGCACTCGATCAAACCGTGGTGTTGCTGAACAAAAGTTTGCGCCAATGTCAGCCCCAGCCCGGAACCGCCCTCACGCCCTGACACCAGGGGATAGAAGATACGGTCTTTGATGGAGTCCGGCACGCCCGGCCCATTGTCAATGACATGCAATTCCAGTGCCAGGCGATAACGCTGCTTGCCAAATGTCACCTGGCGGGCAATCCGGGTCCTGAAACTGATCTGGCCATCACCGGCCGCGATGCGCTCTGCCAGCGCGTAGGCGGCGTTGTGCGCGATATTGAGCAGGGCCTGGATCAGCTGCTCGCGGTCGCCGCGAAAATCGGGAATCGAGATGTCGTAGTCGCGCATCACCCGCAAGCCCCTGGGGAACTCCGCCACGATCAGCGTTCGCACCCGCTCGCAGACTTCATGGATGTTCACATCACCCACCAGATGCGGACGCCGGTGCGGCGCCAGCAGGCGATCAACCAGGGTTTGCAGGCGGTCGGCCTCGTGGATGATGACCTGGGTGTATTCGGTCAGCTCCTTGTCGATTTCCATCTGCAGCAGCTGCGCCGCGCCGCGAATGCCGCCCAGCGGATTCTTGATTTCATGGGCCAGGTTGCGGATCAGCTCCTTGTTGGCCTGGGCCTGGTCCATCAGGCGCTCTTCACGGTCCTGCTTGGCCTGCTGCTCCAGCGGCAACAGCTCGACAATCGCCTCACCCGGCGTGTCGGTTTGCGCCACCACCACATGCACCGGCAGCGGCTCGTGATTCAGGCGCCTGAGCCAGGCGTCATAGCGCAGCGCGGCAAACTCGTTGCTGCCCGCGCCTTCCAGCGCGTTTTGCAGAATCAGCGGTTCGGTGAAGCAGTCGGGGAACTGAGAGCCTTCGATGGTGCGGCGCGAGCTGCCGAGCGCGTCTTCCAGCGCCGCATTGGCAAACAGCACCACGCCATTGGTGCGCACCACCGCCACCAGGGTGGCGAGCAGGTCAAACGACTGAAACCGGGGCGCGCCCGCAAGAGCAGCAGGAGGCGAGGCTGGCGCAGCTCGCGCAGCTGGCGATGGAGCAGCAGGGGATTGTGGCTTTTTCAAGCCGCCTATTTTGGCCCAGAAGCAGTGGCCAGGTGACTAATTCGCGGCGGGCAGGCGGGAAAGTTCACGCCTGATGCCGGCAATGTCGCTCTGGTTGCGCGCGATGCTGTCTTTCATTTCGGCCACCCGGTCGAGGTAGCGCTGGTAGTTGCGGCCTTCAATGCCCTGCTTTTCCGGCTCGCCGTTGTTGTACTCTTTTTGCAGTTCGGCCAGTTTGGCTTCGGACTTTTTCAACTCGGCTTCCAGAATGGCACGCGAGTCGCTGTCGCGGGCGCGCTGCTCGGGGCCCGCGTCAGTGCGGCTGCCACCCGAGGCGGGCGTTGCATTGGCAACCCGCGCCGGCGGCGCCTTGTTAACGGCCGTGCCCTGCACGATGGTGACATTGCCGCCCGAAAGCAGCTTGCAGTTGCGGTTCTGGGCGTCCTTGGCGTTGTTGATGTATTCGGGCGGGCCGCCGGCCGCCCCTGCGCAGCGGTAAACCTGCTGCGCCCATGCGGTGCTTCCCGCACTGACCAGCAGCAAGGACAAAAATGGTAACAACAAGGTTTTTTTCATGGCGAACTCCAGGTGCCTTGCAAGGCGCAAAAGCTTCAGCAAAGCGGTCTATCAGTATGCGGCAAAGCGGCAGGAAATCCAATTTGCAGGCTGTATATCCTCAAAAACCATGAAAAAAGGACGGCATTTGCCGTCCTTTTTTGGCCACTCACAGCAAAGCGGTGGATGGCCCGGGTGCTGCGCCCTGCTTACAGGGAATAGTACATGTCGAACTCGATCGGGTGCGTCGCCATGCGCAAGCGCGTGACTTCGCCCATCTTCAGTTCGATGTAGGCGTCCAGCATGCTGTCGGTGAACACGCCGCCCTTGGTCAGGAAACCGCGGTCGGCATTGAGGCAGTCCAGCGCCTGGTCCAGGCTGTGGCACACGGTGGGCACCAGTGCGTCCTCCTCGGGCGGCAGATGGTACAGGTCCTTGGTGGCGGCTTCACCCGGGTGGATCTTGTTTTCCACGCCATCCAGACCGGCCATCATCAGGGCCGCAAAACCGAGGTAAGGGTTCATCAGCGGATCGGGGAAGCGCGCTTCAATACGGCGGCCCTTGGGGTTGGCCACATAAGGAATACGGATCGAGGCCGAACGGTTTTTGGCCGAATAAGCCAGCTTGACCGGTGCTTCGTAGCCAGGCACCAGGCGCTTGTAGCTGTTGGTGCCGGGGTTGGTGATGGCGTTCAGGGCACGGGCGTGCTTGATGATGCCGCCGATGTAGTACAGCGCAAAGTCGGACAGGCCGGCATAGCCGTCGCCGGCAAACAGGTTTTTGCCGTCTTTCCAGATGGACTGGTGCACGTGCATGCCGGAGCCGTTGTCGCCGACGATGGGCTTGGGCATGAAGGTGGCGGTTTTGCCATAGGCATTGGCCACGTTCTGCACCACGTATTTCAGGATCTGCGTCCAGTCGGCGCGCTGCACCAGCGTGCTGAACTTGGTGCCGATCTCGTTCTGGCCAGCGCCCGCCACTTCGTGGTGGAACACTTCAACCGGAATACCCAGCGATTCGAGAATCAGCGACATCTCGGCGCGCATGTCCTGCGTGCTGTCGACCGGGGGCACGGGGAGGTAGCCCCCCTTGACGGTCGGACGGTGGCCACGGTTGCCGCCTTCGAGCTTTTTGCCCGAGTTCCAGGGGGCTTCGTACTCTTCAATCTTGAAGAAGGTGCCCGACATGTCGGTGTTCCAGCGCACGTCGTCAAAAATGAAAAACTCGGGCTCGGGACCGAAGTAGGCGGTGTCGCCCAGGCCGGAGGCCTTGAGGTAAGCCTCGGCGCGCTGCGCGATGGAACGCGGGTCGCGGTCATAGGCCTTGCCGTCGCTGGGTTCCAGCACGTCGCAGCTCATGAACAGCGTGGTCTCTTCGAAGAAGGGGTCGATGTTGGCCGTTTTGGGGTCAGGCATCAGCTGCATGTCGGAAGCTTCAATGCCCTTCCAGCCTGCCACCGACGAGCCGTCAAACGCATGGCCTGAAACGAATTTGTCTTCGTCAAAGTGGGACACGGGCACGGTCACGTGCTGCTCTTTGCCCCGGGTGTCGGTAAAGCGAAAGTCAACGAACTTGACTTCGTTTTCCTTGACCATTTTCATGACGTCTGCGACGGTCTTTGCCATCAAAATCTCCTGTTGCTGGATGGGTTGGTTGAAAAAATTAGTTTCGCTTGGGTTGAATGCACTTTTTGTGCCACCAGCCACTGACTGCCCAATTTCTGGCAAGCCTTCGATTGTGCCGTCATCTCGGGCCGGTTCTGCGATTTCGCAGCCATAAAACGCAAAAACCGCACAATCCATTTGCACCAACAAGGTGCAATATTTTCATGCACTTCTGTAGTGCGAAAATTTAACGCACCAATTCAGGGCCAAGCTTCAGATCGAAGGCGCGCAGACCGGCCAGCAAGGCCGGGTAGGCCAGCGTGACGGCCTCGGGACTGCCTTTGACACCCAGCTCGATATGGCGGCCGTAAACGGGATGATCCACACTCGGCAGGCTGAACACCTTGACGCCGGCATGCTCCGCCTCGATCGCCAGCATCAGCGGGGTCAGCATGGCTTCCATCGAGCCGAACACGATGACCGATTTCTCGGCATGGGCCAGTTTTTGGTGCAGATGGGCGTAGCGCTGATCGAGCACCGACTCAATCATGGGCCAGGCCATGACAGGGAACCCCGGAACGAAATAAACGCCCCCACGCTCCCCCTCTGTATGTGGGTCACGAGGCCTTGCAGGCCGCAGCTCGCGAGACGCTTCACCTCTGTCGCCTGTCCGACGCTGCTCAAGCAGCCTCGGACCCGCAGGCTCCAGCCCCTCGGGGGCCCTCGCGCCTTGGGGCGGCCCGGCGTCGCTCAAGCGGTCGACTGGGCAGAAAAAGCCGGGAATCTTGTTGTAAGGGTTGGCAATGATCTGCGCGCCCACCGGAAACACCCCCATGTTCAGGCGGTGGATGTTGTCGTCACGATCCGGCTCGTAAGGTGTGCCCTGCTCCTTGGCAATGTCCTGCATGCGCTCGCGGATCAGGGCTTCGGCCTCGGGGTGCAGCGCCAGTTCCACCCCCAGCGCTTTGGCGGCGCATTGCCGGGTGTGGTCGTCGGGCGTGGCGCCTATGCCGCCGCAGGAAAACACCACATCGCCGCAGGCGCGCGCGCTGGCAAAGGCGCGCGCCAGGGTGGCCGTGATGCGCGCCGGGTCGTCGCCCACATAATCGGCCCAGGCCAGTTGCAGGCCGCGCGCGCCCAGCAGCTCAATCACCTTGGGCAGGTGCTTGTCGGCACGCTTGCCCGAGAGAATTTCATCGCCGATGATGATCAAGCCAAAGTGGGGGGTCATGTCGTGGGTGCATCCAGGGGTTTGTCAGTTGCTATCATTTTTATAGCTTCTGGCGCAAGTAAATCGGGGGCCAAGGCACTGTTTTGCCTGCGAAGTTGCTCCAGTGCGGCGAGCGTGTAGTGGGCGAACCAGAGTGACGAAAAGGCAAACACCAGGGTGTAAATCCAGATCGCCACCGGCACCAGAATCGGCGCCATCGCCACAAACATGGCGCCTGAGGCCCAGATCAGGCTGGGCGCGGCGCCCAGGTAGCCGCTGAGCACGCCAATACCCAGCAGCGGCGCGCGGTGGGCCTTGAAAATCTGGCGCCGCTCTTCGCTGCTGGCGTGGTCGGCCAGCGCGTCGTAACACATCACGCGGTAGGTGAGCCAGCCCCAGATCAGCGGCGGCAGCACCAGAATCAGCGGAGGAATCAGCCACAGCGGTATCGACAGCAGCAGCGCAATGACGGCCAGCAGCGTTGACCCGAGCGACCACAGCACGCTGGCCAGCAGCGAGCCGCCTTTTTTGCGCTCCAGCTGGGCAAAACGCCGCTCGGCCACCAGCGCCACCATGGCCGGCGTCATGAAGATGGCCACAAACAGCAGCGAAACGATCACGATCACCGGGATCGCCACAAACAGCAGCAGCACCGGCGCCAGCACCAGGCGCAGGTTGCCCAGCCCCAGGCCTTCCAGCCAGCGCACCATGGTGCCGACCAGCTCAAAACTCTCCAGGTTGCCGCGCACCGCCATGAGCGCGCTGTCCCAGAAAAAGTAGCCCAGCCCCAGCGAGATCGCCGCCATGATGACCAGCGGCAGGATTGACAGCGCGATGACACGCGGATGCAGGCAGTACATGGCCGCGCGCCAGAAGGAATCAAGAAACAGGTTCATGGGCGAAGCATACCGTGGCCGATCCGTTCGGGGGCGGTGAACAGGGCCGGCGGCTCACGATGGGCAGGCCCCGAGGGTGCAGGCAAGCCGGGCGATGACCCTGCCTAACGCAAGTTGCCCGTATGCCCCAGCGAATAGCGGCCAGGTTGCGGCCACACCGTCAGGCCATGGGGTTCGCGGCCCACCTTGATGGTGTCCACGCCGCCAGACTGGGTATCGATGCGGTAAACCGCGTCGTCATAGCGCCCGGACAGCCACAGGTATTTTCCATCGGCGCTGACGTTGCCCATGTCAGGGCTGCCGCCACCGGGGATGGGCCAGGTCTTGACCACCGTGCGGCTGGCGAAACTGATGACCGAAACGCTGCCCTTGCCC
Source organism: Polaromonas sp. (assembly GCF_031411155.1). Taxonomy (GTDB): domain Bacteria; phylum Pseudomonadota; class Gammaproteobacteria; order Burkholderiales; family Burkholderiaceae_C; genus Polaromonas. The sequence continues at coordinate 4,029 of NZ_JANOAL010000114.1, read as the reverse complement.
TTGGGCGTGCCGCGAATTTTGTTGCCGCCCCGATTCGCCACGTACAGGCTTTTGCCGTCACGGCTGGGATACAACCCATGGGCACCGACACCGGTGGCAAGAAAGTCAATCTGCCGGAAGGTGTCGCCATCGACCACGTGCACCCCGTCGGCCATCATGTCGGCCACGAAGAAAGTCTTGCCGTCTGGCGACACCCGCACGTCCTGGGGCATGCCGGGCGTGGTGCAAATATCGGATCCTGGCTGGCCGGGGTCGGGAATTTTGGCCGGTTTTTTGCCCGGCGCAGCAATCGCGGCCAGCGCGTCGGGCCGGTTGAAGTACGGGCTCAGCCTGATGGTGTCAATGACTTTGCGATTGACCAGGTCAATTTTCGTCAGGGCACCGCCAAACTCGCAGGTGAACACCACAAAACGCCCATCGATGGAAAAATCGGCATGGTTGATGCCGGCGCATTTTGGGGTGGCGATCGAATACACCAGCTTCATGCTGCGCGCATCACGAAAGTCCAGCCGCTTGTAGGCCTCTGCGACCACGATAGCCATCTGGCCGTCGGGCGAAAAATACATGTTGTAAGGATCGTCGACCGGCACCGACTTGCCCGGTTTTCCGGTCTTCGGGTCGATCGGCGTCAGGCTGCCATCGGTCCGGCCTTCGGCGTTGTTGGCCACCCACAGCGTCTGCAGGTCCCAGGAGGGCACCACATGCTGCGGGTTGATGCCGACTTTGAATTTGTCGACCACTTTAAGCGTCGCGGGGTCGATCACGGACACGGTGTTTTCACCCCGGTTCGGCACATAGACCCGCTCCAGCGCACCGGCCGTTGCCTTGCTCACCTTTTCGATGGTGGTTTCACTGTACAGATTTTTCGCATCCGGCACGGGCGGCATGCCGGGCACGACTGAAACAGGCGCGGCCGGGCCCGAGGCTGTGGGTGACGGTTTGCCGGCAGCATCGGCGGCGGGCGCAGCCGGCCCGGCCAGGGCCAAAGAAACAGCCAGGGCGCTACCGAGCAAGGTAGCGAAGGCTGCATGAAAAGCGAAACGGGAAGAACGGGGCATTGCAACGACCATGGATGACGACTGGACCTGTATTTTAACGACGCGCCTGAGCGGCCCTGATGGCCTCCACCGTGCGCGTCACGATCAACTCCGCGCCCAGCTCTCCAAGCGCCAGACTGGCTTTACGCGGATCGCCCACGCTGCCGGCCGCCGGCCCGCGCTGCGCGGCATCGTCAATCAACTCGGGGCGCACCATTTGGGGGGCCAGAGCCATCGTCAACGAGGTGTCCGCGCTGCCGGCGTGCGTGCCGATCTGGAAATCGCTGAGTCCCTTGCTGCGCAGGGCCTCTGCATAGGGCTTTTGCGCGGCCTGGTAATACGCTTCGATAAAGTGAACTCTTGTGGAACTGGCAGACCATTCCCGATTCAGGCGGTCGGCGATGGTTTTTAGCTGCGGCTGGTAACCGCCGTGGTCGCCAATGAGAATAATATCCTTGAAGCCATGTTGCTTGAGGCTGCGCGCCGCGCCCTCAACAATGCCGCCAAAGGCCTCGCGCGGCACCGAAAGGGTACCGGCAAAACGCATGTGCCCTTCAGGCGGCGTGATACTGCCTTCCGGCACGTAGGCAATGACCGGCGCCACCAGCGTATGACCCAGGCGGCTGGCGATCTTGCCAGCCAGCACCCGGATGCGGGCGTTGTGCTTGCCCAATGCCATGTGCGGACCATTTTGTTCGGTTCCGCCTATGGGAACAATCACCGCACTGGAGGTCGATTTGACCGCCTGCTGCACTTCGCTCCAGGTCATGTCTTCAAGCATCACCGTCGCAGGTTCAGCGGCAAAAGCATTCAGCCCCACAAGGGCGGCCCCTAAAATAATCCAGGCCATACGGGCAATACGGGCAATACGCACAGGTGATTCCTTAACTTTTTAAACGCAAGGTGATCCGCTCCCTCACTGCCAATCTGGCCAGCGGACCCCGCTCTAAAGTGTACTCAACCCCGGACCTTCGCCGCCGCGTGACCGACCTGAAAAAACGCCGGAAGCGGTTCCCCGTTTTCTGCGGCAGGTCACCTGACCGCTATTAATTTAGTAGCTGCCGGCGCACGTATTACCTTGGCTAGAGGCACTTTTCGTCTCTAACACCGGTTTAAATGGCTGCCGGAGCGGTCGAAATCGCCTGCAAATCCTGCGCGCTCAGCCAGCGCCATTGGCCGGGCAGCAAATCGTCCGGCAAGGCCAGCGCACCGATGCAGGAGCGGTGCAGGCCGCCCACGTCATTGACCCGGTTGCCGACGGCGGCAATCATGCGCTTGACCTGGTGGTATTTGCCTTCGGTCAGCGTCAGGCTGAGGTGCGAAGGCCCGGTCTGCTGGCAGGCAGCGGCCCGAACCGGCTTCGGGTCGTCATCCAGCACCACGCCCTGAAGCAGTTTTTGCACCTGCGCCTCGTCAACCGGGTGCTTGGCAGTGACTTTATACACCTTGGGCACATGGTGTTTGGGCGAACTCATGCGGTGAATAAACTTGCCGTCGTCCGACAGCAGCAGCAAACCGGTCGTGTCCTGGTCCAGCCGCCCCACCGCCTGCACCCCCGCCGCCGCACCGCCACCGCGCTGGCGAATCGGCGCCGGCAGCAGCGTGTAAATGCTGGGATAGGTGCTGGGTTTCTGTGAGCACTCGTAACCAGCGGGCTTGTGCAACATCAAATAGGCTTTCTCGTGGAATTCCCACGGCACGCCCTGAACGCCAAAGCGCAAACCTTCTGCGGCAAACTCTGCGGCCGGATCGGCACAGGAAACCCCCGCCACCGTCACGAAGCCCTGTTGCACCAGCCCCGCGCAAACCCGGCGCGTGCCAAAACCCTGCGTATAGAGAATGTCCTGCAAGCTCATCATGTTCATGCCCCGATTGTCACCGACTCCCATTCACCTGGCCTTGCTGGATAGGCCACTTCATGAGGCTTTGCGGGGTGTGCACAAATGCCGGTTTAGGGAAATTTTTCACAGACTTTTTTAGTATTTTTTGTTACTCTTGGTTGCAAATAGAAAGGTGGGTGGGAATGAGCCCCTATTCGAGCGGAACCTGGCTGGCATTGGGAGGCATCGGCGTCCTGGTGAGCGTCACGCTGGGCGCCCTGATTCACGCCTGGTGGCTGCGGCGCGTCGCACGCGAGCGTCGCCGCATCCCGCGGCGCTGGCCACTGAGCCAGCGTCTGGTGGCCAACAGCGAAGAGCGCAAGGTCTGGCGCTGGCTGGCCCACACCTTTGCCGAGCACGCCGTGATGATCAAGATGCCGGTCACCCGCTTTACGCTGCCGATGAGCAAGAAACACGGGCTGCACTGGTTTGAGCTGCTCAGCGGCCTGTATTGCACCTTCACCGTCGTCACCCCGGCCGGCCAGGTCGTCGGCTGCGTCGATGTCAAGGACCAACTGCGTCTTGCCAGAAAAACCCGCATCCTCAAGGAAACGCTGCTCAACCAGTGCGGCATCGCCTACATGGTGCTGGAATCTGCTCACCTGCCCAGCGTGCGGGACATCCGGATTCAGTTCCTCGGTGAAGCCGCCTTCATGCCCCATGACCGCGAGCGGCAACGCGACGAAGCCGCCATTCTCTCGGCCAGCATGAGTCTGCGCGAGTCGCTGCAGCGCCAGCGCAAAACCCGCGACAGCGGCCGTGCGCCGCTGTCGCCCAGCTCCGAAAGCGGTTACGACTCCCGCAGTCATGCCGACTCAGGCAGCCATTTTTCGGTGCTGTGGCAGGAAAACTCCTTCATCATGCCGCTGGACAGCCGCAAGGGCGATTTGCATTAGGCGCGGGCCAGAACCCGCCAATGGGAGCAGGAAAAGGCCGCCGGGGCATGCCCCGGCGGCCTTCGTCTTTATGGAGGTGGAGCTGGGGGGATTTGAACCCCCGTCCGCAAGCCTTGTTCGGGCAGATCTACATGTTTAGCGGTCTGATTTAAGTCTCGCCACCCGTGTCGCGCAGTCGCACGCTACACAGGACGCCAGCACCCTATTTTCTCGCCC
>NZ_JANOAL010000113.1:0-10538 GCF_031411155.1 Polaromonas sp. | reverse complement strand
GCGCTGCGCTGGGTGGTGACGCGGCGCTACCGGCCGGCGGGCAACGCCAGCATGGGCCAGCGCATTGGCGGCTGGGTATTGCAGGCGCGCTGGATTGTGCTGGCGGTGATGCTGGTCAGCGCGGTTGCCATTTTGCTGGTTTTTCCGACCATGAAGCAGGAGTTGTCGCCCATGGAAGACCGCGGCGTGATCCTGGCCAATGTCAACGCGCCCGACGGCGCCACGCTGGACTACACCGACCGCTATGCGAAAGTGCTGGAAAAAATGGGCGAACCGTTCAAGGAGTTTGACCGCATCTTTGCCAACGTCGGCAACCCAACGGTGGCGCAGGCCACGGTGGTGTATCGCACGGTGGACTGGGACGACCGCACGCGGTCCACCATGGACATGGCGCGCGAGCTGCAACCCAAATTCAATGCACTGCCAGGGGTCACCGCCTTTCCGATCACGCCGCCTTCGCTGGGCCAGGGCTTTCGCGAGCGGCCGCTCAACTTTGTGATCCAGACCTCCGACAGCTACCAGAACCTCAACACCGTGGTGCGCCAGCTGCTGGACGAGATTGCCAAGAATCCCGGCATTGTCTCGCCCGACGTCGATCTGCGCCTGAACAAGCCCGAGCTGCGCGTCGAGATGGAGCGCGACAAGGCGGCCGACCTCGGCGTGAGCATTGAAGTGGTGGCCAAGGCGATTGAAACCCTGCTCGGCGGCCGCAACGTGACGCGCTACAAACGCGATGCCGAGCAGTACGACGTGATTGTGCAGACCCAGGCCAGTGGCCGCAGCACGCCCGAGGACATCGACCGGATTTATGTGCGCGGACGCAATGACGCGATGATTCCGCTCTCCAGCCTGGTGAAGGTGCGCGAAAGCGTGTCGCCGCGCGAGCTGAACCATTTTGGCCAGCGCCGATCGGTGTCCATCACCGCCGGCCTGGCGGGCGACTATTCGCTGGGCGAGGCCCTGACCTTCATGGACCAGACCGCTGCCAAGGTCCTCAAGAGCGGCTACAGCACCGACCTGAACGGCACCTCCCGCGAGTTCAAGAATTCGCAGGGCGCACTGGCGATTGTGTTTGTGCTGGCGCTGGTGTTTATCTTTCTGGTGCTGGCGGCGCAGTTCGAAAGCTTTGTCGACCCGCTGGTCATCATGCTGTCGGTGCCGCTGTCCATGATTGGTGCGTTGCTGGCGCTCAAGTGGTCGGGCGGCTCGCTCAACGTCTATTCGCAGATCGGGCTGATCACGCTGGTGGGGCTGATCACCAAGCACGGTATTTTGATTGTGGAGTTCACCAACCAGCTGCGCGGCCAGGGCATGGAAATGATCGATGCGCTGGTCAAGGCGTCGGCGCAGCGCCTGCGCCCGATCCTGATGACCACGGGCGCCATGGTGCTGGGCGCGCTGCCGCTGGCCCTGTCGCACGGTGCCGGCGCCGAAAGCCGCACCCAGATTGGCTGGGTGATTGTGGGCGGCATGTCGCTGGGCACCTTGCTGACGGTGTTTGTGGTGCCCACCATGTATGCGCTGTTTGCGCGCAAGGCGATACCGGGTGCCAACACGGCGGTGGCCAAAGAACAGCCGGATGCGCATCATGAGCATCCGGAATACGTTGCCAAATAGCTAAGGACGATCGAAAGCTTGCATGGGACTCTCCTCCCAGCAGGGGCCGCGGAACCGGCTTTGCCGGGCCGCAGGCGCAGCGCCCCCTCGGGGGGCAGCGCATTACACGCAGTGAAAAGCGTGGGGGCTAGATCGCACCCTCAAACATCATCACATCGACTTCATCGCCCGGGGCGACATTGCCCTGCGCATGGTGCAACACCATCAGGCCATTGGCCTCGGCCATGGAGCGCAGCACGCCGGAGCCCTGGTTGCCGGTGGTCTTGACCTGCAGCGTGCCATCGGCGGCGGCGGACACCCAGCCGCGCTGGTATTCGGTGCGGCCCGGTTTCTTGCGGATAGCCTCCAGGCTGCGCGCCCTGAGCAGCGGCGGCGGCGCGCTGCTGGCTCCCATCATCTGCAGCAGGGCGGGGCGCACAAAGGCCAGAAAAGTCACCATCACCGCCACCGGGTTGCCGGGCAGGCCGAACAGGATGGCGCCTTCAGGAGTGCTATTATTTCGATAGCTTGCAAGGTGCGCATTATCTGGGCCAGAGGCCAATTTGACCGATGAAATGCGCCCCACGGCCATGGGCCGGCCAGGCCGCATTGCAATGCGCCAGAAGGCCACGTCACCGAGCTTCTTCATCATGGTCTTGGTGAAGTCGGCCTCGCCCACGCTGACGCCGCCCGAGGTGATGATGGCGTCGGCCTGCGCGGCGGCCCGGGTAAACGCAGCTTCCAGCAGGGCCGGGTCGTCGCGCACCACGCCCAGGTCAATCACCTGGCAACCGAGGCGGCTGAGCAGGCCGAAGACGGTGTAGCGGTTGCTGTCGTACACCGCGCCCTCGCGCGGCGCGTCGCCCAGCGACAGGATTTCGTCACCGGTGGAAAAGTAGGCGACCCGCAGCGGGCGCCAGCACAGCAGCGTTTTGAGGCCCAAAGAGGCTGCCAGCCCAAGACGTGCGGGCGTGAGCAGCTCACCCTTTAATAGCGCTGGTTGGCCCTGCGCCAGGTCTTCGCCGCGCAGGCGGCGGTTGTCGCCCAGCTGGAGCAGCCCGGGGGGAATGCCGATCACGTCATTCCGGGCACTGACAAACTCCTGCGGCACCACCGTGTCCAGCCCCGCCGGCATGATGGCGCCGGTCATGATCTTGACGCACTGGCCGGATTTGACGTGGCCATCGCGCCCCTGCCAGGCCTTGCCTGCCAGTGCCGTGCCCACCACCTGCAGTTCCAGCGCCGCACCGCCTGCCAGCTGCCGGCCGGCAAAGGCGTAGCCGTCCATGGCCGAGTTGTCATGCGGCGGCACATCGAACGGCGACACCACGTCTTGCGCCAGCACCCGGCCCAGCGCTTCAAACAGCGGCAGCTCAACGGCATCTTCAACCGGTGAGACGAGCCGGGATAAAAACAGCTGCACATCGGTGGCCGACATGGCCTGCGGGTCGTAGCCCTGCAGTTCGGCGGCAATCTGGCTCAGCGTGGTCACGGCAGGCGCGACTCCAGCAGGTGCAGCTCGGCCAGCGTGTTGGCATTGAAAAAGCCGCGCGCATCATCACCGGGCGCGTTGAAGGGCACGATCACGGTTTTGTGCTGCGCCGTCCATGCGTCAATCTTGCGGCCCCCGCCCTGGGTGAAGCGCATCAGGCTTTCCAGCATGTCGGTCGCCATCAGGCAAAACACCGGCTGCGGCCTGAGCTGCAGCTGGCCCTGCTCGTCTTCCTCGGGTGCGGCGGCCACTGCAAAGTCGGCATCCTCGCGCACAAAGGCATCGGCCATGCGCGCCACCAGGTCGTGCGGAAACAGCGGCGTGTCGCAGGGCACGGTGAGCAGATAGGGCGTTTCGCAGCGCTCCAGGCCTGTCATGAAGCCGGCCAGCGGCCCGGCAAACTCGCCCAGGCTGGTGCTGTCGGGCCAGACCGGAACGCCAAACGACTCGTAGGCGGCCAGGTTGCGGTTGGCATTGATCATGATGTTGCCGACCTGGGGCGAGAGCCGCATCAGCGTGTGCAACGCCAGCGGCACGCCATTGAAGTTTTGCAGGCCCTTGTCGACCCCGCCCATGCGCGAGCCGCGGCCACCGGCCAGAATCAGGCCGGTAATGGCTTCTGCGTGCAGCGGGACATGATGATCAGAGTTGGACAAGTCAGCCTCCTATGTAGCTCATTTCGACCCGCTTGCGGCCGTCTGCCGGACCGGCATCCGGAGGCATGGCCGCGCGCAGTTCCGAATAGCGATCCGTGCGCGCCTGCCAGATGTAGGCCACCGCGCCGGCGATCTGCTCGTCGGCGGCGCCGTTGCGCAGCAGGGCGCGCAAATCATGGCCCTGGCTGGCGAACAGGCATAAAAAGAGCTTGCCTTCGGTGGTCAGCCGGGCCCGGTTGCAGTCGCTGCAAAAGGCCTGCGTCACGCTGCTGATGACGCCAATCTCACCCGCGCCGTCGGCATAGCGCCAGCGCTCGGCGGTTTCACCCAGGTAGTTGGCGTCGATGGCGGTGACCGGAAACTCCGCGTGGATGCGTTCAATCACCTGCTTTGAAGGCAGCACCTCGTCCATGCGCCAGCCGTTGGTGGCGCCCACGTCCATGTATTCAATAAAGCGCAGCACCGCGCCCGAGTGGCGAAAGTGCCTGGCCATCGGAATGATCTCGGCGTCATTGGTGCCGCGCTTGACCACCATGTTGACCTTGAGCGGCTCCAGTCCGACCTTTTGCGCCACTTCAATGCCCTTGAGCACATCGGCAACTGGAAAATCCACATCGTTCATGCGGCGAAAGGTCGCATCGTCCAGCCCGTCCAGGCTCACGGTGACGCGCTGCAGCCCGGCGTCTTTCAGCGACTGGGCTTTTTTGGCCAGCAGCGAGGCATTGGTCGTCAGCGTGATGTCCAGCGGCTTGCCGGCGGGCGTCTGCAGCCTGGCCAGCATTTCTATCAGCACTTCCAGGTGCTTGCGCAGCAGCGGCTCGCCGCCCGTGAGGCGGATTTTTTCGACCCCGTGCGCCACAAAAATACGCGCCAGCCGGGTGATCTCCTCAAAGCTCAGCAGCGAGCTTTGCGGCAAAAAGGCGTAGTCCTTGTTGAACACCTCGCTTGGCATGCAGTAGCTGCAGCGAAAGTTGCAGCGGTCCGTCACGCTGATGCGCAAATCCCGCAGCGGGCGCGCCAGCGTGTCGCTGAGCAGGCCGGTGGGCGCCGTCAGCAGCGCCGGAATGGCCGGCACGCGCGCGGCGTAGCGAAGGTCTGCCAGGGGGATGATTTTGTCGGTCATGGTAAAGGGCCCAGAGGCTGAATTTACTCTATTGGCCCGGCCGGGGCAGCAAAGTTGCGGCCTTATCCCCAAGCGCAGCGCGTTATTGCACCATTGATTGAGCAAGGACAACGATTATCCGTGGGTCCTCTTCACACCAGCAGGGGCCGCGGAACCGGCCATGCCGGGCCGCAGGCGCAGCGCCCCCTCGGGGGGCAGAGAGCCACACGCAGTGGGCGAACGTGGGGGCCCTACACACACCGCGCCCCGTCCACCTCAATGCAGATGCCGCTGATGAAGTCGGCCTCGTCGCTGGCCAGGTAGAGCGCGGCGTTGGCCACGTCGAGCGCGGTCGAGAAACGCCCCAGCGGAATGCTGGCCCTGAAGATCGCCCGGCGCTCCTCATCGAGCGGGCCGCCGGCAAATTCGGCCGACAGGCCGGTGTCGGGGTTGAACACCGGGTTGATGCAGTTGACCCGGATGTTGTCCGGCCCCAGCTCGGCCGCCAGCGACTTCGAGGTGGTGATGACCGCGCCCTTGGAGCCGTTGTACCAGGTCAGGCCGGGGCGCGGGCGTACACCCGCCGTCGAGGCAATGTTGATGAAGCTGCCGCCGCCCTGCGCCCGAAACACCGGCGTGGCATGGATGGTGGCCAGGTAAATGCTTTTGACGTTGATGGCGTAGCACTTGTCGAAGTCCTCTTCGCTCACGTTCAGGGCCGGCTGGTTGCGGTGGGTCCAGCCCGCGTTGTTGACCATCACGTCGAGCTTGCCGTAGCGCTGCACGGCGGCGGCCACCAGCGCCTTGACCTCATCGGATTTAGTGACGTCAGCCGCAAAGAACGAGGCCACGCCGCCCGCCTTGACGATGGCGGCCACGACTTTCTCCCCCAGCGCCACGTTGATGTCATTGACGATGACCTGCGCCCCCTCGGCCGCCAGCCGCCGGGCAATGCCCTCGCCAATGCCGCCACCCGCGCCGGTGACGATGATGGATTTATTCTTGACGCGCATGCGCTGGCTCCCCGTTTCTGTTGTTAAGTGAGCTTGTGGCATCTTTACGCCAGGCCAGACGATCACCCATGCCTAACCGCCACCGTCTTCAAGGTGGTAAATCCATGCAGCGCCTCCAAGCCCTTCTCACGCCCATAACCCGATGACTTCACACCGCCAAACGGCAGTTCCACGCCGCCGCCGGCGCCGTAGTTGTTGATGAAGATCTGGCCGCTTTTGACGCGTTTGGCCATGCGGAACTGGCGGGCGCCGTCGCGCGTCCAGATGCCTGCCACCAGGCCAAACTGCGTGGCGTTGGCAAGCTCGATGGCGTGGTCTTCGTTCTTGAAGCTCATGGCGCACAGCACCGGGCCAAACACTTCTTCCTGCGCCAGCCGGTGCGTTACCGGCACGTCGCGCAGCAGGGTGGGGGCCTGGTAAAAGCCGGTGTCGGGGGCTTCGTCCACGATCTGGCCCTGCGCCACCATCGGGATGTTGGCAACCTGCGCATCGCTTAAAAAATCCCACACGCGCTGCTGCTGGCTTTGCCGAATCAGCGGGCCCACGTCCAGGTCCATGCTGGCCGGGCCGACGCGCAGGTTCTCGAAGGCCTGGCCCAGTCGCTCCAGCAGCGGCTCGTAAAGGCTTTGCTCGACCAGCAGGCGCGAGCCGGCCGAGCAGGTCTGGCCGGCGTTTTGTACGATGGCGTTGAGGATGGCCGGAATGGCGGCATCGAGATCGGCATCGGCAAACACGATTTGCGGGCTTTTGCCGCCCAGCTCCAGCGTGACCGGGCAATGGCGCTCGGCCGCGACCTGCTGAATCAGCGTGCCCACCGTGGGGCTGCCGGTAAAGCTGATGTGGTCTATGCCGGGGTGGCGCGCCAGCGCGTCGCCGACCTCGTGGCCGTAACCGGTGACGATGTTGATGGCGCCGGCCGGAAAGCCGACCTCGGCCGCCAGCTGCGCGACGCGAAGCAGCGACAGGCAGGCGTCTTCGGCCGGCTTGACGACGCAGACATTGCCCGCCGCGAGTGCGCCGCCCACGCTGCGGCCAAAAATCTGCATCGGGTAGTTCCACGGAATGATGTGGCCGGTGACGCCATGCGGCTCGCGCCAGGTCATCACGCTGTAGCCTTCCTGGTAGGGAATCGTGTCGCCGTGCAGCTTGTCGCAGGCGCCGGCGTAAAACTCGAAATAGCGCGCCAGTGCTGCCGTATCGGCCCTGGCCTGCCGGACCGGCTTGCCGCAGTCGCGCTGCTCGATCAGCGCCAGTTCTTCGGCGTGTTCGGCCACCTTGTGGGACAGCCGCATCAGCAGGCGGCCGCGTTCGGCGGCGCTGAAGCGGCGCCAGACCAGCTCCAGGCAGTCGTGGGCGCTACGCACCGCCAGGTCAATGTCGAGTGGGTTGCTGCGCTGAATCTCGTCAAAAACCTGACCGTCGGACGGGTCAATCACCGGAATGGTTCTGCCGGACGAGGACGGGATGGAAGCGTTGGCGATGTAATTGAGTTGCATGCACAGGATTTTGCTCCAAACCCGGTTTTTGCCTGAACTGGGCATCGAATTGGCTGTATGCCCAGTCAGCACGTGCCATGCCAGCTATGAAATTAATAGCTAATCCGGGGTTTGTGTGTCGCTGGGCGGGCGCGCTTCAGGCGCCGCCTGCCGTGCCGCGAGCGATTCTCAGGCTGCAGTAGCAAGGCTGGGGCCTGGAAAACCGTGTCATTCATCACGTTGATGGGCGATTTCACGGCGCCGATTACCAAACTTAACAGCAAGGAAATCCGGTTTTATGTAGGATTGAGCCTACAAAAAAGTGCTTTCGGTACAGGGGCGCGGCTTGTGCTTCTACGCCATCCCCGCCTTTACCGCCCGGCACCACCGCAGAGAAACACCGCTTTCGCGCTCTTTGCCCCCTCCCATACCGCCATTCGCAGCCACGGACGTTGAAACGGCCGGTGCAGCATTTTTTTGACAGGACACAGGTAATGACCGATTTATCACCAGGCCGGACCGAAGCACTCCCCGCCGACGAAGCGGCTGACGCCCCGGCGGGGCTGCTCAACCTGATCAAAAGCGCGCTGAGCCGTCTGCAGGACTGGTGGTCGCTCCAGAACAAAGGCATCAAGCTGGCGGTGCTGGCCATCGTGCTGATGATTCCGGCGACGGCTTTTTACGCCTGGTCAACGCTGCAGCGCCAGGAAAAAATGGCCAGTGAGGTCAAGGCCATGGCCACGACTGGCGCGAACGGCGAAGCGGTCTGGAGCTACAACAAAGCGCTGCCCGTGGTGTTTGGCACCGGCTCGGTGCTGGGCTTTCTGGAGGCCAACCCGGTCGCGCGTATCACCATCATCTACCGGCCCATTCTCTGGACCGTCTCCGAGCGTTTCGTGTTGATTGAGTCGCAGGGCAAGCAATATGCCTACTACCCGTCCGACATGGAGACCCAGATCCTGACCGACAAGGCCGTGACCGCCGCCTGGGGAGGCAAGCTGACCTTTGTTCCCAAGGCGGCGCTGGACCCTGCCAGCCTGCAGGTTTTTGCGCGCCTGGAGCAACGCTTTGCCGAAGCCCGCCCGCAATCGGAACTGGACTCCTGGAAAGCCGGCGCCAGTGCACTGCTTTCAGTCTCGCTGACCGCGGGCCTGCTGGCTTTCCTGTGGTTTCAGATGGGCGGCCAGCGCAAGGCCCTGAAGTTCATTGCGCCCGGCGAGATCAGCGGGGACATTGACGACCTGATTGGCATGGACGACATCAAGGCCGAGGTGGCCCAGATCCGGGACCAGTACGAGCGCCGCACGGAATACGCCGCCTACGGCGTCAACAAGCCCTTCAATGTGATGTTCAGCGGCCCGGCCGGCACCGGCAAAACCAAGCTGGCCAGCTACCTGGCCAAGGAACTGGAGCTGCCCATCCTGTTTCACTCGGCGGCGAACCTGGAAACCGGTTTTGTCGGTGGCGGCTCCAACACCTTGTCGCGCATTCTGGCGCTGGCCAAGAAGCGCAAGCGCTGCATCGTTTTTCTGGATGAGGCGCAAGACCTGTTCATGCGGCGCGGCGGCAACCGCAAGTTTGACGACGATACCCAGAACATGCTGCTGGCCGTGCTGGACGGCGTGCGGACCCGGCTTGACACCGAAATCATCTGGATCGTCGCGTCAAACTTCAATTCCGAAAACCTGCAGATGGACGAGGCCATGCTGCGCCGCTTCCAGATGAAGGTGGACTTTCGCATGCCCAACCGGGCCGAGCGGCTCGGCATCATCCAGCACTACCTGAAGCAGCGTGCCGACAAGGTCATGCCCGACCTGGACCTGCGTCACTTTGTCGAGTTGACCGAAGGCAGCAGCCCGGCCGACCTGGAAACCATGGTCAACCAGGCCGGCATTATTGCCGTCAAGTCCGGCGAAATGATAGGCGCCGCCACCCTGATGCAGGCCGCCGAGCGGGTGCTGGTCGGCAACGTCAACGACAACACCACGCAGGAGCGTGAGCGCGACCGGCGCATCATTGCGGTTCACGAGTGGGGCCACTTCCTGATGGACTTCCAGCACGAGCGCGAACTGGCGCAAGGCGACTGGGACACCCTGCTGGCCGAGATGAAAACCATCAAGATTTCGCTCAAAGCCAACGCGCGCAACAACGCCCTCGGCTTCGTGCTGCACAAGCAGGGCAGCAACCTGCTCAAGACCAAGGGCGACATGGAGCACGACGTGCGGGTGCTGCTGGCCGGCATGGCCAACGAGGAGCTGTTTTTTGGCGAAGACGGCACCACCAGCGGCGCGCACAACGACATCACCAAGGTCACCCGGCTGTTGCACCACGCGGTCGGCGAGATGGGCATGTACCGCAAGACGCGGCTGAACTACGCGGCCTTGACGAAAGACGGCGCCAGTGTTGCGCCCGACGAGGAAACCCGCAGCATCATGGAAGCGCAGAGCGAAAAGCTTTATGGCCAGACCAAAGCCGCGCTGGCGCAGCACATGGAGTTGACCGAGCATTTGACCGCCTGCCTGATGAAGGCCGGTGAAATGACCCTGCGCGAGACCCTGGACGAAATCCGCCGCTTCGAAAAAGATCTGCCCCAGCGGGCCAAGCCCGCAGCGGCGCAGGATGAGCCGGCGATGCTGCTGGCGGCCTGATCCAGACAACCCCGGCCGACCCACGGCCAAGCCCGGCCAACCCCGGCCGGTAAATCTCTGGCGACGCTTGCGGGGGCATTGACGCGAGTCCGTGCCTGGGCGCACACACGGCTTCTTGGCATTGACCCGAGCCAGTCCCAAATGGTGGGACTCCGTGCGGTTTGGCGGGCTAGCCATTCTTGATGCCCGTCCAGTGCTGAACCACAATGAACGCGCGTCCATCCGGAGCACGGCTTCCTTGGGCTTTCAGTCTTCAATCAATTTAGTCAGGCATCAGCATGTACATCGGAGAGCAACTCATCAATCCTCCGGCAGAGCGCTTGCGCCTGTCGGCCCAGCTGGGGGTGGAGCGGGTCGTGATTGACAACCGCGGCACCGGCCTGGTGGCGCCCGGCGGCCTGTGGGACCTGGCCAGGCTGCGCGCTTACCGCGAATGGGTCGAGGGTTTTGGCCTGAAGATAGACCTGTTTGCGCTCGACGTGGGTGCCATCCTGCTGGACTTTCTGACCGACGAAGCCAGCGCCCGGCGCCAGGCCCAGGTGCTGCAGCAAAACAT
>NZ_JANOAL010000112.1:0-7784 GCF_031411155.1 Polaromonas sp. | reverse complement strand
TCGCGCTGGCGCGCCACCAGGCTGCCCGACAGGTCCACGATGGTGTAGCGCTCGAGTTGCGGCCCGATGGCATCCAGAATCTGCAGGGCCAGCGCGCCCGAACCCGCGCCAAACTCCCAGATCTCGCTGGTACCGGTCGCTTCCAGCGCCTGCGCCAGCTGGCGCGCCAGGGTCTGGCCAAAACGCGGCGACAGCTCGGGGGCGGTCACAAAGTCGCTGCCACCCTCCTTGACGCCCGCCGGCATCAGGCCAAATTTGCGCGAGTCGTTGGCGTAGTAGCCCAGGCCGGGGGCGTACAGGGCCAGCGCCATGAAGGCATCAAAGCCAAGCCAGCCGCCGGCGGCATCAATGGCCCTGGCAATATGGGTGGGCAGGCCGGTCGTTAAAATAGAACTTTGCGTCATGTCAGTCACCGGCACCCATTGTCGGTGATACCGGCTTGCCCCCTCCACATTCCATGCCCCCAGCTCCTCCCCCACCCGTTGTTCTTGTCACCGGCGCCGCCAGGCGGCTGGGCCGCGAGATCGCGCTGGCGCTGGCCGCGGGCGGCTGGCAGGTGGCGGTGCACTACCGCAGCTCCGAATCCGATGCTATTAAAACAGTAGCTGACTGCGCCCGTCTTTCGGGGGCTGCAGCCGCCTTTGATGCCAATCTTGATGATGAGGCGGCGGTCCGGGGCCTGCTGCCGCGCGTGGTGGCGCATTTTGGCCGGGTCGATGCGGTGGTCAACAACGCCTCGACCTTTGAGTATGACAGCGCCGCCAGCTTTGGCTTTGCCAGCCTGGACAAGCACCTGCACAGCAATACCGGCGCCGCCATCCTGCTGGCCCAGGCGCTGCACGCGCATGTCGCCTCGCGCCAGGCCACGGGTGCGGTCGTCAACCTGCTGGACCAGAAACTGTGGAACCAGAACCCGGATTTTTTCAGCTACACCCTCTCAAAAGCCGCACTCGAAGCCGCCGGCACCATGCTGGCGCTGGCGCTGGCGCCGCAGGTGCGGGTGGTCGGCGTGGCGCCGGGGCTGACCCTGAGCAGCCACCTGCTGAGCGACGCGCAATTCGAGGCGCGGCACCAGTTGTCGCCGCTGGGCCGCTCCTCCACGCCGGCCGACGTGGCCAGTGCGGTGAAGTTTGCGCTGGAAAACGCGTCGATGACCGGCACCACGCTGCTGGTGGACGGCGGCCAGCACCTGATGAAGTTTGAGCGCGATTTTTCTTGCATGTAACTTTGCGGGACAGACCAGGAATTACGAAGTAATTTTGCCCTGTCCCCAACACTTTAAGCTGAAAAAATAACCCATGTACAACACCTTAGGCACCCAGATCCTGACGCTCACCGGTTTGCGCTTTGACGCGAACCTGGGCATTCTGGACCACGAAAGAAGCGCGCCGCAACCGATCCAGGTCGATGCCGAACTGAGCCTGGGCACGCAGCCGCTGCTGCCGCATGACGATGACATCAACCATGTACTGGACTACCGCAAGGTGCGCCAGATCATCATCACCGAATGCACCGCCGAACATGCGAACCTGCTGGAAAGCCTGATTGGCAAACTCGCGCACCGGCTGATGCTGCTGCCCGGCGTGCTGGGGGTGCGGGTGAAGATTGCAAAACTTGAAATTTTTGACGACTGCGAAGTAGCCATTCGCGTCGAGACAGGACAGTGGTAACCATGAGTGCTCAATGGATGGATGAACAGATCGAAACTTCAGCGCGTGTGCAAAACACCCTGAAGATCGAGCGCGAAGACCACAAGCTCGAAAAGCGCCTGTGCCGCGAGGTCGGCCGGGCCATTGTGGACTTCAACATGATTGAAGAAGGCGACAAGGTGATGGTCTGCGTCTCGGGCGGCAAGGACAGCTACGCCATGCTCGACATTCTGCTGAAACTGCAAAAACGCGCGCCCATCAGCTTCGAGCTGATCGCCGTCAACCTCGACCAGAAACAGCCCGGCTTTCCCGAGCACATCCTGCCAGAGTACCTGGGCAAGCTCGGGGTGCCGTTTCACATCGAAAACCAGGACACCTACAGCATCGTCAAGCGCGTGATTCCCGAGGGCAAGACCCTGTGCTCGCTGTGTTCGCGGCTGCGGCGCGGCATCTTGTACCGCGTGGCGGGCGAGCTCGGCGCGACCAAGATCGCGCTCGGCCATCACCGCGACGACATGCTGCAGACGTTTTTCCTCAACATGTTTTTTGCCGCCAAGCTCAAGGGCATGCCGCCCAAGCTGGTCAGCGACGACGGCAAGAACATCGTGATCCGGCCCATGGCCTACGTGACCGAAAAAGACCTGACGCGCTGGGCCCAGGTGCAGGATTTCCCGATCATTCCCTGCACGCTGTGCGGCAGCCAGGAAAACCTGCAGCGCAAGCAGGTCGGCAACCTGCTGCGCGAGTGGGACAAAAAACACCCGGGCCGGCTCGAAAACATGTTCTCGGCCCTGCAGCACATCGTGCCTTCGCACCTGATGGACAGCCAGCGCCACGACTTCAAGAACATCAAGACCACCGGCGTGGCCGATGCCGACGGTGACAAGGCCTTTGACGCCGAGGAATTCAGGGACCCGTTCAGCCCGGCCGTGCCGCCAGGCCAGTCGGTCATCAAACTGCTCTCCAGCTAGCTTTTTCTGGGTCAAATACGACTGGAGCCCTTATGAAACGTGCACTTTCAGCTATCTTTTCAGTAGCAGCCATGGTGTTGTTGATGACCGGCTGCTCCGGCATGCGGCTGGTTGACAGCGATGTGACGGCCTTCCCGCGCTGGAATGGCGCGCCGCCCGGCCCCGGCACGCCCTACCGCTTTGAACGCCTGCCCTCGCAGCAGGCGCCCGAGCTGCAGCAGGACCAGGTCGAAGCGCAGGCGCGCGCCGCGCTGGCCAGGGTCGGCCTGGAGCTGCAACCGAGCGCCGCGCGTTACAGCGTGCAGGTGCAGCTCAGCATCCAGTTGCTGGAGCGCGCGCCCTACCAGGGCGGTTACAGCGACGGCTATGGCTTTGGCGGGGCCGGCGTATTTCTGGGCGGCGGCAGCCGGGGCGCGTCCCTGGGGCTGTCGTTTCCGTTTGGCCGCACCGGCTTTATGCAGCCCTGGTACCGGCGCGACCTGAACATTTTGATGCGCGACCTGCGCACCCAGCAGGTGGTGTACGAAACCCGCGCCCTGCACGATGGCGTGTGGAGCGACACCGAAGCCGTGCTGCCGGCCATGCTGGACGCGGCGCTGCGCGGATTTCCGCAGCCGCCCGCAGGCACGCGCCGCATCAATGTAGAGATTCAGCGGTGAGCGACACACCCGAAATGGCCCCTCGTCGAGACCTGAAACGGAAAAGCGGGGCCGTTAACGAAGAAGCTCAATTTTCCGACGGGCCGCCCCTAGGAAAATTAGCCCCCTCGGGGGGCAGCGTAGTACGCGAAGCGACAAGCGTGGGGGCCTCATCTGTTGAGCCCACCCGCATCATCGCCATCCGCCATGGTGTAACTGCCTGGAACGTGGACTCGCGCATCCAGGGCCAGCTCGACATTCCGCTCAATGACACCGGCCGCCAGCAGGCGCACCGGCTGGCGCTGGCGCTGGCGGGCCAACCGATCACGGCGATTTACGCCAGCGACCTGTGGCGCGCCTATGACACCGCGCTCTACGTCAGCCGCGCCGTGGACGTGGACGTGACCACCGATGAAGGCCTGCGTGAGCGCAGCTTTGGCGAGTTTCAGGGCAAGACCTTTGCCGACATTGAAGCCCTCCATCCTGAACAGGCGCAGCGCTGGCGCAAGCGCGAGCCGGCCTTTGCGCCGCCCGGCGGCGAATCGCTGCTGCAGTTGCGCGAGCGCGTGGTCGGCACCGCCGGGCGGCTGGCGGCCCTACACCCGGGCGAGTTGATTGCCCTGGTCAGCCACGGCGGCGTGATGGACGTGCTGTACCGCGCCGCCACCCGGCTCGATTTGCAGGCACCGCGTACCTGGGAGCTGGGCAATGCCGCCATCAACCGCCTGCTCTGGAGCCCCGATGGCTTTTCGCTGGTGGGCTGGGCCGACACGGCGCACCTGGACGATGATGTGCTCGACGAGGCCAGTGCCTGATGAAAAACCTGCCCACGGCGCTGGTCGGCCAGCCTGTCGACGCGATCGACACGCCGGCGCTGGTGATCGACCTGGACGCGATGGAGCGCAACCTGACCGCGATGGCAGCCTTTGCCAAACAGCACGGCATGCGGCTGCGGCCGCACGCCAAGATGCACAAGAGCGCCGTCCTGGCCAAACTGCAGATCGCGGCGGGCGCGGTCGGTGTCTGCGTGCAGAAAACCGCCGAGGCCGAGGCGCTGGCGGCCGGCGGCGTGCACAACATCTACATCAGCAATGAAGTCATAGACCCCGCCAAACTGGCACGCGTGGCGGCGCTGGCGCAACAGCTGGCGGCGCTGGGCGGCCGGCTGGCCATCGCGGTGGACAGTCTGCAAGGCGTGCAGCGGCTGGCCGCCGCCTTCTCTGGCATGGCGCCCGGGCTGATCGATGTGCTGGTGGAGATTGATGTCGGCCAGGGCCGCTGTGGCCTGCCGCCCGGTGCTGCCGCGGTGCCGCTGGTGCAGGCCATTGCGCGGCATGCGCCACTGCAGTTTGCCGGCCTGCAGGCCTACCACGGCCGGGCCCAGCATTTTCGCACGCTGGCCGAGCGGCGCGCGGCGATTGAGCAGGTGGGGCAGGACGTGCGCCGTACCGTGGCCGCGTTGCAGGCGGCAGGCCATGCGGTGCCGCTGGTCACGGGCGCAGGCAGCGGCACGTTTTTGCTCGAAGCCGCCAGCGGCGTCTATGGCGAGCTGCAGGCCGGCTCCTACCTGTTCATGGACCGCGACTACGCCAGCAACGAGCCCGACCCGGCGCAACCGCGTTTCGAGCACGCGCTGTTCGTCAAAAGCCAGGTCATCAGCCGCTGCGCCAGCCATGCGGTGGTCGACGCCGGCCACAAAAGCCACGCGATTGATTCCGGCCTGCCCGCGGTGCATGGGCTGGCGCTCAGCTATGGCAACGGCGGCGACGAGCATGGCATTTTGACCGGGGATGCGCTGCCGGAACTGGGCGATACCGTCTGGCTGATTCCCGGCCACTGCGACCCCACCGTCAACCTGCACGGCGTCATGATTGGCGTGCGCGGCGGCCTGCGGCAGGGCGTGGTCGAGCAGATCGTCAGGGTAGATGCCAGAGGCGCGCTGACCTGACAGGCCTGAAAATCGGACGATGGGGAAAATCATCGTTCTGGCCACGCCAGTCTTCTTTTTGCTGATCGCCATCGAGTTTGCCTGGGGCTGGCTGCGCGCGCGTCGGGGCACGGGCCGCAACAGCTACCAGCTCGACGACGCCATCAACAGCATCAGCCTGGGCGCGCTGAGCCAGATCAGCGCGGTGCTGATGCCGCTGCTGATCATCGGCATTTACAGCGCGGTCCAGTCCTCCATCTCGCTGGTGCCGGCTACGCGGGCCGAGGCCTTCTGGAACAGCTGGTACGGCTGGCTGCTGGCGCTGGTTTTTTATGATTTTTGCTACTACTGGCTGCACCGGCTGGGCCATGAGTCGGCCGTGCTGTGGGCCGCGCATGTGGTGCACCACCAGAGCCAGCGCTACAACCTGTCGACCGCGCTGCGGCAAACCAGCTCGGGCCCGCTGCTGGCCTGGATTTTTTACCTGCCGCTGGCGCTGGCCGGCGTGCCGCCGCTGCTGTTTGGCATCGTCGCGCTGGTTGATCTGCTGTACCAGTTCTGGGTGCACACCGAGCAGATCGGCAAGCTCGGCTGGTTTGACCGCTGGTTCTGCTCGCCGTCCAACCACCGCGTGCACCACGCCGTCAACGACGAATACCTCGACAAAAACTACGGTGGCGTGCTGATTCTGTGGGACCGGGTGTTTGGCAGCTTCAAGGAAGAAGAGGCGCCCTGCGTCTACGGCACGCGCAGCCCGCTGGGCAGCTGGGACCCGCTGTGGGCCAACGCCGAGGTCTACTGGTCGCTGGCCAAGGACTCGTGGCACGCCCAAAGCTGGGCCGACAAGCTGCGGGTCTGGTTCAAGCCGCCGGGCTGGCGGCCGGCCGACGTGGCGGCGCGGTTTCCGCAGCCGGCGTTTGACATCCGCCAGGTCCAGACCTTTGCGCCCCGCGTGAGCCGCGCCGTGCTGTGGTTTGGCAGCCTGCAGTTTGTCGCCCTGCTGCAGGGCGTGTCGGCCTTTTTGTGGTTTTCCGAGGAGTTGCCGTTGGCGCAGCTGGCGGTCTGGCTGGCGGCGCTGGCCGCCGGTTTCTGGGCGGTGGGCGCGGTGCTGCAGGGGCGGCTGACCTGGCTGGAAGTGTTGCTGGTCGAGGCCGCCGCGCTGGCCAGCGCCACTGGCGCGCTCGATCTGCCGGCCTGGCACCAGGTTTTCAAGCCGCTGGCGATGCTGCTTGCTATTATTTTGGTAGCTGGATACGCGCATAAATCAAGGGCTGGCGGCCGTTTTTATACATTATTGATGCTGGCGCTGGCGGCTTCGCTGGCGGGCGACGTGTTGCTGATGCTGGACGGCTATTTCATCCCCGGCCTGCTGGCTTTTCTGCTGGCGCACCTGGCTTACATCGCCCTGTTCAAGCAGGGCGTGGGCTGGCTGCCGAGCCGCCGCGCGCTGGCCGCCACGCTGGGCATTGGCGGTGTGCTGTATGCCGGTTTGGGGGCCAGCGGCCTGCCCGCCGATTTGCGCGGGCCGGTGGCGGTGTACGTCGTGGCGATTGCCCTGATGGCGGCTCAGGCGCTGGGCCGCGCCACCGTGTTGCGCGAACCTGCGGCGAACCGGGTCGCGATAGGCGCCTGCGTGTTCATGCTCAGCGACGCGCTACTGGCCTTCGACCGCTTTGTGCAGCCGCTGCCGATGGCCGCGCTGTGGGTGCTGGCTACTTACTACCTGGCGCAGATTCTGATCGTGCGCTACGCGCGGCCGGTTGCCGGCGACGCGCTACGGCAGGAACAGGTCTGAGCCGCCATCCTGCCGGCTGGCCGGCGGCGTGACGCCCAGATGCCGGAACGCCGCCAGCGTGGCCACGCGGCCGCGCGGCGTGCGCTGCAAATAGCCCTGCTGAATCAAATAGGGCTCGATCACATCCTCGATCGTGCCCGGCTCCTCGCCAATGCTGGCGGCAATGTTGTCCAGCCCGACCGGGCCGCCGTCAAAGCGGTGAATCACGGCTTCGAGCAGTTTGCGGTCCATCACGTCAAAGCCTTGCGGATCGACGTCCAGCATGGCCAGCGCCTTGTTGGCAATGTCCAGCGTGATGACGCCCTTGCCTTTCACATCGGCATAGTCGCGCACGCGGCGCAGCAAGCGGTTGGCAATGCGCGGCGTGCCGCGCGAGCGGCGGGCGATCTCGAAGCCGCCCTCGGCGTCCATCGGCACATTGAGCAAGCCGGCGCTGCGCTTGACGATGCGCGCCAGCTCCTCGGCGCTGTAAAACTCCAGCCGCGCCACGATGCCAAAACGGTCGCGCAAGGGGTTGGTCAGCATGCCGGCCCGCGTGGTGGCGCCCACCAGCGTGAAGGGCTGCAGATCCAGCTTGATGCTGCGCGCCGCCGGGCCCTCGCCAATCATGATGTCGATCTGGTAGTCCTCCAGCGCGGGGTACAAAATCTCCTCGACCACCGGGCTCAGCCGGTGAATCTCGTCGATGAACAGCACATCGTTTTTTTCCAGATTGGTCAGCAGCGCCGCCAGGTCTTTCGGCTTTTCCAGCACCGGGCCCGAAGTCTGGCGCAGGTTCACGCCGAGTTCATGCGCAATGATGTG
>NZ_JANOAL010000111.1:0-8132 GCF_031411155.1 Polaromonas sp. | reverse complement strand
TGACCACGCGCTGGCCGAGGGCCAGCACGTGTCGCCGTACTACGACTCGATGCTGGGCAAGCTGGTGGCCCATGCCGCCACGCGCGCGGCGGCGATCGACCGGCTGGCCGCCGCGCTGGACCACGCCGAGGTGTTGGGCCTGCCGACCAACCGCGCTTTGCTGGCGGCCTGCCTGCGCCACCCGCGTTTTCGGGCCGGGCAGGCGCTGATTCCGTTTCTGGCCGAAGAGGGCGATGCGATTCGGGAGTCGCTACAAAAAAAAGAGCAAACTATGCTTTATTTGATTGGGCTAGCGGCACTTTTTGCCCCTGAAACGGCGTCCGGACCGGCTGCCGGCGGCCTGCCTTGCCCTTTTCCGCGTCCGGTGCGGCTGCGCCATCGCGGCCGGTTGACGGAGCGGGCCGTTAGCGGCGTGCCCGTCATGCCGCCGGGCGCGGCAGTGGTGCGCGTGGCCAGCCAGCGCTGGCATGTGCAGCAGGGCGGGGTGGATCTGTTCGTGGAAGATGCCTCGTTTGACGCCGCCGCCGCTTCGGCCGGCGCAGCGGCCGGCCATGAGCTGCGCGCCCCCTTCAACGGCAAGGTGCTGGCGGTCCACGCCGTGCCCGGCATGGCGCTGCGCAAGGGTGACACCTTGCTGGTGATCGAGTCGATGAAGCTCGAACACAGCCTGGCGGCCACGCACGACGGCAGGGTCCACACCGTGCAGGTCACGCCCGGCCAGCAGGTGGCGACCTTGCAGCTGCTGATGACCTTTGAAACTGCCGTTACTCCGTGAACCCCATGAACACCGAACTGCAGCAGGACCTGGCGGCGTTGACCGACAGCGTCAAACGCTTCACGCTGGAGCGCATCGCGCCGCAGGTGGCGGCGTGGGACGAAGCCGGGGAGTTTCCGCGCACGCTATACCGCGAAGCGGCCGAACTCGGCTTGCTCGGGCTCGGCTACCCCGAAGCGCTGGGCGGCACGCCCGCCCCGTTGGCGCTGCGCAACGCGGTGTCGGTCACGATGGCGCGTTACGGTGGCAGCGGCGGCGTGCTGGCCAGCCTGTTTTCGCACCACATAGCCCTGCCGCCGGTGCTGCGCCATGCCTCGCTTGCGCTGCAGCAGGAGGTGGTGCCGCCGGTGCTGCGCGGCGAGCAGATTGCGGCGCTGGCGATCACCGAGCCCGGCGGCGGCTCGGACGTGGCCGGCCTGCGCAGCACGGCCAGGCGCGAGGGTGACGACTGGGTCATCAGCGGCGAGAAGGTCTTCATCACCTCCGGAATGCGCGCCGACTGGCTGACGGTGGCGGTGCGCACCGGCGAATCCAGAGGCGCCGGCGCTATCTCGATGCTGCTGGTGCCCGGTGATGCCGTCGGCCTGAGCCGCAGCGCGCTAAAAAAAATGGGCTGGTGGTGCTCTGACACCGCGCTGCTGCGCTTTGACCAGGTGCGCGTGCCGGGCCGCTACCTGCTGGGCGAAGAGGGCGGCGGCTTCAAAATGATCATGGGCAATTTCAACGGCGAACGCCTGAGTCTGGCGGCCATGGCGCTGGGCTTTGCCCAGGCCTGCTACGACGAAGCGGTGGCCTGGGCGCGCCAGCGCCAGACCTTTGGCGCGGCGCTCATCGAGCGCCAGGTGATTCGCCACAAGCTGGTCGACATGCAGATGCGCATCGCCTCGACCCAGGCATGGCTGGCTGCCGTGACGGCACGCGCCGATGCCGGCGAGGAGCAATCGGGCAACGCGGACTGGGTGGCCCAGGTCTGCATGCTGAAGAACCACGCCACCCAAACCATGCAGTTTTGCGCCGACCAGGCGGTGCAGATTCTGGGCGGCATGGGCTTTATGCGCGGCACCACCAGCGAACGCATTTACCGCGAGGTCAAGGTCATGATGATTGGCGGTGGCGCCGAGGAAATCATGAAGGACCTGGCTGCACGACAATTGGGCCTATGACCAAAGCCCTGAACCTGCCTGCCTCCGCCCTCTCTGTTGAATTTGAGGACGAGTTCATCGCCGGCCTGAAAAACATCTTTGAAGAAAAAATCGTCTTCAACCAGCTGCTGGGCCTGAAGATCACGTCGGTGAAAGCCGAGCGCGTGACGGCCCGCATCACCATGCAGCCGCAACTGGTGGGCCACTATGCCTACAACCGCATTCACGGCGGCGTGATCAGCGCCGGGCTCGATGCGATGGGCGGGCTGGCGGTCATGGCCGCGATCGGCGCGCGCCACATGGACGAGGCGCCGCAGCAACGGCTGCACCGCTTTGGCAAGCTCGGCACGATAGACCTGCGGGTGGACTACCTGCGCCCCGGCATCAGCGACTACTTTGAACTGCGCGCCGAGGTGCTGCGGCTCGGTTCGCGCGTGGCCAGCACCCGCATGGAGTTTCTGGGCGCCGACGGCACGCTGTTTTCGACGGCGGCCGCGGCTTACATCGTTTCCTGACTTCTTGCGCCATCGCCCAGCGCCTGCAGAAAGGTCTGGCGCCACCAGTGCACGTCTTGCGTCCGGATATTTCTGAGCAGCTTCTGGTGCCGGATCTGGCGCTCCTGCAGCGGCATTTGCAGCGCCTGCTGGATGGTGTCGGCGCTGCCGTCGATGTCATAGGGGTTGACCAGCAGGGCGTCCTGCAGCTGCTCGGCGGCGCCGGCAAAGCGCGACAGCACCAGCACGCCGGGGTCGGCCGGGTCTTGCGCGGCCACAAACTCCTTGGCGACCAGGTTCATGCCGTCGCGCAGCGGCGTCACCAGCGCCACCCGCGCCACCCGGTACAGCCCCGGCAGCCGCTTGCGCGCCACGTTGCGGTGCATGTAGCGCACCGGCATCCAGTCGAGTTCGCCAAAGTCGCCGTTGATGGCGCCGCACAGGCTTTCCAGCTCCTGCAGCAGGTCGGTGTAGGTGCCCATGTCTTCCCGGCTGGGCGAGGCAATCTGGATCAGCGTGGCGCTGCGCAGGTTTTCCGGGTAGCGTTGCAGCAGCGTCTTGAAGGCGCGCAGTCGCTGCGGCAGACCCTTGGAATAGTCGAGCCGCTCGACCCCGATCAGCAGCTTGCGGCGCGAGTACTCGGCTTTCATGCGCTCGTACATGTCAACGCCCTCTTTGGCGTGCGTCAGCGCCGCGAATTCATCCACGTCAATGCCGATCGGGAAAGCACCGGCCCGCACCGTGCGGTTAAAGGCCCGGAAGCGGTTCTCGCCCAGGTCCACCGCGCCGGCCTCGGCCTGCACATAGCGCGAGAAGTTCTGCAGGTCGGCTTCGCTCTGAAAGCCCAGCAGGTCATAGGCAAACATCGCCCGCATCAGCCATTCGTGCTGTGGAATCGCCGCCAGAACCTGCTGTGGCGGCAGCGGGATGTGCAGGAAAAAACCGATGCGGTGGGTGCAGCCCAGCGTACGCAGTTCGGCCGCCAGCGGAATCAGGTGGTAGTCGTGTATCCACAGGATGTCGCCAGGCTTGAGCTGCGTCATCAGCAGGCGCGCAAACAGCCGGTTCACGCGGCGGTAGGCGCTGATATAGCCGGCATCAAAGCGCGCCAGGTCCAGCCGCAGGTGAAACACCGGCCACAGCACACCGTTGCTGTAACCGAGGTAGTAGCCGGCGTGGTCCTCGGCCGACAGGTCCACCGTGGCCAGCGTGACCTTGCCGGCCTGCTGCACATGCAACTCGCCTTCGCCCGGCATGCCGCCCTCGACCACCGTGCCGCTCCAGCCAAACCAGAGCCCGCCGGTGGTGTTGAGCGCATCGCCCAGCGCCACCGCCAGCCCGCCCGCCGCCGCCTTGCGCGGGTCCGCCACGCGGTTGGAAACGACAACAAGCCGGCTCATGACATGGCCCCCACGCTTGTCACTTCGTGTACTGCGCGAGGCCTTGCAGGCCGCGGCTCGCAAGACGCTTCGCCTCTGTCGCCTGTCCGAACCTGCTCAAGCAGGTTCGGAGCCGCAGGCTCCAGCCCCTCGGGGGCCGTTTTTTCCGGGGGGCGGCCCGGCGGAAAAATGGCGTTTATGAATAAAGAGTCGTCGCCCTGCCCAGCAGAGGCCACGGAACCGGCTCCGCCGGGCCGCAGGCGTCGCCCCCTGAAAGGGGGGAAGGGGCTACACGCAGTGAGCCGCCGACGGGGGTTAGCCCCTAATCCGCCCCCTGCAAGGGGGGAAGGGGCTACACGCGGTGAGTCCTCAACGGGGGGGGTCATATTTTTGATTCCCAGGGCGCCGACAGCCGCACCGCCGCGTTGATGACGCCCACCATCGAATAGGTCTGCGGAAAATTGCCCCACATCTCGCCGGTCACCGGGTGCGTGTCTTCGGACAGCAGGCCGACGTGGTTGCGGGCGGCCAGCATGGTCTCGAAAATCTCGCGTGCCTGCTCCTTGCGGCCAATCCGGGCCAGCGCGTCGATGCGCCAGAAGGTGCAGATGTTGAAGGCGGTTTCGGGCTTGCCAAAGTCATCGGGCGCCTCGTAGCGGCGCATGTAGGGGCCGTCGCACAAATGGGTTTCCAGCGCGTCGACCGTGGCGACAAAGCGCGGGTCCTTCGGGTCGATGAAGTTGACCTCGATCATCAGCAACACGCTGGCGTCGAGGTTGCGCCCGCCAAAGCTTTCGGCGAAGGCCTGGCGCTCTTCGCTCCAGGCTTCGCGCAAAATCCGCTCACGCATCGGCCCGGCGTGGCCCTGCCAGTAGGCCGCGCGCTCGGGCAGGTGCAGCACCTGCGCAATCTTGGCCAGCCGGTCGCAGGCGGCCCAGCACATCAGCGCCGACGAGGTGTGCACGCGGGCGCGGGTGCGCAGCTCCCACATGCCGGCGTCGGCTTGGTCGTAGGTGCGCGCCGCCTGCTCGCCGACCGCCTCCAGCCGTTCAAACTCGGCCAGGCCGGCGCGGTGCAGCAGCCGGTGGTCATGAAAGGCCTGCGCCGCCCCCAGCACCACATTGCCATACACATCATGCTGAAAGTGCTCCTGCGCCTGGTTGCCCACGCGCACCGGCCCCATGCCGCGGTAGCCGGCCAGGTGCGGCATTTCGCTCTCGGGCAGGTCGCGCTCCAGGCCAATGCCATACAGCGGCTGGATGTGCCCGCCCTTGGCCTGCACCACCACATTGCTGAGCCAGCGCAGGTAGTCTTCCAGGGTGCCGACCTCGGACAGGCTGTTGAGGGCGCGCACCACGAAAAAGGCATCGCGCAGCCAGCAGTAGCGGTAGTCCCAGTTGCGCTGGCTGCCGGGCGCCTCGGGGATGCTGGTGGTCATGGCGGCCACGATGGCGCCGGTGTCTTCAAATAGCGAGAGCTTGAGCGTGATGGCGGCGCGTATCACCGCCTCCTGCCACTCGAGCGGAATATGCAGGCGCTGGCTCCACTTGAGCCAGTAGGACACGGTTTCCTGTTCAAACAGGCGCGCCGTGTCGGCAATGCCTTCGGTCAGCGACTCGTCGGCCCCGAGCAGGAAGTTGTGCTCGCGCGTCAGCACAAAGGCCTGGCGCGACAGCAGGTGCGACAGCGGCGCGTCGGTGTTGAGCCGCAAGGTGAGCGCATCGCCGACATAGCGCAGGTGGTTGCTGCCCTGGGTTACCAGCGGTTCGCGCCGGCCCCAGTCAAAGCGCACGTCCAGCGCCACGCGAATGCGCGGCGCGCCGTGCAGCGGCCGCACCCGGCGCACCAGCGTCATGGGCCTGAAAAAACGCGAGCGGCTGTAAAAGCGCGGCGCAAAGTCGGTGATCTCTACGCCCTGGCCGCTCTTGTCATAGAGCTGGGTGCGCAGCACGGCGGTATTCGGTTCATACCACTGGCGGGATTCGGCGAAGTCCTCGATTTCGATGGAAAAGGCGCTGGGATGCGCGTCGGAACCCGCGCCAGCCGAGCCGGCGCCGGGCTGCAGCAGGGCGTTGAACACCGGGTCGCCATCAAAGCGCGGCAGGCAGCACCAGACAATGCGGCCGCGCGCATCGATCAGCGCGCTGAAGGCGCAATTGCCGATCACCCCCATGGCCAGCGAGGGCGCGGCGGGCGGCGCGAAGTGGGTCGAGTCGTCGTGGGCCGTCATGTGGGGGTGCCTCCCGTGGTGGTGGATAGGCCGGTGGTGAACGCGCCAGCGGCGTCCTGGCTCGCGGCCAGCAGCCATTGCCGCAGCGCGGCGGGGCTGTCGCAGCGGTAGTTGGCCAGCGAGGCGCCGTCGCCCACCTTGATGCCCTGGCCGCCCAGGCGCTGCACGGCGCCCAGCCCGGCCTCGTCGGTCACGTCGTCACCGGCAAACAGCGGCAGGCGGCCGGCAAACGGCGGCGCGGCCATGAAGGCCTCAATCGCGCTGCCCTTGCTGATGCCGGCCGGCTTGACTTCAACCACGCATTTGCCGTGCAGCAGCTCCAGGCCGGGCGCGCTGGCGGCCGCTTCGGTCATGACCTGCAGCACCAGCGCCTGCAACTCGGGCGCATGGCGGTAGTGCAGGGCGACGGCGGCGGTTTTGACCTCGACCCGCAAACCAGGGTGGCGCGCGGCCAGCGCCGTGCCGAGGCGGATGACTTCGCGCAGATCGGGCGCGGCCAGCGTGACGATCTGGCCGGCGGGCTGGCGGCACTGGGCGCCGTGTTCGGCCGCCGTGGGCAGCCGCAGCGGCGCCAGAAAGTGGTCCAGATCGGCCAGCGGGCGGCCCGACACCAGGGCCAGCGCACCGTCCAGCGCGGCGGCAAGCTGCGCCAGCAGGGCAACCAGGCCCGGCGGAATCTGCACGGCCTCGGGCTGCCCGGCAATATCCACCAGCGTGCCGTCAAAGTCCAGAAACAGCGCGGTGCGCGGGCCAATCGCGGGCAGCGCCAGGCGCGAAGGGAGGGGCGCAAGGGGCGCCGGGGTCGCAAGAGGCAAGGAATGCGGCTGAAAAGCGGAAGATTTCATCGCCGTTTACCTTAGCAGAGCGGCTGCAAAATGGCTGTAGGCCGGTGCCGCTTGTTGGGTTTGGGGCCGGCCCCGGCGCGACCACGGCGCGGCCCCGGCGCGACCACGGCGCGGCTACGGCGCGGCCTGCCCCACCGCCGCCACCCGCGCCTGGTGGATCAGCTCGCCAATCCTGGGGCCGCTTAGTCCCGCCGCCTGGCCCTGGGCCGCCACCTCGGCGGTGACCACCGACTGGGCCGCCGCCAGCGCCGCCAGCAGCCGGTCACGCTGCGGATAGGGCGCGTCTTCAAAGCCGAGCCGGCCCCGGGCATCGCATTCGCAGGCCTGCAGCACCTCGGCAAAACGCCGGGGCTTGCGAAACGCATCGCAGCGCTCCAGCAGGCGCACCAGGGCGGCCGCGCTGAATTCGCTGCTGCGGTGAATGTTGCCGTGCTCGCGCGCCACCACGTCGGCCAGTTCGCGGCATTCGACCGGCACCCGCAGGCGCTCGCAAACGCCCCTGAGCAGGCGCGCGCTGACCACTTCGTGGCCGATGTGGCGCGGCAGCATATCGGTCGGGGTTTCGCCCTTGCCCAGGTCGTGGCACAGGCAGGCAAAGCGCACCGCCAGCGACGCGTCCAGTTGCGCCGCCCGGTCCAGCACCATCATCAAATGCACGCCGGTGTCGACCTCGGGGTGGTAGTCGGCGCGCTGCGGCACGCCCCACAGCCTGGCCACCTCGGGCAGCAGTCTTTGCAGCGCGCCGCACTGGCGCAGCACTGCCAGCATGCGCGAAGGCTGGGCCTGCATCAGGCCGCGGGCCAGTTCCTGCCACACGCGTTCGGGCACCAGCGCATCGACCTCGCCATCGGCCACCATCTGCTGCATCAGCGCCTGGGTCTCGGGCGCGATGGAAAAATCGGCAAAACGGGCGGCAAAGCGCGCCAGCCGCAAAATCCGCACCGGGTCCTCGCGGAAGGCGTCGGTCACATGCCGCAACACCTTGTCGCGCAGGTCCTGCCGGCCCCCATGGGGGTCGATCAGGGCCTCGAAATCAGGCTCAAATTCGGTTCCAGCCCTTATGGATAGTGCGGGAGCAGCTATTGAATTGATAGTAAGGTCGCGCCGCGCCAGATCCTGCTCCAGCGTTACATCGGGCGTGGCATGGATGGCAAAGCCACGGTAACCCGGCGCCGTTTTGCGCTCGGTGCGCGCCAGCGCATATTCCTCTTTGGTCTCGGGGTGCAGAAACACGGGAAAGTCCCGCCCCACCGGCAGGTAGCCCAGC
>NZ_JANOAL010000110.1:0-16199 GCF_031411155.1 Polaromonas sp. | reverse complement strand
AAACAGGCCCGACGACATGCCGGTCGCGCCGCTTTGCATGCACTGCGCGAGCAGCGCACACATGGCGTCGAGCTCATCGGCGCTGGCCGCGCGGCTCAGGTCGCCCATGCAGGCAAAACGCAGGGTGGTGTGGCCAATCAGTAGCGCCACATTGACGGCTGGCTGTGCGGCGGTCAGCGCGCGCTCATAGCTTTCGACCGAATCAAAGCGGAACGAGTCGGCACCCAGCAAATTGAGCGGCGGTTCGGGCCTGTCGACCACCAAAGGCAGCAGCGAAATGCCGCAATTGCCGGTGATGACGGTGGTGATGCCCTGCGACACCTTGGGCAGCATGTCGGGCTGCCTGAGCACGATGGCATCGTCGTGCGTGTGCACGTCGATAAAGCCGGGCGTGATGGCCAGGCCGGTGCAATCGATGCGCATCAGCGCTTCCGGCTTCAAGCCCCCGGGCAACTGGTGGCGCAGCGCCCTGGCCCCGGCCGCAATACGGCCACCAGCCAGCAGCACATCGCCCAGCCAGCCCTCAGCCCCCGTGCCATCAATCACCAGGCCGTTCTCCAGCAAAGTCGCGTGCGTCATTTCAGCTCGCCTTCCTTGACCGCCAGCGCCGTGTCCCAGTCGAGCTTGGGGTAGTGGCGTATGTCCACACCCCGCGTGCTGAGCACGTCGCGCACGCCGCCCAGGCGGTTCACCGCCAGCTCTCCCAGGCGCTGCGCCACCAGCACCGTGACGATTTCAATCACGGTCAGGTGCACCAGGTAGGCCTCGGTGCCGACATGCATGACCGGGTCTTCGGGCACATGGATGCCCAGCACAATGTCGGCATGCTTGGCCAATTCGGTGCCCTGCTGGGTCAGGGCAATCACCGTGGCGCCTTGTGAACGCGCCACGTCCACGGCCTCGATCAGCGAGGGCATGCCGCCCACGTGCGAGATGGCAAACACCACACCCTGCGTGCCTATGGTGGCCGCAGACACCAGCTGCAAATGAATATCCAGGTAGGCGTTGGACACCAGCCCGAGCCGGAACAGCCTGGCCTGCATGTCCGAAGCCATAAAGCTCGACGTCACGCCCACGCTGTAGCAGTCGACCCGGCTGGCGCGCACGATAGCGTCCGCCGCCGCTTCCACCGCCGCCACGCTGAGCTGGGCCTGCACTCCGCTGACTGCGGTGGCAGCACCCTTGATGACTTTGGAAATCACCTCTGCGGTGCCGTCATGCAGCTGCACCCGCCGATGCAGGGGCGAGCCGCTGACGGCCATTTCCTGCGCCAACGCGAGCTTGAACTCGCGCAGGCCGGGGTAACCCAGATCGCGGCAGGTGCGCATGACGGTGGGCACCGAGCTGCCGGCCCGCTGCGCCAGTTGCTCAAAACTTTCATCGAGCACACGTTGCGGGTCCTGCAGGATCAGCGCCAGCACCTTGCGCCGCGAGGTCGGCGCGCTGGCAATGGCCTCGGCAATTTTTGCAAGAACTTTGGAGGTCATGGCATCTTTAAAAACAGGTCACCAGCGCATCGCACACGGTGTAACTTTCGTCCACCACCGGCATCCAGCGCCATTTGTCAAAGGTGGTGCAGGGGTGCGAAATGCCCAGCGCCACCAAATCGCCGACCTTGAGCGCCGCATGCTCGGGGCCGCTGCCGCGCAAATAGGCGTGCTGGTCGTTCATGCCGCTTATCTTCCAGTCGGCGGGTGCATTGGCGACCACCGCGTCACCGGGCTGGCAAAAGCCAAGCGGCACGGGCAAATCAAGGTCGTAGGAAATGTCGCGCTTGCCGACGGCCAGGATGGCCAGGCCGGGCTCGGGACAGGACTGCACAGCCGCCCACACCTCCAGCGCCGCCTGCAGGCCATCGCTGCAACGCAGGCGCGAATTGACGGCGCTGACCATGCGCTGGTAAAAACCGTGGTCGTGCGTCACATAGCAGCCCGAGCGCAGCAGGCCGCGCACGGGGCGCGAGAGTTCGGGCTTGAGCCGGCTCACCACCAGGTCAAAAATGGCCGAACCACCGGCCGAGACCAGCACCTCTTCGTTGTCGAAAAAATGCTGCTGGTCGCAGGCGATGGCAATGTCACACACGCGCTGCATCAGCGCTGCGGCATAGGCTTCATCGGGCGCTGACTGCCCGGTCGCGCCCAGGCCCTCGTAGCACTCAATGCCGACCAGCCGGCAGGCCGGGCTGTCCTTGATGCGCCTGGCCAAAGTCAGGGCATCGTGCTGGTTGCGGCAGCCGGTGCGGCCGCCCGCGACACCGATTTCCAGCAATACCTCGAAAGGCTGAACCGGTGGCTGGGCGTCTTCCTGTGACCGGCACCAGGCTTCAATCAATTCCAGTTGCGCGGGTGAGTCCACCAGAAACGCGATGCGCAGCCCACTGTATTCGCGCTGCATGTCCTCAATGCCGGCCAGATCCACCGCGGTGAAGACCTGGTTGGCAATTATGCAGCGGCGTGCGCCCACCGACACACCGGCGCGCACCTGCGCCACCGTGGCAAAGGTCAGGCCCCAGGCGCCCGCGTCGAGCTGGCGCTTGAGCAGTTGCGGCGACATGGTGGTCTTGCCGTGCGGCGCCATGTCAACGCCCTGCCCAGTCGCGAAGCGCTGCATCCACGACAGGTTGTGCTGCAGCGCCTGCTGCTTGACAACCGCCAATGGCAGCGGCAAATCACCGGCCAGCACGCGCCAGTTCTGCGCAGCAATTTGCGAGCGGCGCAGCGGCGGGCTGGTGTGCGGAAAGCCCTTGAAGGAGCGGTCAATCTGCGGATCGAGAATGTCTTGCAAGGTGGTCATGTTGGTTTTCAATTATCAGGCGGCCATCAACAAGGGGTTGATGGCAATGTCGTCACGGATGCAGGCCTTGAAGCGGCCCTGCCCCATGTCGCGCAGCTCGGGACGGGTGCTGGCGCAGGCTTCGATGGCATGCGGGCAGCGGGTGCGAAACACGCAGCCCGACGGCGGGCTGACCGGGCTGGGAATGTCGCCCTTGAGCGCGACGTGTTCGCTTTTGTGTTCGGGGTCGGGCTTGGGTGAGGCCGCCAGCAGCGCCTGGGTGTAAGGGTGCAAGGGCTGGGCAAACAGCACGGCCGTGGGCGCCACTTCCATCACCCGGCCCAAGTACAGCACCACCACGCGATCGCACAGATACTCGACCACGTCGAGGTCGTGCGAGATGAACAGCATGGTCAGCGACAGCCGGTCGCGCAGGTCGCACAGCAGATTGACGACCTGCGCCTGAATCGACACATCGAGCGCCGACAGCGGCTCGTCAGCCACAATGAATTCGGGCTCGACCGCCAAGGCGCGGGCCACGCCGATGCGCTGGCGCTGGCCACCCGAAAATTCATGCGGATAGCGGCTGGCATGCTCGGCGCGCAAGCCTACCAGCTCCAGCAGTTCGGCAATCCGCTGGTCACGTGCCTCCCTGCCTTTGGCCAGACCATGCACCTGCAGCGCTTCACCCAGAATGTCCTTGACCCGCATCTTCGGATTCAGGCTGGCATAGGGGTCCTGAAAAATCATCTGCAGCTTGCTGCGCAAGCTGCGCATGCGGCTGTCCGACGCCGCGCCCAGGTCTTCACCGCGGTACAGCACCTGGCCCGAAGTGCTCTCGATCAGGCGCAGCAGGGTGCGGCCAATGGTGCTTTTGCCCGAGCCCGATTCACCGACCAGCCCCAGCGTTTCGCCGGGCTGGATGGAAAAGGACACATCGTCCACCGCGCGCACCGGTTTGGCCGGTGCGCCAAAGTAGCGGTGCAGGTTTTTCACCTCAATCAAGGGATTCAGCAGCGCACTCATGCGGCCTCCTTCACGGGAACGGTTGCAGTTTCGGAGACCAGGATGCAGCGCGCCGTGCGCTGCGGACCGGCATTTTCCAGCGCGGGCATGGCTGCTCGGCAGGCCGCCAGCGCCTGGTCGCAGCGCGGCTCAAAGGCGCAGCCGGGCGGCGGCGCCAGCGGACTCGATACCTGGCCGCGAATCGCGTACAGGCGGCGCTTGCTGCCCAACTCGCCATTTGCCATCTCACGCTTGCGCTGCTGCGCCGGCAGGCAGGCCAGCAGGCCCTGGGTGTAAGGGTGGCGCGGCGCGGCAAACAGCTCGCGCACCGGGGCAGCCTCGACAATGCGGCCCGCATACATCACAGCCACCTCATCGGCATGGTGCGCCACCACCCCGAGGTTGTGGGTGATGAACAGAATGCTCATGCCGGTTTCCTGCTGCAGGCGACGCATCAGCTGCAGAATCTGCGCCTGGATGGTCACATCGAGCGCCGTGGT
Source organism: Polaromonas sp. (assembly GCF_031411155.1). Taxonomy (GTDB): domain Bacteria; phylum Pseudomonadota; class Gammaproteobacteria; order Burkholderiales; family Burkholderiaceae_C; genus Polaromonas. Next base: position 11,922 of record NZ_JANOAL010000110.1, on the reverse strand, counting down.
CGGCTCGTCGGCAATCAGCAGCGTCGGGTTGCAGGCCATGGCCAGCGCAATCATCACGCGCTGGCGCATGCCGCCCGACAGCTGGTGCGGGTATTCATGCAGGCGCTGGGCCGCCGCCGGTATCTCGACGAGTTCAAGCATGCGCTGGGCATGGGCCAGCGCGGCCGTGCGGTCCAGCCCCAAGTGCAGGCGCACCGACTCGGCAATCTGCTCACCCACCGTGAACACCGGGTTCAGGCTGGTCATGGGCTCCTGGAAAATCATGGCGATTTCATTGCCGCGTATGCGGCGCATGTCCGGCTCGGGCAGCGCCAGCAAATCCATGGTTTGGCCCGCGCGGTTGGTAAACAGCGCCTGGCCGCTGACCTGCGTCGACGCCGTGCGCGACAGCAGGCGCATCAAGGTCAGGCTGGTCACCGATTTGCCGGAGCCGGACTCGCCCACCAGGGCGGTGGTCTTGCCGGGCTGGATGCTGAAGCTGACATCCGCGACCGAGCGGATCAGTCCCTCATCGGTGTCAAAAAAAGTGCTGAGGTGGCGGACATCGAGCCGCAGCGTATTAGGGTTTGAATTCATGGGTGGGTCTCAGATCGACGGTTACATCGACTATTACATCGATTTTTTAAGCCGGGGGTCCAGCAAATCGCGCACCCCATCGCCCAGCAACTGCAGCGACAGCGCGGTCAGGATGATGGCCAGGCCGGGAAACAACACAATCCACAGCGCTTCATGCGCATACTGCTGGCTGCCGGCGACCATGGTGCCCCAGGTCGGGATTTCGGGCGGCACGCCGACACCCAGAAAGGACAGCGCCGCCTCGGCCAGGATGGCATAGGCAAAGATGAAGGAGGCCTGCACCAGAATCGGCGACATCAGGTTGGGCAGGATGTGGCGCCACAAAATGCCGGCGGTCGACACGCCGACAGCCCGCGCGGCTTCGACAAACAGCAGCTCACGCACCACCAGCGTCGAGGCGCGCACCACCCGCGCCACGCGCGGTGTGTAAACCAGCACCAGCGCCAGCACCACGTTGAGCATCGACGGCCCCAGAATCGCCACCAGCGCAATCGCCAGCAAAATATCGGGGAAGGACATCATGGCGTCCACCACGCGCATCATGGGCGCATCGAGCCGGCGGAAAAAACCGGCGACCAGGCCAAACAGCGTGCCAAACACAATCGCGCCCATGGCCGTCAGGGCGGCAATCGTGAGTGAATAACGGCCGCCAAAGGCAATGCGCGCAAACAGGTCACGGCCCAGTTCATCGGTGCCCATCAGGTGGCGGGCCGTGGGCACCGACAGGCGCTCGCGCACCGCGGTGTCATTCGGGTCGTAGCCGGTGATCACATTGGCCAGCAGGGCCACGCCCACCACCAGCAGCAGGCAGATGGCCGCGCCCAGCACGATGCGGCGGCGGAACAGTTTCTTGAGAACGAGGGGGATTTTCATACGTCGCCAGTCAGAATTTGACCCGGGGATCGACCACCCGGTACAGCAGGTCGGTCAGGAAATTGATCACCACATAAATCATGGCGACCACCAGCAAGGCGCCCTGGATTACCGGGTAATCGCGCCGCAGCACGGCGCTGACCACCAGGTTGCCGACGCCGGGCAGGCCGAACACGGTCTCGGTCACCACCGCGCCGCCAATCATCAGCGCCACCGTCAGGCCCAGCACGGTGACGATGGGCACCAGCGCGTTGCGCAGCGCGTGCTTGAGCACCACCACCGTTTCACTCAGGCCCTTGGCGCGCGCGGTGCGCACATAGTCTTCACCGAGCACGTCGAGCATGGAGGCGCGCGTGAAACGGATGATGAGCGCCGAGTTGAGCACGCCCAGCACCACCGAGGGCAGTACCAGGTAATGGACGCGCTCTATCAGCGTGGCGCCCGGGTCACCATAGCCCGACACCGGAAACCAGCCCAGCGACACCGCAAAGATCTGCATCAGCACCAGGCCGAACCAGAAGCTGGGAATGCTGGCGCCCAGCATGGCAAAACCGGTCAGCAGCTGGTCGATGAGCTTGCCGCGAAAGACCGCCGAGACAATGCCGCAGGGCACGCCAATCGTCGCGGCGATCAACACCGACAGCAGCGCCAGCAGGGTCGTGGGCTCGGCCCGCTCCCACAGCGCCTGCGTAACCGGGCGCTGCAAAAAGATGGACTGCCCCAGGTTGCCCTGCGACAGCTCCTTGAGCCAGTAGCCAAACTGCACCAGTTGCGGCTTGTCCAGGCCATAGTCTTTTTGCACCCGGGCAATGTCCTCGGCCGTGGCCTGGTCGCCCAGCAGCACCGTGACGGGATCACCCGAGGCGGCGCGGGTCAGAATGAACACCAGCACCGCGACGATCGCCATGACGACCAGCATGCCCATCAGGCGCGACAACAAATAACGTGTCATGACAATTTCTCTTTAATCACAAACAAGGGATGACGTGCGCCGCGCCGGGCCACCCCAAGCAAGCACCGCCCCATTGCGTCGTGAAAGGGGCAGCGTAACGCCGAAGGCTCGCGAAGTGAAAAGCGTGGGGGCCCACATCTCTTTAGTTCTTCAATCCGGTGTTCCAGAAGAAGGGCCAGGTCGAGGGCACATAGCCCTGCAGCGCCGGCGAACGGGCCGACAGGCTGTTGAACTTGCCGACGTTGATATAAGGCACTTCGTCATACACCACCTGCTGCACCGCACCCCACAGGGCACCGCGCTTGGCCGGGTTGGTTTCCTGGTTCAGCGCGGACAGCGCGGCCTGCTTGGCCGGCGACGACCACCAGCCCGGGGCACCGTCGCCCAGTTGCGGCGGCGACAGCATGGGCTCGGGGAACTGGCCCGAATGCGTGATGTAGATATCCCACAGCTTGGAGTCGTTGCGGCGCTGCACCAGGGTGGCCCAGTCGACCACATTGAGCTCGGCCTTGAAGCCGGCGCGCTTGAGCTGCTCGGCCATGATCAGCGCCATGTTGTAGTGAAAATCGTACTGGCGGCTGGTCAGGATGCGGATCGGTTCGCCCTTGTAGCCGGTCTGGGCCGCCAGGCCCTTGGCCTTGACCGCATCACGCTCGTTGTAGCGGGCCGAGCCGGCAGCCGAGTAAAACGGCGTGCCCTTGGGGAAATGATTCGGCTCGGCCACGAAGAAACGCGTGTCGCCAAAACCGGCCGCCAGCATTTCGCCTTCGCCAAAGCTGGTTTGCACCGCCTTGCGCACCGGCAAAGAGGCCATCACGCCTTCCTTGGTGTTGAAGACGAAGTAGGGGAACCCAAAAGACTGCGTCATGATGGGAACGGTCTTGCCACCCGACTTTTCCAGCCGGCCCAGCGCCTCGGTGGGCAGCAGGTCGGCAAAGTGGAACTGTCCAGCCAGCGAACCCTCGACGCGCGTGTTGGCGTTGGGCACGGGGATGAAACGCAGTTCATCGGCCACCGCGGTTTTCTTGCCGCCATAGCCGCTGGGGGCTTCCTTGCGCGCGGAATACTGGTCAAAGCGCGTCAGCAGCACGTACTGGTCGGGGCGGCGTTCCTTGAATTTGTAGGGGCCGGTGCCGACAAATTCTTTCAGCGGCGTGGCAATCGACTCCTTGGCCATGATGGCGGCCATGCCGGTGGGCAGCGCCAGTTGCGGCAACAGCGGTGCATACGGGGCTTTGAGCGTGATCTCGACGCCGTGGCTGCCATTGGCGGACAGGTCGGCGACTTCCTTGGCCAGCGCCTTGCCGCGTGGCGAGACCTCCATCCAGCGCTTGAGGCTGGCCACCACGTCGTCGGCATTGAGCTCGCGGCCATTGTGCAGCTGCACGCCCTTGCGCAAGGTGATGCTGTATCGCTTTCCGTCGGCCGACACCATGGGCAGGCTCTCGGCCAGCATGGGCACCATGCTCCAGTTGGCATCAAAGGTATAAAGCGGCTCGTAGACATGCTGCATGATGGTGCCCACCAGGTCGGCGGTGGAAGCCATCGGGTCCAGCGTTTGCGGCTCGGCAATCATGGCCAGGTTGAGGGCCGATTTTGAAAGCGCCTGTGCCGGGGCCGTCAGGGGCAGCAAGGCCGAGCCCCCCACCACCAGCGCCAAAGCCACCACCTTGCGACGCTTGATCCAAAATTCCTGCAACATGCTGATCTCCTTAAAAGTGAAAATATATTTCAGACAACGAAGAATATTCCCGCTTTAATTTCCGAAAAATCGGTAAAAACCCTAGATTGTCGAATTAAATGTGAAAATATATTTCAGTTTCGGGTTTAATCAGCAACTCGATGCGTGCTTTCTTTGCGCTGCGCACCGGTCTGCCGTTTTTCTACTCTTGTTTCATTTTTTTCTACAAGGAGCCTTCCGCCATGTCCGCACTCGAATACCTCGGCAATCCCCCCATCGCCTCCGACCACCAGCCCCGCCCTTTCTCGCCCGCTGTGCGGGCTGGCGATTTTGTCTACGTGTCGGGCCAGGTGCCGGGCGACGAAAAAGGCGAAATCGTGCAGGGCGGGATTGAAGTGCAAACCCGCCAGGTCATGAAAAACCTCTCGGCCGCCCTGGCCCTGGCCGGCTGCACCCTCGACGACGTCTGCAAAAGCACCGTGTGGCTGCAGGACGCACGCGACTTCGGCAGTTTCAACCGGGTCTACATGAGTTACTTCGGCGACAAAAAGCCGGCCCGCTCGACCACCGAGGCGCGGCTGATGGTCGATGCGCGGGTTGAGATTGATGTGGTGGCTTACAAGCCGCGTTGAGTGTTTTTTGGCCTCTAGCCCAATAAATGCGGGCGCAGGCAGCTATTTAATTGATAGCGTATGCCTTTCATCACCAGGCCGGGTCTCGCCCCGGCGGGCGAGGCACTTTTCTTTGCTTCGCCAAAGAAAAGTACCCAAAAGAAAGGCGACCCGCAGTCTGGGTCCCTGCGCTGCGCTTCGGGCAACCTGCGCTGCGCAAGAAAAGCGGGGGTCCGCGCAAACTCGCCTGCGGCTCAAACAGCGCGCGGCCCTGATCCCGCTTTTCTTGCGCAGCACAGGCCCAGCCAGGACGGGTTTGGGGCAAAAAAACGGAATCGGGGAGCAGAACGCGCAAAGCGCGTTCTGCGGAGTTTGGCTGTTGGTATTTGTTTCCCCACCCCTTCTGCATGCGCTGAGGAGCGGAGGTCCAGACGGATCAGGGCTCGTGCTTGTCTGAGCGCAGCGAGTTTGCACGAGACCCCGGCTGGACTGAGCACCGCAAGGTGAGTTATTGGGGTCAGACACCAATTTCGCTGCGGTGCGTCGCACCGCACCCGCAGGGCGAGCCAGAGGCTCGGCGAATTTGGGCTCTGACCCCAAAAACTCCGCAGGCAGCAGGGTCGCCTTTTCTTTGCTTACTTTCTTTTGGCGAAGCAAAAGAAAGTGAGTAGCCGCCGGGCTACCCCCGGCCTGGTAGTGAAGGGCAACACAGCCAAACCAGCACGAAACCCCCCACTCACACCGGCCAAACCACCCCATTGTCATTAAGCAAAGCATCCAGCGGAATGTCATGCGCCTCAGGCTCCATATCAGGCAGCCAGCCATGGGTAAAACCCAGCCCCACCGTCACAGGCGGGGGCTGCAGCGTCGCCAGCGTGCGGTCGTAAAAGCCGCCGCCGTAACCGAGCCGGAAGCCGCCCGGCCCGTAGCCGACGCAGGGCACGAACAGCAGCGTCGGCACGATCAGTTCGGTGTCCTTGGGCTTGGGAATGCCGTAGGCGTCTTCCTCCATCGGGCAGCCGGGGTACCAGGCGCGAAAGGTCAGGGTCTTGTGCTGCTTGTTGACGACCGGCAGGCCGATCTTGCGCGGCGACCGGCTTGCTATGCTTTCTGTAGCTAGCTGCGCGCGTTCTACCTGGGCCAGAGCCGGATTTGACACCAAATCCTGGCTCAAGATGGCATCTTCCTGCCAGCGGTACAGCGCGGGCAGCGGGTCAAACTCGCCCTTGATCGGCCAGTAGGCGCCAATCACCTCGTCTGGCCGCCCGACCAGCCAGATCCGCATCACCCGCTGCAGCATGTCGGCGCGCAGTTGGCGATCCGGCATGTCGAGTCGGGCTTGCAGCAGCGCTTTGCGTGTACTTAATTTGTCCATAATGTGCCGATGCTATACAAATTTCTTTTCGGCGCCGTTTTTTCGGCGGCGCAACTGGCCGCGGCCACGCTGCTCATGGCCAGCCTGCCTGGCCCGGCCCTGGCCCAGAACGGCTCCTCCGCCAACGGCAGCGCGGGCGACAGCCTGATCGTCGAGATGAACAAGGCCTTTCGGCGCGGCGACAAGGCCCGGCTGACGCAACTGCTGCCGCAGGCCAGGGGCCACGCGCTGGAGCCCTGGGCCGCCTACTGGGAACTCAAGGCCCGGCTGATGGAGGCCAGCGCGCAGGAGGTGCAGGACTTTTTGGGCCGCTACCCCGGCACTTACCAGGAAGACCGGCTGCGCAACGACTGGCTGCTGCTGCTGGGCCAGCGCCGCGACTGGGCCGCCTTTGCGGCCGAATACCCCCACTACCGCATGAACGACGACAAGGAGCTGCGCTGCTACGCCCTGCTGGTCGAGCACCTGAAAAACCCGGCGCTCGACCCCCAGCTGGCCGACGAGGTGCGCAAGAACTGGTACGCGCAGAAAGATGCCGACGACGGCTGCAGCGCCGCCGCCGAGCGGCTGGTGGGCGCCAAAAACCTGACGCCGCAGGACGTCTGGCAAAAAGCCCGGCTGGCGCTGGAGGCCAACCGCGCGCGCGCCGCCAGCGCGGCGGTGCAGATTGTCGCCCCCGAAGCCGTGGCCATGGTGGCCGAGCTCAACGCCAGCGCTATCAAGTTCCTCACCGGCAAGCACCTGGCCCTCAGCAAGGTGCGGCGCGAGATCATCACGCTGGCGCTGGTCAAGATGGCGGCCAGCGACGCCGAGGGCGCGGCCTTTCAGATGGACAGCAAATGGGCGATCCAGCTCAGCGCCGAGGAGCGCAACTGGGTCTGGGGCCTGATTGGCAAGCAGACCGCCACCCGCCTCGGCACGGTGGCCGCCAGCGATGCGCTGCAGTACTTTGCCAGGGTCAGCCAGGACAGCGACCTGAGCGACGACATGCTGGCCTGGAAAGCCCGCGCCGCCCTGCGCGCCGGCACCCGGCCGGGCTGGCCGCCACTGCTGTCGGCCATCAACGCCATGAGCGACGAGGCGCGCAAGGAGCCGACCTGGACCTACTGGAAGGCCCGCGCCCTGCTGGCCACGGCGCCGCCCAATAGCCCCACCAACACCCCCACCAATACCCCCAACACGCCGCCGCCCCCGAACAGCCCGGCCACCGTGACCGCGCCGCGGGGCCCCACGCCAACCATCACGATCGCGCCGCAGCGCGCCGAAGCCCTGGCCCTGCTGCAGTCGATCGCCTCGGTGCGCGGCTTTTACGAGCAGCTGGCGCTCGAAGAGCTGGGCCAGAAGATCACCGTGCCGACCAAACCAGCCCCCCTCACCGCCGAGGAAAAAGAAGCGGCACGGCTGAACCCGGCGCTGAACCGCGGCGCCTACGCGATCGCGCTGGGCCTGCGCACGGAAGGCGTGCGCGAGTGGAACTACGCGACCAACCTGCACCGGCGCGGCGTCAGCGGCGAACGCGCCGGCATGAGCGACCGCGAGCTGCTGGCCGCCGCCCAGTTTGCCTGCGACCGGCAAATCTGGGACCGCTGCATCAACACCAGCGAGCGCACCAGGACCGACATCGACTTCGAGCAGCGCTTTCCCATGCCTTTCAGGGACACGGTCGTCAAGCGGGCCCAGGGCATCAGCCTGGATCCGGCCTATGTCTATGGCCTGATCCGCCAGGAAAGCCGTTTCATCATGGACGCGCGCTCGGGCGTGGGCGCCTCGGGCCTGATGCAGGTGATGCCGGCCACGGCGCGCTGGACCGCCCGAAAGATCGGCCTGGACGGCTTCACCCCGGACCAGATCAATGACCGCGACACCAACATCACGATTGGCACGGCCTACCTCAAGCTGGCGCTCGACGACCTGGACGGCTCCATGGCGATGGCCGCCGCCGCCTACAACGCCGGGCCGGGCCGGCCGCGCGCCTGGCGTGGCCAGGCCGGGGGGCCGGTGCTGGACGCCGCCATCTGGGCCGAAAACGTGCCCTTTGGCGAAACCCGCGACTACGTGAAAAAAGTGCTGTCCAACACCACCATCTACGCCGCCATCCTGACCGGCCAGCCGCAGTCACTCAAGGCGCGGCTCGGCACCGTCGGGCCGCGCGATGCGGCGCTGCCCGAGCCCAACAAGGACCTGCCGTGACCCGCAACTTTTCTGGCATGTATGGCGCATTTGCTGATTGCTGAAGACGACGAGTTGCTGCGCGATGCGCTGGCCGCGCTGCTGGAACAAGGCGGGCACAGCGTGGCCTGCGCGGCCAATGGCGCCATCGCGCGCGAGCTGCTCGAATCCACCCGCTTTGACGGCGTGATCCTGGACCTGGGGCTGCCGCTGGTCGATGGCATGCAGGTGCTGCGCGGCATCCGCCAGCGGCTGCCGGCGCTGCCGGTGCTGATCTTGACGGCGCGCGACGGTATTGACGACCGGGTGCAGGGCCTGAACGCCGGCGCCGACGACTACCTGACCAAGCCCTTCATCATGGCCGAGCTGCTGGCGCGGCTGCAGGCCATGCTCAGGCGCTCACGGCTGCCGGCCTTTGGCGGCTCGCTGGAGATCGGCACCGGCGGCAGCCGCCGGCTGCGCGTCGATGCCACGCTGCCGCGCGCCTGGCTCGACGAGGAGGCGCTGGAGCTGACGCAGCGCGAATGGGCGCTGCTGCAGCTGCTGGTGGCCAACGCCGGCCAGGTGGTGAGCCGCGAAGACGTGCTGAGCGCCTGGCAGGCCGAGCCGGCCGAGGGCGGCGCCGGCTCCAACGCGCTGGAGGTCTATGTGCACCGGCTGCGCCGCAAACTGGCCGAGTCGGGCCTGAGCATTCGCAATGTGCGCGGGCTGGGCTACATGCTGGAATCGGGCACGGCATGATGAAGCCGCCGCGGCGCCCGGCCCCGGTGCCGGGGCTGTCCCTGAAGCGCCAGCTGCTGCTGTGGCTGCTGCTGCCGCAGCTGGTGCTGTGGCTGGCCGGCGGCGTGCTGGCCTGGCGCGTGGCGCTGAGCTACGCCGAAAAAGGCATCGACCAGTCGCTGACGCAGTCGGTGCGGGCGCTGGCGCGCCAGGTCAAGCCGATTGGCTCGGGCCTGCTGGTGGACTTTCCGCGCGCCGCACAGGATGTGCTGGAGCAGGACCCGACGGACCGCATGGGCTATATGGTGTCGTCGCCGCCCGGCAGCTTTGTGCTGGGCAACGGCAAGCTGCCGCCGCCGCCCGCCGGCCTGCTGATTGCCGCCGGCGAGCCGCTGATCTACGAGGCGCCGCTGGCCGGCAAGCCGGTGCGCGTGGCCCTGCTGGAAGTGAACTACGGCGACGCCGATGCGCCCCAGCGCCTGCGCGTGCAGGTGGCCAAGAGCCTGGCGGTGCAGCAGCGCATTGCGCACGAGCTGGTGGCCGACATTTTGCTGCCGCTGGGCGTGCTGGGCCTGCTGCTGGGGCTGCTGATGTACGCCGGCATCCTGCGCGGCCTGCGCCCGCTCAAGCGCCTGCAGGCCCAGCTCGGCGACCGCAGTGACCGCAGCCTGACGGCGCTGACCCCGATCGAGCTGACGCAGGCGCCGCAGGAGGTGCATTCGCTGGCCGCCGCCGTGAATCAGCTGCTCGATGCGGTGCGGCGCAGCCTGAGCCAGGAAAAGCGCTTCATCAACGACGCCGCGCACCAGCTGCGCACGCCGCTGGCCGGGCTGGTCAGCCAGACCGAGCTGGCGCTGCAGGAGACCGAGCTGCAGGCCCTGAAGGACCGGCTGGCCAAGGTGCATGCCGGCGCCCTGCGCAGCGCGCACCTGGTGCACCAGCTGCTGTCACTGGCGCGCACCGAGGCCGAGGTCAGCCTGCAGCCGCTGGACCTGGCCGCGCTGGCGCGCGAGGTGGCGCGCGAATGGACACCGCGCGCGCTGGCGGCCAAAGTCGATTTGGGTTACGAGGGCGAAGACACGCTGACGGTGCTCGGTGAAAAACTGCTGCTGCGCGAGTCGCTGAACAACCTGATCGAGAACGCGCTGCACTACGGCACTGCTGGCGCTGGGGACACCGATGCCGGTGCCGGCGGCGCCACCGTCACGCTGCGCGTGCTGCGCCAGGGCGGTGAAGCGGTGGTGGAAGTCGAAGACAACGGCTCCGGCCTGCCGGACGACGACCGGCCCCGGGTGTTCGAGCGCTTCTGGCGCGCCAGCGAGCTGCCAGGCGGCTGCGGCCTGGGGCTGGCCATCGTGGCCGAAATTGCGCAGCGCCATGGCGGCCTCGCCAGCGCCCATGCGGCCAGCCCCTCAGGGCTGCTGCTGCGGCTCAGCCTGCCGCTGCCGGTTCATTTGAACTTTAAAGCCTGACGCCGCTGGCCGCGTCAAACCAGTTGACATGCGCCGCGTTGACCTGCAGGCCGACCGCCTCGCCGGGCTGCAGCCGCGTCTGCGGCGAGGTGCGCACCGTGATGTCGCCGGCCGCGGTCTGGACCACCACATAGGTGTCGGCGCCGGTCGGCTCGACCACGCTGACCTGGCCGCGCCAGGCGGCGTCGTCGGCAAAGCCGATGTGCTCGGGCCGCACCCCCAGCATGGCGTCGCCGCCGGCCGGGCAAACCAGCGCCAGATTCGCCTCCTTGATGCCAAACAAGGCGCTAGCCCCCGAATTATCTGCACTTCCAGCTATCATATTCATAGTAGGCGAGCCGATGAAGGAGGCCACATAGGTGTTGGCCGGGCGGCTGTAAATGTCGTCGGGCGTGCCCAGTTGCTGCAGCACGCCGTCTTTCATGACGGCAATGCGGCTGCCCAGGGTCATGGCTTCGATCTGGTCATGCGTGACGTAGACGCTGGTGATGCCGCTGGCCTGGTGCAGGCGCTTGATCTCGGCGCGCATCTCGACGCGCAGCTTGGCGTCCAGGTTGGACAGCGGTTCGTCAAACAAAAACAGCTGCGGCTGGCGGGCCAGCGCCCGGCCCATGGCCACGCGCTGGCGCTGGCCGCCCGAGAGCTGCGCCGGGCGGCGGTCCAGCAAATGGGTGATTTGCAGCATGGCGGCCACCTCAGCGATGCGCTTTTCGCGTTCCGCCTTGGGCACCTTGCGCATCTCCAGCGCAAAGCCGATGTTCTCGGCCACGCTCATGGTCGGGTACAGCGCGTAGCTCTGGAACACCATGGCGATGTCGCGCTGGGCCGGGGCGACACCCACCACGTTGCGATTGCCAATGCGAATTTCACCCTCGGTGGGGTCATCCAGCCCGGCAATGATGCTGAGCAGGGTCGATTTGCCGCAGCCCGAGGGACCAACCAGAATCAAAAATTCGCCCGGTGCTACATCGATGTCGATGCGCTTGAGCACCTCGACGGTTTTGTCACCGCTGCCAAAGGTCTTGCGGATACCGGAAATATGCAGTGCTGAGGCCATGGTTTTTATCCTTTCACGGCGCCGGCCGTGAGTCCTTTCACAAAATATTGACCCGCCAGCACATAAATCAGCATGGTGGGCAAGCCCGCGATCACGGCCGCGGCCATGTCCACGTTGTAACTCTTGACACTGCTGGAGGTGTTGGCCATGTTGTTGAGGCCCACGGTGATGGGTTTGCTGTCGGCACCGCTGAAGGCCACGCCAAACAGGAAGTCATTCCAGATATTGGTGAACTGCCAGATCAGCGTGACCATCAGGATGGGGGTGGACATGGGGATCACGATGCGCCAGAAGATGCGCCAGAAACCCGCGCCGTCCATACGCGCTGCATTCACCAGTTCCTTGGGGATCGCGGTGTAGTAGTTGCGGAAGAACAGGGTGGTCCCCGCCAGACCGGCCAGGGAGTGCACCAGCACCAGGCCGCCGACCGAGCTGG
>NZ_JANOAL010000109.1:0-5121 GCF_031411155.1 Polaromonas sp. | reverse complement strand
CGTGGCCGACATGCCCGAAGCCGTGCAGGCCGCGCTGGCGCTGGTCAACGAGCCGCCCGCGCTGGCGCAAGCGGTGGCCAGCGGGCTGGCCTTTGCGGCGCGCAATCGGGGGGCGACGGACAGAACGCTGGAGGCGTTGCGGGGGTATTTGTGAGGCGCTAGGCGGTTGGGCCAAGGAAGCTGCCGTAACGGTACCCAGCGCGAAAACATCGGCACAAGTACCTGCTGCCCGAGAAAAAAGTGAGGGTGAAACGCCCAGGCCGGGCGAAAAAAAACCCCGGAGTTCCGGGGTTTTTTATTTTTGCAGCAGGCACTCAGTGGCTTGCTGCTCCAGATGCGCCAAAGCCGGTTTGGGCGCGAACCCACTGATCGGCGAAAGCGGCGCGCTCCTTGCTTGCGCGTTCGCTCTTGTCCGTGATGGAGAAGACATAACCGAGCAAGAACGCCAGAGGCATGGCGAACAGGGCGGGCTGATCGTAGGGGAAGATCGGTGTAGCGTAGCCAAACACGGTCACCCACACGGATTTGGACAGCACCACCAGCACCACAGCGGCAACCAGGCCACCGTAACCCGCAGCCAATGCACCGCGCGTGGTCAGGTCTTTCCAGTACATCGACATGAACAGCACCGGGAAGTTGCCGGCGGCCGCAATGCCAAAGGCCAGCGCCGCCATGAAGGCCACGTTTTGCTTTTCAAAGGCGATGCCCAGCACCACCGCAATCAGGCCAATGCCGAACGAGGCGATTTTGGAAACTTTGATTTCCTGCGCTTCAGACACCTTGCCTTTTTTGATCACACGGGCGTACAGGTCATGCGAGATGGCGGAGGCGCCAGCCAGTGCAAGACCCGAGACCACTGCCAGAATCGTCGCGAAAGCCACCGCAGCCAGAAAGCCCAGCAGCAGATTACCGCCCACGGCCTTGGCCAAATGCATCGCCACCATGTTGCCGCCGCCGATGATTTTTCCACCGACCGTGCCACCTTCGAAGAACTCGGGATTGGTGCCCACAATCACAATGGAACACAGCCCCATCAACAAGATGACGTTGAAGAAGAAGCCAACAAATCCAGCCGCGTACAGAACTGATTTACGCGCTTCCTTGGCATTGTTGACGGTAAAAAAGCGCATCAGGATGTGCGGCAGACCCGCCAGGCCAAACATCAGCCCCAATGCCAGCGAAATGGCGTTGATCGGGTCCTGCAACAGTTTGCCTGGGGCAAACAGCAGGTCTTTCAGTTTGTGGATTTCGATGGTTTTCGCGGCCAGGGTGTTAAAGCTGAAGCCAAACTGGGAAAAGGCCAGCACCGTGATGACCGTGCCGCCAAAAAGCAGCAGGCAGGCCTTGATGATTTGAACCCAGGTCGTGGCCACCATGCCGCCGAAGGTCACATACACGACCATCAAGGCACCGACCACGATCACGGCGATGTGGTAGTCCAGGCCAAACAGCAGCTTGATCAGTTGCCCGGCACCCACCATCTGGACGATGAGGTAAAAACAGACCACGGTCAGGGAACCGATGGCCGCCATGGTCCGTACCTTGCCCTGGTCAAGGCGGTAGGAGGTGATGTCGGCAAAAGTGAATTTGCCCAGGTTTCTAAGGCGTTCGGCCATCAAAAACAGAATGACGGGCCAACCGACAAAGAAAGCAATCATGAACAGATAGCCGTCGTAGCCGTTGGTGAAAACCAGGGCGGTCAGGCCGAGCAGGGTCGCCGCCGACATGTAGTCACCGGCCATGGCCAGACCATTCTGAAAGCCGGTAATGCCGCCACCTGCCGTGTAAAAGTCGGCGGCGGATTTGGTACGGCTGGCGGCCCAATAGGTGATGGCCAGCGTCATGCCCACAAAAATGGCGAACATCACAATGGCGGGAACATTGAGCGGTTGTTTCTGGGTGATTTCAACGGCAGGACCGGCGGCCAGAACGGCGCCGGTGACCCCGAATGCCACTAACCCGGAGAGTAGTTTGATAAACGTTTTTTGCATTATTTTTGTTCCTTCGAGGATTCGCGTAGCAGCGCTTCGGTCAGAGCGTCGAATTCTGAATTGGCGCGGCGCACATAAACCGCCGTGAGAGCCCAGAAAAAGACAAATTCGAAAAATCCAATCAGCAGGCCGGTGGTGACATAGCTGCCGCCCAACCTGATCGCCAGCACGGCCGGATTAAAGGCCACGGTCAGAAACAGGCCGAAAAAAAGCACCAGGACGATGCCGGTTAACGTCCAGGCCAAGCGTTCGCGCTTGCTCACCAGTTCCTTGAATTTCGGATTCTCTCGAATCCGGGCATACATTTCAGAGCTCATGCTTCATCCTTTATAAAAAAACAAATCGAAAATATTTCAGAACATATCCACTGACATGCGCTTGGTGGTGTTGCCTGCCAACAGGATGCTTTGCGCCAAACCGGCCGCCTGCGTCAACACCGATTCGGCGTAGAAACGGGCGGTGATGACCTTTGCGGTAAAAAACGCCGGGTCGCTGTCCATCCTGTCCTGCGCGACCATCAGGGCCCGGCCCATTTGCCAGCCGCACAAGACCACACCGGCCAATTTGAGGTAGTTCACCGCGCCGGCGTAAACCGCTTTCGGGTCGCTCTTGCCGTTGGCCACGATGAAGTCAATGGCGCCCTCCAGCGCCAGGCGGCCTTTCCGCAGCGCATTGAGCATGGCCGCGCAGTCCTCGTTTTCGTGCGCAGCGAGGTCCTGCTCGGTGATGGCGATCCGGGCGCACAGGGCTTTGACCACGGCGCCCTTGTCGCGCAGGGTTTTGCGACCGACGATGTCATTGGCCTGGATGGCCGTGGTGCCTTCGTAAATGGTCAGAATGCGGGCGTCGCGCCAGTGCTGGGCGGCGCCGGTCTCTTCGATGTAGCCCATGCCGCCATGGACCTGCACGCCCAGACTGGCCATGTCGATGGACATTTCGGTCGAAAAGCCCTTGACCACCGGCACCAAATACTCATAGACCGCCTGGTTTTGGGTGCGTACGGCATCGTCTGTGGCGTGGTGCGCCATGTCGCTGGCGGCGGCTGCCACGTAGGCCAGGGCGCGCGCGCCCTCGATGTGGCTGCGCATGGTCAGCAGCATGCGCTTGACGTCGGGGTGGTTGATGATGGCAACCGGGCCGTCGGAACCCGCCAGATCGCGGCTTTGGGCGCGGTCATGCGCAAAACGCACCGCTTGCTGATAGGCGCGGTCGGCAATCGCAATGCCCTGCATGCCCACGGCAAAGCGGGCCGCGTTCATCATGATGAACATGTATTCCAGGCCACGGTTCTCCTGGCCGACCAGATAACCCACCGCGCCACCGTGGTCGCCAAACTGCAACACCGCCGTCGGGCTGGCCTTGATGCCGAGCTTGTGCTCGATCGACACGCACCAGGCGTCGTTGCGCTCGCCCAGGCTGCCGTCGTCATTGACCATGAACTTGGGCACCAGAAACAGCGAAATCCCTTTCACGCCTTCCGGCGCACCGGGCACGCGGGCCAACACCAGATGGACGATGTTCTCGGTCATGTCGTGCTCACCGTAGGTGATGAAAATCTTGGTGCCAAACACCTTGTAGCTGCCGTCTTCCTGAAGCTCGGCGCGTGAGCGCACGGCGGCCAGGTCAGAGCCGGCCTGGGGTTCGGTCAGGTTCATGGTGCCGGTCCACTGGCCGCTGATGAGCTTGGCGGCAAACTTGCGTTTGAGTTCGTCGCTGCCCGCGACGAGCAGCGCTTCAATCGCGCCATCGGTCAGCATCGGGCACAGGGCGAACGACAGGCTGGCGGCGTGCAGCATTTCGGCGCAGGGCGTGGCGATCAGCTTGGGCAAGCCCTGGCCACCAAACTCGGTGGGGTGGATCACGCCTTGCCAGCCGCCTTCGGCAAACTGTTGGAATGCTTCCTTGAAGCCGGGGGTGGTGGTGACGGCGCCGTCTTTCCAGCTGCTGGGTTTTTTGTCGCCTTCCCAATTCAAGGGGGCGACAACGCCTTCACAGAACTTGGCGGACTCTTCGAGCACCGCCTGGGCGGTATCGAGGTCGTAGTCTTCAAAGCCGTGCAGGGCGCTGACTTTGGACAGGCCGGCGAGCTCTTGCATCGCAAACAACATGTCTTTCAGGGGGGCTTGGTAGCTCATGGTGCGCTTTCGATTTATTCAGACAGTGGGTCAGGCAATAGCGGGGCCGCGGACTGCGCTGCGGCTTTGGCGGCACGCCGGGCCGATGAATCCACCTTCACCCGGGCTTCGCCATCAATGACCTTCACGCCCTTGACTTTGCAGGTGGTGTGCAGCACCACCCGGCCACGCTCCGCGATGACCTCAATCACTTTCACGGTCGCGTGCACGGTGTCGCCGGGGCGCACCGGGGCCAAAAATTCCAGGCGTTGGTCCATGTAAATGGCGCCGGGGCCAGGCAAACGGTTGGCGACGGCCGCCGAAATCACGCTGGCCGACAAAAAGCCATGGGCGATGCGCCCCTTGAACGGCGTGGTGGCGGCGTACTCTTCGTTGATATGGATGGCGTTGGTGTCGCCCGACACGCCGGCAAACAGAACGATGTCGGCCTCGGTGATGGTTTTGGAGAATATGGCCATCATCCCCACACTCAGGTCTTCAATGTCGTAGCCGTTCAGGTCGTTCATGGCAGTGTCTCGTTGGTTTGTTAACTGGTTTGAGGGCTTACATGCCCGCGTAATTCGGCCCGCCGCCACCCTCGGGCGTGACCCAGACGATGTTCTGCGTCGGGTCCTTGATGTCGCAGGTCTTGCAATGCACGCAGTTCTGGGCGTTGATCTGCAGGCGGTCGGTGTTGTCGGGGTTTTTCACAAACTCGTAGACGCCGGCCGGGCAGTAGCGGCTCTCGGGGCCGGCATAGGTGGCCAGGTTGATGCTGACGGGAACGCTGGCATCTTTCAGCGTCAAATGCGCCGGCTGCTGCTCTTCATGGTTGGTGTTGGAAACAAACACCGAACTCAATCGGTCAAAGGTGATCTTGTTGTCGGGCCTGGGGTAGACGATGGGTGTGCACTCGGCCGCCGGCTTGAGCATCGCGTAGTCGGGCTGGCTGCGGTGAACCGTCCAGGGCGGGCGCTTGATGCCGAGCCGGGGCAGCAGCCACTGCTCGATGCCGG
>NZ_JANOAL010000108.1:0-42758 GCF_031411155.1 Polaromonas sp. | reverse complement strand
CTTCGCACAGGAATGGGTGGTGGCTGGCGCGAATTTGGCGGATGGCATCCAGGAAGGTGAATGGAACGGCGAACGGCTGTTCCAGACCGCGAAGTTCGGCACCGAAATGCAGTACCAGCATCTGGTGTTCGAGGAGTTTGCGCGCACCGTGCAGCCCAACGTCGACCTGTTCTTCGCGCCGACCCAGGTCTATGACGCCGATCTCGATCCTTCAATCGTCGCCGAGTTCGCGCATACCGTCTACCGCTTCGGCCACTCGATGCTGACCGAGACGGTGGACCGCTTCGACCCCGGCTTCAACGTCGTCGGCGACGGCAATCCGACTGAAGTGGGCGATCAACAGACCGGCCTGATCGCGGCTTTCCTGAACCCGCTGGCCTACGTTGCCAGCGGCCCCACGCCAGAGCAGGCCACCGGCGCCATCATCCGCGGTCTGACCCGCCAGGTGGGCAACGAGATCGATGAGTTCGTGACGGAGGCCCTGCGCAACAACCTGGTCGGCCTGCCGCTCGACCTTGCCGCGCTCAACCTCGCGCGCGGCCGCGATGCCGGCATTCCGTCCCTGAACGCCGTGCGCCGTGACATCTACGGCCAGACTGGCGACAGCAACCTCAAGCCCTACACCAGCTGGGCCGACCTGGTGCAGCACCTGAAGCACCCGGAATCGCTGATCAACTTCATTGCGGCCTATGGCACGCATGCCTCTATCACCAGCGCCACGACGCTGGCGGCCCAGCGGGCAGCGGCGACCCTGCTGGTTCTCGGCGGCGCCGGCGCGCCGGCCGACCGCCTCGACTTCCTGAACTCGACCGGCACCTATGCCAGCCTGGCAAGCGGAGTGACAACCACTGGTGTTGACGCCATCGACCTGTGGATTGGCGGCCTGGCCGAGGAAAAAATGCCCTTTGGCGGCATGCTCGGTACCACCTTCAACTTCGTGTTCGAGAACCAGCTCGAAAAGCTGCAGGATGGCGACCGTTTCTATTACCTGGAGCGCACGGCCGGCCTGGCCTTCAATGCCGAGCTGGAAAGCAATTCCTTCGCCAAACTGATCATGGCGAACACCAATGTGACGCACCTGCCCGGCGTCGTCTTCACGACGCCGACCTTCACGCTCGAACTTGATTTGACCCGGCAGTTCAACGCGAACGTGGCCAATCTTCCGGGTGCGGACGGCATCCTGTTTGACAATCCGCTGACGCTGATTGATGAGAGCGCCGACAACGTCGCGACGCCTCGTCAAGACCCTCTCGGCGGAACGCCACTCACGCCGCTGGTGATACGGAACAACCCGAACACCGTCGGTGCTGACACGGATTACCTGCAGTACACCGGCGAAGACCATGTTGTGCTGGGCGGCACCGCCGGCAATGACATCCTCATCTCCAGCATCGGCGACGACACGGTCTGGGGCGACGAAGGCAATGACCGCATCGACGGCGGCTACGGCAATGACCAGCTGCGCGGCGGCGCCGGCGACGACATCATCACCGACCTGGGCGGTGACGACAACATCCAGGGCGGCGACGGCAACGACGTGATCCAGGGCGGCAACGGCATCAACCTGATCATTGGCGGCTTCGGCAGCGACTTCATCATTACCGGCGAAGACGCCTCGGAAGCCATAGGCGGCCAGGGCAATGACTTTATCCTGGGCAGCAAGGCCAACGAGCAGGACATGGGCAACGAGGGCGATGACTGGATCGAAAAAGGCACCTCCGACGGCGCGCCTGGCGACAACTTCGACCCGCTCGGCAACGACCGGATCGTCGGCAACGACGTCTTCATCGGCGACGGCGAGAACGACAAGTTCAACGCCGAGGGCGGCGACGACATCATGATCGGCAAGACCGGCTTCGGTGACCGCTACATAGGCGGCTCCGGCTATGACTGGGCCGACTTCAAGGACAACCCGAGCGGCGTCTACATCGACATCAGCAATATCTTCTTCGACCAGCCGGTGATGCCGAGTTCGGCCACGCCGCTTGCCCGGTTCGACATCGTGGAAGGCCTTTCGGGATCGGCGGCGGCTGATGTGCTCAATGGCGATGATTCCGACGCGGTCTCCTTGCGCCTCGCGGGCGCCATGGGCAGCGTGCTGACCAATGTCGCCCTCATCAACAACATGCAGGGCTTCCTCAACAGCATGCTTGGGGGGACGGCCTTGGCACCCGTGACCTTCTTCGATGGCGGCAACATCATCCTGGGCGGCGCTGGCAGCGACATGATCCAGGGCCGCGGCGGTGACGACCTCATCGACGGCGACAACTGGCTCAATGTGCGCATCAGCGTGCGTGCCGGGCACGACGCGAACGGCCCGACCGGCGGCGAGATCGCCTCGTTCGACAGCATGACCAACCTGACGCTGCAGCGAAACATGCTCAACGGGACCTGGAACCCCGGCCAGCTGCAGATCGTGCGCGAGATATTGACGGCGGCTGGCCCTGACTTCGACACCGCGGTGTTCGCCGGCAACCGGGCGGATTACACGATCACGACCGTCGGCGGGGTGACCACCGTGACCGACAACGCCGGCAACGACGGCACCGACCATCTCGCGCATATCGAGCGGCTGCAGTTCGCCGATCAAGCGCTCGTCCTGGGCGGCGTGAACACCGCGCCTGTCGGCGCGCTGACGGTCACCGACAGCACCCCCGCCAGCCCCCTGCGGGTCGGCGACACCCTGAGCGTTTCGGCGAACGGGGTGACAGATGCGAACAACATTGTGCTGGTCACCAACCCGACCGGCGCGATCTCCGGGCCCGTCGCCTACTTCTGGCAGGTCGATCTGGGCACGGGCGTTTTTGAAGACATTGTCAGCGTCAGCGCCGGAGCGGCCGAGCGCGCGCACGGCCCGAGCTTCACGCCCGGCGCCGCCGAGCTGGGGTTCTCGCTGCGTGTGCGGGCCGTCTACAAGGACGCCAATGGCGTGCTGGAACAGGTTTTCTCGGCGCCAACCGCAGCGGTCGCACCGGCCAACCGGCCACCGGTCATCACCTCGCTTGCCGGCGCCCCGACCGCCGCGGTGTCGATTGCCGAGAACACGGCCGCGGTCACCACGGTGACGGCGACCGACGCTGACCTGGATCCGCTGACCTACAGCATCGTGGGCGGGGCCGACGCCGCGAGGTTCACACTCAATGCCACGACACACGCACTCAGTTTCGTGACGGCGCCCGATTTCGAGGCACCGACGGATGCCGGCCCCAACAACGTCTACGACGTCATCGTGCAGGTCTCCGACGGCAGCGCCGTCGACACCCAGGCGATCGCGGTCACTGTCACGAATGTGCCGGGCGTGACCCGGATCGGCACGGCGGGTCCGGATACGCTGACGGGGACAAACGAGGAGGACACCCTCATCGGCCTCGCCGGCAACGACATCCTCATCGGGCTGGGCGGCAACGATGTGCTGGACGGCGGTGATGGCAACGACACGCTCAATGGCGGCACCGGTGCCGACAACATGACGGGCGGTGCCGGCAACGACACCTATGTTGTTGACAACCTTGGCGACGCGACGATAGAGACGGGGGCCGTGGGGTCCGGTACCGACACGGTGCAAAGCGCTATCAACTGGACGCTGGGCGCCAATGTCGAGAACCTGACGCTGACCGGCGCCGCGGTCAGCGGCACCGGCAACGGCCTGAACAACGTGCTGACCGGTAACGCTTTAGCCAATACGCTGAGCGGTGGCGCGGGCAATGACACGCTGAACGGCGGCGCGGGCGCCGACAGCATGACGGGCGGCGCTGGCGACGATAGCTATGTCGTTGACAACCTTGGCGACGTGACGATCGAGGCGGGGGGCGTGGGCTCGGGCACCGACACGGTGCAAAGCGCTATCACCTGGACGCTGGGCGCCAATGTCGAGAACCTGACGCTGACCGGCGCTGCGATCATCAATGGCACCGGCAACGCCGGGAACAACGTGCTGACGGGTAATGCTGCAGCCAACACACTCAGTGGCGGCGCCGGCCTCGACACGCTAAGTGGGGGCGCCGGCAACGACATCCTCAATGGGGGCACCGGCACCGACACGCTCAATGGCGGTCTGGGCAACGACACCCTCAACGGCGATGCCGGCGTCGACATCCTCAATGGCGACGCGGGCAACGACACCCTCAATGGCGGCGCCGGCCTCGACATCCTGATGGGCGGCATCGGCAACGACACCTATGTGGTTGACAACACCCTCGACCTGTTGATCGAGGGCGCGGCGGCGGGGACCGATCTGGTGCAGAGCTCGGCCAGTTGGACGCTGGGCGCCAATCTGGAGAACCTGACGCTGACCGGCGCCACGGCCATCAACGGCACCGGCAATGGACTGGCCAACACGCTGATCGGCAACAGCGGCGCCAACACCCTGAACGGCGCAGCCGGCAACGACAGCCTCAACGGGGGCTTGGGCAACGACATCCTGGTGGGTGGGGCGGGCACTGACAGCCTGACAGGCGGCGCCGGCGCCGACCGGTTCACCTTCAACGCGACGGGCGATTCGGTGGTGGGGCTTGGGCGCGACACCATCATCGACTTCGCCACGGGTGACCTGATCAATCTCGGTGGAATCGATGCCAACCTGAACGTAGTGGGCAACGATGCTTTTTCGTTCATCGGTACGCTGGGATTCTCTGCCGCCGGACAGTTGCGCTACAGCGTCGTTGCGGGGCAAACGGTGATCGAAGGCAACGTGGGCGGGGACTTGCTGCCTGACTTCCAGATTGCCCTGGTGGGCACGCCCACGCTGGTTGCTGGAAGCTTCATGCTCTAGCCAGACACAAGGCGCTCGTGCGCTGCTGTCTTGCACTAGCCACGGCAGCGAACCAAGGCCTCGCCCGCATGGGCGGGGCCTTTTTTTCGGCAAGGGCCTATCGCGCCAGGCCGGACCCCGGCGCGGGTCCGCGGGCCCGGCGTGGGTTAAAGCACGGGGTTTGTGATTTGCCCGTTTCCGAGCCCATGCGTGACCGCTGCATGCGCTTCGTGGCTCCACTCGTACCAGCCACCGTCATAGACACTGATGCGCTCCCAGCCCATCAGCCACGCATAGAAAAAAGCCACCGAAGCGCGCCAGCCGGTGCCGCAATAAAACGCCGTCTGCAGGCCGGGGTGCAGGCCCTCATCGCGCCAGAACCGGCTGATTTCTTCGGCCGGCTTCATCGTGCCATCGGGGCTATGGAAGTCACTCATGTTGTTCACATCGGTGCCCTGGCCGGCCCGGCCCCAGCGCGCGCCGGGAATGTCGCCTTTAGCCAGGATGTAGCGGTAGCCCGAGGTCTTGCCGCTAAATTCATCCCAGGTCCGGATGCTGGCCAGCGCGCCATCGGCCTGCCGCAGCAGCGCCTTGGCCTGGTGGGCGTTGACCAGGTAATGCGGGCAGCCCGGAAAAACGGCGCCAAAGCGGGTCACGGGCGGGTAGTGCCGCGGCGCGCCGTGCGCGCACGGCAGGCCGGCGCGCCGCCAGGCCGCGAAGCCGCCATCAAGCAAACGCACGTCCGTGACCCCGGCATACAGCATCAGGTGCGCGGCGCGCGCCGCCGCCGTCATGTTGCGGCCATACAAAATGACCGTGGTGTCGTGGCGAATGCCCAGGCCCAGCAGCAGCCGCAGCAGCGCCGCGTCGTCCACCTTGTTCCAGAACCGTCCGTCTTCCAGCCGCTGCGTGTCCAGATAGGCGGCGCCGGGGATGTGGCTGCGCCCAAACGCCTCGGGCGCGCCGCAGTCCACCTCGAGCAGACACCAGTGGCTGGCCGGTGCAGCGCGCACCGCCTGGCCCGCCAGCAGGCAGGCCAGCCAGCGGGGCGTGATGAGCTGTTGCCAGCGCGGGAGGTCGTCGCGAAAGTGGGGCACGGGATGGCGTTGGGGCAGGGATCAGCGCTGAGGCGATGCCCGAGCCTTGAAAGAGAGGGTCAGGGGTGGATTTTCTCACGCGGGGCGCGGGCGAGGCGGCGCCCACCCGGTCAGGAATGCAGAACCAGCGCCAAATTTATGATAAATCAGGCCGCTAGCCCAGGTAGTACGTGCATGGATAGCTATCAATTTGATAGTAGATGCTTCATCGCCGGCCCGCTGCGATGACCCTCGCACAAGGGTGCCAATGCGCCCGATTTGCCTGCAAACCGAAGAAGGCATAAAGTCATATCTCACCAAGGATCATCATGGCAACCAGCAGCATTCTCGGCGGCCAGCACCTTCCCGGACACGTCCGGGGCAAGGACACCAACGCACTCGGCCCCAGCGACAACTCCGACAGCGGCAGCGATGCCCAGGGCGCCTACGGCGACGACGAAATGGACAGCGACAGTGACGCCGTGGGCACCGGCGAACGCGCCTCGGTCGGCGCCGGCATGGACCCGTCCGACGCCGACATCCTGCCCGACCATATCGAGGGGGAAGAAGACGAATCGGTACTGGATGACACTTCCGATGATCTCGACGCGGTGGCCGACGTGCATGACCTGGCGGCGGACGAGCCCGATGACGAGGAAGGCGAAGAGTAGGGCGCGTTCGCGTGTGTGCTGAAGGGTTGGGGCCATGTGCGGGTTCGGGTAGGCCACGCCGCTGCCGGTATAAACCGCCGATCGCTAAACCAGAACGCCCGCCATGATCACGCTATACCAGTACGAGCCTGCCTTTGGCCTGCCCAACGCCAGCCCTTTTTGCATGAAACTGGAAACCTGGCTGCGCATGGCCGGCTTGCCGTTCGAGGCGCCGCCGGTCAATCTGCGCGACCTGGGCAAGGCCCCCAAAGGCAAGATGCCCTACATCGAGGACGGCGGCAAAACCTTTGCCGACTCGACACTCATCATTGAGCACCTGAAGCTGGCTTATGGCGACCGCCTTGATGGCTGGCTCAGTGCCGAGCAACAGGCGGTCGCGCTGGCGTTTCAGCGCCTGATCGAAGAAAACCTGTATTGGGCCTTGCTTCACACCCGCTGGGCAGAGCCCGCAGGCTGGGCGCAAACCCGGGTCGCTTTTTTTGCCAAAATGCCGCTGCCCTTGAAATGGTTGGTGCCCACGCTGGCGCGGCGCGGGCTGCTGAAGCAGATGCACGGCCACGGCATGGGCCGGCACAGCGAAGCCGAGATCCACGCCATCGGCCAACGCGACATCACGGCGCTGTCAGACTTTCTGGGCGACAAACCCTACTTCATGGGCAACGAGCCCTGCTCGCTCGACGCCACGGCTTATGCGTTTTTAGCCAACCTGATCGGGCCCCCTGTCGAATCGGCGCTGAAACAGCATGCCCTGACGTTTGCACCACTGCCGGCCTATTGCCAGCGCATGCGCAGCCGGTATTACCCGGACGCCGCTGTGTGATTGCGGCTCTTGGCCAGGCAGGTGCGCAGGGCCGCAAGCCAGTTTGCCAAATGGATTGGCATGAACTTGGCTCTCCCTGCAAAACGGGGAACAACCTCGCACCCGCCCCACCGGGCCAGCCCGGGCCTTGCTCAAAATTGTGGCGTCCAAGCCCAAAGCCATAGCGGCGCTGCATGCGTGATGACCCGGACGCGTGGTTGCAGATGCTATTACTTTAATAGCTGCATGCGCACGCGTTTATTGGGCTAGAGGCCTGTTCTATTCCTAAAACGGGTTTTCAGAGGCTGCGCGAGATTTTTTGCCGGTTGTGGCGGGGTTTTTATGCATTGAATCCACCGCCAGCACCTCAAAGAATCTTCATCCGCCTGGCCTCCCCAGTCAGCTCCGCCCGAAAATCCGGATGCGCAATGCCTATCAGCTCCCGCGCGCGCTGCCCCGCCGACTTTCCGCGCAACTGGGCCACGCCGTACTCGGTGACGACGTAGTTGATGTCGTTCTTGCTGGTGCTGACGTGGGTGCCGGGGCTGAGCACGGGGACTATGCGTGAAATGCTGTCGTTTTTGGCGGTCGAGGGCAGGACGATGAAGGCCTTGCCGCCGCGCGAGCGGTTGGCGGCGCGCACGAAGTCGGACTGGCCGCCGGTGCCCGAATACGGCGAAAAGCCCAGGCTTTCGGAGCCGCACTGCCCGAGCAGGTCGATCTGCAGGGTGGCGTTGATGGCGATCAGCTTGTCGTTCTGGCCCGCCAGCGCGGGGT
The DNA here is from genome assembly GCF_031411155.1 of Polaromonas sp. Classification (GTDB taxonomy): domain Bacteria; phylum Pseudomonadota; class Gammaproteobacteria; order Burkholderiales; family Burkholderiaceae_C; genus Polaromonas. The sequence continues at coordinate 34,685 of NZ_JANOAL010000108.1, read as the reverse complement.
CGTTGGTGAAGTCCACCGGGTGGATTTCCAGCGCCGGGTTGCGGTCCATGAAGCGGTAGAGCTTGCCGGAGCCGAGCGCAAAGGTGGCCACCATTTTTCCGGGCAGATAGTTCTTGCGCCGGTTCGTGACAGCGCCGCTCTCCACCAGCGTCAAAATGCCGTCGCCAATCATCTCGGTGTGAATGCCCAGGTCGTGCTTGTGCGTGAGTTGCATGACGACGGCGTCGGGGATGCCGCCGTAGCCGATTTGCAGGGTCGAACCGTCGTCGATCATGTCGGCAACGTACTTGCCGATGGCCTCCTGCACCGGGCCTATCTTGGGCAGCCCGACTTCGAGCACCGGCTCGCTGCTTTCGACCAGGGCCGCGACCTGCGAGACATGCACATGGCAGTTTCCATAGGCAAAGGGCACGTTGGGGTTGACCTCCAGCACCACGGCCCTGGCCTTGGCGATGGCGGCCAGGGTGTAGTCGGTACCCAGGCTGATGGAAAAATAGCCGTGGGCGTCCATGGTCGAGGCCATGCTGAAGACGACGTCGGCGGGAATCTGCCCGCGTTCGATCTGGCCCGGTATTTCCGAGAAGTAGCCGGGAATGAAATCGATCCAGCCCGCCTGGCCGCCGGCGCGGGTGGCCGCACCGTAAAAGAAGGCGACGTGGCGGATGTGATTTACCGTCTCCGGGTCGATGTAGGCGTATTTGCGCATCGCCAGGATCTGCGCCACCTTCACGCCCTCAAAATCGCGGCGCTGCTCCGACAGCGCGCTCAAGAGCGCCGGCGGCTCGCCGACACCGGTGGGCACGATGATGAAGTCACCATTGCGCACCTGGCGCACCGCATCCAGAGCGGCCATGCGTTTTTGAAGGTACAGCGCCTGAATCGACATGCTCTTTTCCCCTGCGGCGCCGTACAGGCGCCTGATGGCTGATCATAGGGTCAAGAGCGGGTGCTGCTGTCAGCGTTTTTCAGCGTTTTCAGCGCTTTCTGGATGCGGTCGTCGTGCCAGGGTCACCGTGATGGTTGGCGGCCTCCAGGTTGGCTTCCACCATCTCCAGCGCCTTTTTGGCGGTGCCCTGGGCGGTTTCTATGGCCATCTGACTGGCGCTGACGGCGTTCATGAACATCACCGCCATCGGTTCGGTGGCGGGCATGCTTTTTTCAACGCTGTCAATCACGGCGCCGCACGACTTGACGATGTCGGCACCGGTTTCGGCGGCGATGGTGTAGGCCTGGCTGCGGTAGGACACATACTTCATCAGCATGGGCTGGAACAGGCTGGTCTGCAGGGCCAGCAATTGCTGCGGGTCCTTGGCGCCCAGCATGGCCTGGGCCTGGCTGAGGCTTTCAAACACGGTCGCCTTGGCGGCGGCCAGGTTCAATTCCACCAGCCGGTGGAATCCGTCTATCGCGTGGCTGGTCATGCCTTCCAGCGCTTTCACGTTGGCCTTGCCGGTCTTGGCAAGTTGTTCGGCGGTAGGGCTCATGTCGCTCTCCTGAGTTACTGGGTTACTGGGGGGTATTCAATCGAGGTCCGCCTGGCGATAGCTCTTGCCGACCTGGGGTGTTTTGTGTGGCGGGGGTCAGATTCTAGGTGTGCTCCCGCGCCGGTTTGTAACCTGATGCATGTGGTCCGGCCAGTGAGCTGCCCGTACCATGGGCCAGCCGGCGCGGCGCGGCCCACAGCTTGCCGATGTTCTTACAAACAGACGCAGTTGTCGGGCCAAAGGGTGCGGCGTGGCGGGCTACAGCGTGGCCATGTCCACCACGAAGCGGTACTTGACGTCGTTTTTCAGCATGCGCGCATACGCCGTCTCGATCTGGTCCATGCGGATCGATTCGATGTCTGACACGATGCGGTGCCGGGCGCAAAAATCAAGCATTTCCTGGGTTTCGCGAATGCCGCCAATCAGCGAGCCGGCCAGGTGCCGGCGTTTCATGATCAGCCTGAACACGCTGGGCGAGGGGTGCGGGCTGGCGGGCGCGCCGACCAGGGTCATGGTGCCGTCGAGCTTGAGCAAGGCCAAAAACGGGTCCAGGTCATGCGGCGCGGCGACAGTGTTGAGGATGAAGTCCAGGCTGGCGGCATGCGCGGTCATTTCATCGGCGTTTTTTGACACCACCACTTCCCTGGCGCCCAGGCGCAGCGCGTCATCGCGCTTGCCGGCGCTGGTGGTGAACAGCACCACATGCGCGCCCATGGCGGCGGCAATCTTCACGCCCATGTGGCCGAGTCCGCCCAGGCCGACGATGCCGACCTTGTGGCCGGGCCCGACCTGCCACTGGCGTAGCGGTGAATAGCTGGTGATGCCGGCGCACAGCAAGGGGTGCCACGCCGGCCAGCTCGGCCTCGGGGTGCGAAATGCGCAGCACAAATGATTCGCGCACCACCAGGTGGCTCGAATAGCCGCCAAAGGTGTTGGCGCCCGTGCCCTGTTCGGGGCCGTTGTAGGTGCCGGTAAAGCCGTTGTCGCAGTACTGCTCCAGGCCGTCGGCGCAGGGCTGGCAATGCTGGCAGCTGTCGACCATGCAGCCCACGCCGACCAGGTCGCCCACCTTGAAGCGGGTGACCAGCTCGCCGACCTGGCTGACGCGGCCGACAATTTCGTGGCCGGGCACCGAGGGGTAGAGCGTGTTGTGCCACTCATTGCGTGCCGTGTGCAGGTCGGAGTGGCAGACGCCGCAGTAAAGAATGTCCAGCGCGACATCAAGCGCGCCAGGGGTGCGGCGTTCGAATGTGAAGGGCGCCAGCGGGCTGCTGGGCGAGGTAGCGGCGTAAGCCTGGACTTGGGGCATGGGGATTCCTGCGGGCGGAGTGTTGCCCATGCTAGCGCTTTTCAAAAAAGAAAGTGGGCCGCAAGCGGCCCACTTTTGCTGGCCATCCATCCGGTGACTACCTCAGACCCCGGCGGAGCGCCTGGCAAAACCGTCACTGTGGTGCGGGAATCACCACCAGGTTGCTGTTGGTTTGCGGTTGAACGCGCACTGCGCTGCCGTCTGCCGGCACGACCACGGTCTCGACCTGGCGCACCACGCCGCCACCGGCCACGCTGCCCTGGGTCTGGCCGTAGCCGACGATGCGCGCCTGGCAGGCAATCAGGTCCTCGCCGCTGAACACGTCGCAGCGCTTCATGGCATTGGCGCCAAACCGGCCGCCCGAGTTGTCGAGCTGGCCCGCGCGTTTGGCGGCATTGGCGTTTCTGACCTCGGTGATGCAGGTCGCCTGGCTTTGCTGGGTGCTGCCGTTCATGCAGGCAGCCAACTCGCTTTGGGCGTTGCCGGTGGCGTCAATGCCGGTGGTGCCCGAACGAACCTGGGCGGTCGCCGCGCCAAGCGTCAGCAGGGTGGCGACGCCGCAGCAGGCGGTGGCCTTGATCGTGCTTTTAACCAGGCGGTGAATCCGTTGGTAAGGCAGCACGTTGCGCAGGGGGGTCATCAGCATCATGTCAAACTCCTTGCTTGATACTCTATGACTGCAGTCTGGCCCGCCGCGCGGCACCCGCGTGAAAGGAAAAACTCCCGCCAGGCCGTGTCCCCTGCCGATTGCGACTGTAGGACAGGGCTTTCATGGGGCCGGATTTTGCGAGCCACCGGCACTGGCTATGCTATAAAATTAATAGCAGTATATGCTTGTTGTTATTGGGCTAGAGGCCTAAACAACGGTAAAAACCACCACTGGCCCATGAATAATGCGTACTCTTCGTCGCTAGGCGGGCGTGGTGAACTCGGGGCCCTCGTAGGTTTCGGTCATTTTGATCAGTCCGCTGCTGATGTCCGCGGAAACCCTGGCGATTCGTGACCTGACCTCAGCGGATACATCTGCTGCCAGCGACAGCCGCACGGCTTGCGGGTTGGCCAGGCCAACTTTCCGGATGGCCCCGGCGGGGAAGGATTGCTGCCGAAGGTCACGCACCGCTTCAAAAACACCAATGCCGACGTCGGCAATGGCAGAGCCGACAAAGACCCTGGAATCGGTCTGCACCCAGTCGACGACATTGCCAATCTGGCGCGTGCCTTTTTCGCGGCAGGCCTCGGTCACGCCATTGCGTCCAGCGTTGAGCATGGTGAAAATGACATCGGCGCCGTTGGCAATCTGAGCCGAGGCGATGCGCCTGGACAAGGCGTTGTCGTCCTGGTTGCCCGAGAAGTTGGTCAGAAGTTTCACGTTGGGGTTGGTGTCGCGCACGCCAGCCGCGTAGGCAGCGCGTCCCTTGAGTCCCGGGCGCACCCGGATGCCCGACATGTGGCCGACGACGCCTGTGCGCGTTGTCAGCGCCGCAAGCACGCCCCCCAGGTAAGCCGACTCTTCCTGCAGCACGTCATAGCTGGCCATGTTTGCACTCGTGACCGCGCCCTGTGTCACGACAAACCGTACCGAGGGAAACCGGGTCGCAACCTCAACACAGGCCTCGTTGTTTTGGCCGCCATGCGCCACCACCAGGTCCGGCGCCGCCTCTGCCAGCTTGACCAGCGCGGCCGCCAACAGTTCTTTTCTGGGTTGAATGCCGTCGATATAAGTGGTTGTTACGCCCAATTCGGTGCGGGCGCGTTCCAGGCCGCGCCAGCCGGCTTCCATGAAGCCGCGGTCGTCAACCTGACCGGCGAAAAGTGCGCCCACGCGCAGCGGCCTGGCCGATGGTGTCGCGGTCGAGCAACTGGCAAGGAAGGGAGCGACGGACAGAGCCGCCAGGCCCGAGGCGAATCGGCGGCGGGTCGGGTCGGAGAGATGATTGTTGTTCATGCCGGTCAATGTGTAGGGTCGGTCAGATTTTGGGGGGCAATTAAAAAGAGGCTGGCGCCCTCAGTGCGCTTCGGCCTGCCTGGCAGCCTGGATGGTGGCCTCGGTGTCTTCCTTGGCGCCGTTGAAATACAGGTTGAGCAGCACGGCGGCGATGGACGACAGCAGGATGCCGGACTCGATCAGCGGGTGCAGGCCGTGCGGCATCCACTGTTTGAAGTTCGGGGCAATCAGCGGAATCATGCCGATACCGATGGAAATAGCCACGACCAGCGAATTGAAGCGGTTGGTCTTGAAGTCCACGCCGGCCAGAATCCGGATGCCGGTGGCGGCGACCATGCCGAACATCACCAGGCCCGCGCCACCCAGCACCACGGTGGGCAGCGACTCGACCAGCGCCGCCATCTTGGGCAGAATGCCCAGCACGATCAGGATCACGCCGCCGGCGACGCAGACAAAGCGGCTTTTCACGCCGGTGACGGCGACCAGGCCCACGTTTTGCGAAAAGCTGGTGTAGGGGAAGGTGTTGAAAATGCCGCCTATCAGGGTGCCGAGGCCGTCGGTACGCAGGCCGCGTGCCAGGTCTTTCTGGTCGATCTTGCGGCCCGTCATGTCGCTCAGTGCCAGAAACATGCCGGTGGATTCAATCATCACGACAATCATCACCAGCGTCATGGTGCCTATCAAAATAGGGTCAAACACCGGGGCCGCGATTTCAAAAGGCAGCACGATGTCGACCCAGGCGGCCTTGCCGACTTTTTCAAAGGTCATCAGGCCCATGAGGGCCGCCACCACACCGCCGATGACGATGCCAAGCAGCACCGAAATGTTGGCCAGAAAGCCGCGGGCAAACTTGGCAATCAGCAGGATCGACACCAGCACCAGCGAGGCAATGCCGACGCCGGTCAGGTCGGCATATTTGGGGTTGGGCACGGTGGGGACCAGGGCCAGGCCCTTGGGCAGGGGCGGCAGCGACGAACCGGGCGAGGAGGCCGCGGCGGCGGTGTCGGCCAGCCACTTGGCGTGCTCGGGGCTGACCACGCTGGGTGCGGTCGGGCCGACCGGGTTGCCAAAAATCCAGTTGATGCCGACCCGCATCAGGCTGATGCCGATCACGGCGATGATGGTGCCGGTGACCACGGGCGGGAAGAAACGCAGCATGCGGCTGACCATGGGCGCAATCAGGATGGAGATGACGCCCGCGCCAATGATGGAGCCAAAGATCAGGCCGGCGCCGGCCGTGCCCGGGTTGCTGTTGGCCATGGCCACCATGGGCGCTACCGAGGCGAAGGTCACCCCCATCATCACCGGCAGTTTGATGCCGAACCACTGGGTGGCGCCCAGCGACTGGATCAGGGTGATCAGGCCGCAGCAAAAAAGGTCGGCGGAAATCAGCGTGGCGACCTGCTCGGGGCTCAGTTTGAGCGCGCGGCCCACGATCAGCGGCACCGCAACGGCGCCGGCATACATCACCAGCACATGCTGCAGGCCCAAGGCGGTGAGCTTGCCGGCGGGTAGCCGCTCATCTACGGGGTGGACGGTTTGGGTCATGCGTGTCTCCGGTCATGCACTTGGACAAAATGTACACTGAACTGTATACACTTTGAGCGGCTTCTGGCATGGTGGAAAACCCGAGTCCGTCGCGCTGGCCGGATTACGCAGTCTTGACTATTTCGAGGGGAATCAGCGCCGTTCGCAGCCGGTCCTGGACGGGAGGGGCGCCGGGATTCAGGGCCTGCTCCACATGCCCGATGTGGGCCAGCATGCGTTGCCTGGCCAAGGAAAAATCGCCCGACTCCAGGGCCGCCACGATGTCGGAGTGCTCGGCACAGGACTGCTTGGCGTCATGCTGCGACTGGTACAGCGTGGCCACCAGGGTGGTGTGCGCGGTCAGGTCCCGCAGCACATCGCACAGCATGCGGTGGCCCATGCATTCGGCCAGGCAGACATGAAAGTCGGCCAGCAAAAAAGCGCGGGTCGCGGGGTCGGCATCTTCAATCGCCTGCTCTTCCTGCGCGATGTGCTGACGCAGCTTGCGCACCACGGTTTGCAAGGGCTTGCCGTGAGGCTCGGTCTCGCCCATCGCCGAGAGAATGCCGGCTTCGATGATGCGCCGCGCGGAAAAGGCGTCTCGCGCCTCCTCCATCGAAGGCTCCACCACGTACCATCCGCGGCGCGAGCGGACCTCGACGAAACCGCGCGTCTGCAGTTGCATCAGCGCCTCGCGAATCAGCGTCCGGCTGACGTTGAACAGGTCGGCCAGATCCTGTTCACCCAGGCGTGCGCCCGGGGCCAGCCGCTGGGACAGGATGGACTCGACCACGCGCTGGGCGATTTCGGACTGGCTGGCCATGGGTTTGCTTGCGAAAGTGTGTTGGGAAATCAGGCCAGAACGGGTGCTGGCGCGACTTCTGCGTCGAAGTCGTCCTCGGTGGCGGGCACGGGCAGTCCGTCAAGCACCGCGTGGGCCCGTTCACGGTCAATGTCGCCCTCCCAGGCGGCGACTACCACGGTGGCCACGCAGTTGCCGATCAGGTTGCCCAGGGCGCGCGCAATCCCCATGAACCAGTCCACCGACAGCACCATCACCAGGCCGATGGCGGGAATCTCGGGGATCGCCTGCAGCGTAGCCGCGAGCACCACAATGGCCGAACCCGGAACGCCGTGGGCGCCCTTGGAGGTAACCAGGGCCACGGCCAGGATGGTCAGCAGGTGGCTCATGGAGATGGCTGTGTTGGTCGCCTGCGCAATGAACACGGCGGCCAGCGTGATGTAGATCGAGAAGGCATCAAGGTTGAACGAGTAGCCGGTGGGAATCACCAGGCCCACGGTGGAATCGCGAATGCCCATGCGCTTGAGCTTGGACATGACCTGGGGCAGCACGCTGTCCGACGAGGTGGTGGCCAGCACCACCATCAGCTCTTCGCGCAGGTACTTGAGCAGTTTGAAGATGTTGAAGCCGGCCATGCGCAGGATGGCGCCGAGAATCACGAACACGAAGATCAGCACCGCGCCGTAGAACAGCGCCACCAGCATGCCCAGCTGTTTGAGCGAGCCAATACCGTATTTGCCCACGGTGAAAGCAATGGCGCCCAGCACGCCCAGCGGTGCCAGCTTGATCAGGATGCCCATGATCTTGAAGATCACATGCGACAGCGCCTCGATGAAGTTGGTCACCGGTGCGCCGCGCGTGCCCAGCAGTGACAGCGCGCAACCAAACAGGATGGCGAACAGCAGGACCTGCAACACGTCACCGGTGGCAAAGGCGTTGCCCACGGTCGAGGGAATCAGCTTCATCAAAAACTCGACCGTGCCACCACCGGTGAGCTTGCTTGCGTTGTCGGTGTAGGCGCTCATGGCCGCGGCGTCCAGCGTCTTCGGGTCGACGTTCATGCCCACGCCGGGCTCGAACAGGAAGGCCAGCGCCAGGCCAAGCGCCAGCGCGATGGTGGTGACCACCTCGAAGTAAATCAGCGCCTTGACGCCGACCCGGCCCACGCGTTTGAGGTCACCGGCGCCGGCGATGCCGTGCACCACGACGCAGAAGACCAGCAGCGGGATGATCATCTTGATCAGCTTGATGAAGCCATCGCCCAGCGGCTTGAGCTTGATGCCGGCTTCGGGCCAGACAAAGCCGACGATCACGCCGACGACGAGGGCCAGCAGTACCTGGCCAAACAATGACTTGAAAAACTTCGGCATCGCGGTCTCCTTGTAGTAAAAAGTGGTTGGGTACAAGATTCAAATACAAATCTTGCATACAACGAATGTAGGCAATAAGCCGCCAATCAGGCCTAGGGTTATCCCCACTTTATTGCTGACCTGAAGTCACAACTGTTCGGATTGGATCGGCGTAATGGCCCTGATTTGCGCCGGGGGCCGGGGCAATGCAGACGGGCGCCCGGACTGCATTGCAGCGCGGGCGCCCGGGCCGAGGAGTTGCCGCGTTAGCGGTTGGCTGCCGCGCTGGCCACGGCCAGTGCCGTCATGTTGACGACGCGCCGCACGGTGGCCGAGGTGGTCAGGATGTGGGCCGAGGCGGCCGTGCCGAGCAAAATCGGCCCGACGGTGACCCCCTGGCCGCCGGTCATCTTGAGTACGTTAAACAGGATGTTGGCGGAATCCAGATTCGGGCAGATCAGGATGTTGGCCTCCCCGCTGAGGTTGCTTTCCATCAGGGACGCCTGCCGCACTTCTTCCGACAGCGCTGCATCGCCATGCAGTTCGCCGTCGGACTCCACATCGGGCGCCATCTTGGTGAACAGCGCGTGCGCCAGCCGCATCTTGCGCGCCGACGCGCGGTTGGACGAGCCATAGTTGGAGTGCGACAAAAAGGCCACCTTGGGCGGAATGCCAAAGCGCCGCACCTCATCGACGGCCATCAGGGCAATGCTGGCCAGCTGCTCGGCGCTCGGGTCCTCGTTGACGAAGGTGTCGGCGATGAACAGGGTTCGCTTGTCCAGCATCAGTGCATTCAGCGCGGCAAAGCCGAAAGCATCCTTTTTGAGGCCGATAATGTCGCGCACATGTTCAAGGTGGCCGTCATAGCGTCCCACCAGGCCGCACAGCATGGCATCGGCGTCGCCGAGTCTGACCATCAGCGCGGCGATGGTAGTGGTGGAGCGGCGCACCGCCGCCTTGGCTGCGTCGGGCGTCACGCCCTGCCGACCCAGCAGCCGGTGGTAGGTTTCCCAGTACTGGCGAAAGCGCGGGTCGTCCTCGGGATTGACGCATTCCACGTCGTGGCCAAGCCGAAGCCGCAAACCGGCCTTGGCGATGCGGGCCTCGATCACGGCGGGGCGACCAATCAGGATCGGGTGAGCCAGACCTTCGTCGAGCACCAGTTGCACCGCGCGCAGCACCCGCTCGTCCTCGCCCTCGGCGTAGGCCACGCGCTTTTGTGGGCTGGGCACGGTGCGCGCCGCATTGAACAACGGTTGCATGAGCATGCCGGTCGAGTAGACAAAACGCGACAGTTCCTGCCGGTAAGCGGCCATATCCGTGATGGGGCGGGTCGCCACGCCGGAGTCCTGTGCGGCCTGCGCCACCGCTGGGGCGATGCGCAGAATCAGGCGCGAATCAAAAGGTTTTGGAATGATGTAGTCGGGGCCAAACACCAGCTCCTGCCCGACGTAGGCGCGGGCAACTTCCTCGCTGATGTCGGCCTTGGTCAGATCGGCAATCTGGCGCACGCAGGCCAGCTTCATTTCCTCGGTGATCTTGGTGGCGCCGCAATCGAGCGCGCCGCGAAAGATGTAGGGAAAGCACAGCACGTTGTTGACCTGGTTCGGGTAGTCCGAGCGGCCGGTGGCAATGATGCAGTCCGGCCGCACCGCCTTGGCCAGCTCGGGCCGGATCTCCGGCTCGGGGTTGGCCAGTGCCAGGATGATCGGGCTGGCAGCCATGGTCTTGACCATGTCCTGTGTCAGCACGCCCGGCGCCGAGCAGCCCAGAAACACGTCGGCACCGTTGACCGCATCGGCCAGCGTACGCAGGGAGGTTTCCTGCGCATAGCGGCTCTTTGATTCGTCGAAGCCGCCCGCGCGGCCATGGTAGATCACGCCTTTCGAGTCGCAGACATAGACGTTTTCGCGGCGCACCCCCAAGCCCACCATCACGTCCAGACAGGCCAGTGCCGCCGCGCCCGCGCCCGAGACCGCGACCTTGACCTCTTCAATCCGCTTGCCGACCAGTTCCAGGCCGTTGAGCACGGCTGCCGACGAGATGATGGCGGTGCCGTGCTGGTCGTCGTGAAACACCGGAATGTTCATGCGCTCGCGCAGCTTGCGCTCGATGTAGAAACACTCGGGCGCCTTGATATCTTCGAGGTTGATGCCGCCCAGCGTGGGCTCCATGGCAGCGATGATGTCAATCAGCTTGTCCGGGTCGCGTTCGGCCAGTTCGATGTCAAACACATCGATGCCGGCGAACTTCTTGAACAGGCAGCCCTTGCCTTCCATCACCGGCTTGGCTGCAAGCGGGCCGATGTCGCCCAGGCCCAGGACGGCCGTGCCGTTGGTGATGACGCCCACCAGGTTGCCACGCGAGGTGTATTCGGCCGCCAGCGAGGGGTCGGCCTCGATGTCAAGGCAGGGGTAGGCCACGCCCGGCGAATAGGCCAGCGACAGGTCGCGCTGGTTCGACAGCGGTTTGGTCGGGGTGACCGATATCTTGCCGCGCACCGGGCTGCGGTGGTATTCGCGGGCGGCCTCACGCAGGGCCGCTTCGGCGGGGGACAGGGGGGTGGTCATGGTTGTCTCCAGTACATGGTGTTGCTACAGGAAAAGAGGCTACCGCAAAGCCGCGCCTCTTTGTCATCCGTTGGGGGGTGCGGAGGTATTTTTTTTGCAGGCATCCCTGCAGGCAGTCCGGTGCGAACTGCCTCGCGGGGTGCCGGCCTCAGGCCAGCAGGTCGCGCAGGGTGCGTGCCACCACCTTGGTGGCGCGGCGCAGGTCTTCCAGTTCAAGCCGTTCGTCGGCCCGCTTGGCATGCGATTCCAGCACGCTGCGCGGCCCGGCGCCGTAGATCACGCCGGGGATGCCGGCCTCGGCATACAGGCGCACGTCGGTGTACAGCGGCGTTCCCATGGCGGGAATGGGCTGGCCAAACAGCGCTTCACCGTGTTTCTGGATGGCATCGACCAGCGGTTGGTTGCCGGGCAAGGGTTTCATCGAATTGGCCAGCAGCAGTCGCTTGATCTCGACCGTGATGCCCGTGCATTGGGCCGCCGCATCGGCAATCACCTGGCGGATGCTGGCTTCGACCTCGACCGGGTTTTCTTCCGGGATCATGCGGCGATCCAGCTTGAACACCACCTTGCCGGGAACCACATTGGTGTTGGTGCCGCCTTCGATACGGCCGACGTTGAGATAGGGATGCTCGATGCCGTCCACCCTGGAGGTCACCTGCTTGTACCGCGTGTTTTGGGCATAGAGCGCATTGAGAATATGCACGGCGCCCTGCAGCGCGTCGATACCGGTATCGGGAATCGCGGCATGGGCCATCTTGCCGTTGACCGTCACTTCCATCTGCAGGCAGCCATTGTGGGCCGTGACGACCTCGTAGCTGAAACCGGCGGCAATCATCAGGTCGGGCCGGGTCAGCTGGTTGCGCAGCAGCCAGCCTGGGCCCATTTCGCCGCCAAATTCCTCGTCATAGGTGAAGTGCAATTCGACGCTGCCCTTGAGCCTGGCCTTGAGGGACTCCAGCGCGCGCACCGCAAAGGTAAAGCTGGCGAAGTCGGACTTGCTGACGGCAGCGGCGCGGCCGTACAGCTTGCCGTCCACTATCTCGCCACCATACGGGTTCTGGGTCCAGCCTTCACCGGGCGGCACCACATCGCCATGCGCGTTGAGTGCAATGGTGATGCCTTCACCCGGCTCTGAATAGGCGCGGCGCACGATCAGGTTGGTGATCGATTCCATGCCATAGGCCTTGACATCAGCCTGCGGCACGGCATGCTGCTCGGCCTCAAAACCAAACTCCTTGAGCAGTGCGGCCGTGCGTTCGGCGTGCGGCGCATTGTTGCCGGGCGGGGTGTCGGTGGGGACGCGAATCAGCTCTTGCAGAAAGCGCACTTCCTCGTCGAAGTGGGCGTCGATCCAGCTGTCCAGTTTGTCGTAGTCGGTCATGGTGTTTCCGTAGCAAGGTTGTCAAGAAGTTGCTGAAAGGCCTCGACGGCCAACTGCATGTCGTCGCTCGTCGTGCTTTCCAGCGGGTTGTGGCTGATGCCGGCGTTTTCACCGCGCACAAACAGCATGGCCTGCGGCATGACTTCGTGCAGTTTCATGGCGTCGTGGCCGGCGCCACTGGGCATGCGGTACAGCGGCACGCCCAGCGCGTCCACGGCGCGCTCCCAGCGCTGCTGCCAGGCGGGCGCGCTGGGCGCGGCGGCGGCACGCATGGTTTCCTCCAGCCTGAAATGCACGCCGCGCTTCTCGCAGATGCGCTGCAGTTCGGCGCGCACGTCGGCGGCGCAGGCATCGCGCACCTCGTTGGTGGTGGCGCGAATGTCCAGGCTGAAGCGGCAGCGCCCCGGCACCACGTTGATCGATCCATTGGGCACTTCCAGCATGCCGACGGTGGCCACCAGATGCGGCACGCTGCCGCCGCGTTTTTCAACGTAGAGCGCCAGTTCGGCGGCGGCGGTGGCTGCGTCGCGGCGCCTGTCCATCGGCGTGGTGCCGGCGTGGCTGGCCATGCCGACGATTTCGCCGACATAGCGCACGCTGCCGTTGATGGAGGTTACGATGCCCAGCGGCAGATCGATTTCGTTCAGCACCGGCCCCTGTTCGATATGCACCTCGACAAAGCCGAGGTATTTCGAGGCGTCACGCTGCACCCTGGCGATATCGTCAATGCACAGCCCGGCATGCACCATGGCTTCGCGCATCGTCACGCCGTCGGCGTCTTTTTGCTCCAGCCAGCCCATGTCAAAGTTGCCGGTCAGCGCGCCCGACCCGAGAAACACCGCCTTGTAGCGCTGGCCTTCTTCTTCCGCGAAGCCGACCACTTCAAAACCGTAAGGCAGGCGCCGACCCTGCCGGTGCAGTTCGCGCACGCAGGCCATCGGCACAAAGATGCCGAGGCGGCCGTCATACTTGCCGCCGTTGCGCACCGTGTCGTAATGGCTGCCGGTCAGCAGGCGCTTCGCGCCCGGGTCGCTGCCGTGGTAGACGCCGACTACATTGCCGACCGCATCGATCGACACTTCGTCAAAGCCGCAGTCCTCGCGCATCCAGTGCGACAGGCGCTGCGCGCAGGCGCGGTGCGCGTCGGTGAGGTAGGTCACGGTCAGCTCGCCGCGCTCGGCATAGCCGGGGTCGCTGTGCAGGGCCAGCCGTTCCGACCAGTCCCAGATCAGGTTGCCGAGTTCGGGCGTGTGGCCGAACTTGTCCGCCAGCCGGATTTCGGCGATGCGGTGGATGTTGCGCAGGCACTCGGCCCGTTCAAAATCCGGATGGTTGTCGAGTCGCCGTTCAAAGCTGGCAATGATCTCGGCCTTGCTCAGTCCCAGCCCGCGCGGTCCGCGCACCGCCAGCACGAACGGAAATCCGAAGCGGGCGTTGTAGGCGGTGTTGAGCTGCTGGATTTTTGCGAACTCTTCGGGCGTGCAATGGGTCAGCCCGGCCTTGTTCTGCTCATTGCTCGATTCGGCCGTCAGCGAGTTGGCCATCATGGCCTTGCCGGCAAGCTCGGGGTGGGCCCGAATCAGCGCCAGCTGTGCGTCGCGGTCCGCCTGCGCGACCACCTGGGCCATGGCGTGCTTGAGCTGGGGCAGTGAGCGAAACGGGCGCGCCTTGAGCGCCTGTTCGGCAATCCAGGGGGAATGCTCGTACAGGCCGTCCAGCATCTGCGCCGCCTCGGCCAGCGCGGCCGCATTGAGTTGGGGGAGCGTAAGGGGCATGGTCATCCTTGGTAGGGGTGGGTTTGCTTCCAGTGGCGAGCAATATCGATGCGGCGGCAGACCCAGACGCGGTCATGCTTTTGCACATGGTCCAGAAAGCGTTGCAGCGCCACGATGCGGCCGGGCCGGCCCAGCAGGCGGCAGTGCATGCCTATGCTCAGCATCTTGGGCGACTCGGCGCCCTCGGCATACAGCGCGTCGAAGCTGTCGCGCAGATAGGTAAAGAAATCGTCACTTTGCGAAAACCCCTGCGGCAGGGCAAAGCGCATGTCGTTGGTGTCCAGCGTGTAGGGCACGACCAGCTGCGGCACTACCTCGCCGTCGGTTTTTTTGACCTTCATCCAGAACGGCAGGTCGTCGCCGTAGTAGTCGCTGTCGTACTCGAAGCCGCCGTAGTCGGCCACCAGCCGGCGGGTGTTGACGCTGTCGCGGCCGGTGTACCAGCCCAGCGCCCGTTCCCCGGTGAGCTTTTCGATGATGTCCATGCCGACGCGCATGTGCTCGCGCTCGGAGGCTTCGTCCACAGCCTGGTAGCTGATCCAGCGCCAGCCGTGGCAGGCGATTTCATGGCCCAGCGCCTTGAAGGCCGCCGTCACGTCGGGGTGGCGCTGCAACGCCATGCCGACGCCAAACACCGTGAGCGGCAGGCCGCGCTTTTCAAACTCGCGCAGCAAACGCCACACGCCCACGCGCGAGCCGTATTCGTAGATGCCTTCCATGCTCAGGTGGCGCTCCGCAAAGCTGGGCGGGTTGAACATTTCCGACAGAAACTGCTCGGAGCCGGCGTCGCCATGCAGCACCGCGTTTTCGCCGCCTTCTTCGTAGTTGAGGACAAACTGCAGCGCGATGCGCGCCTTGCCCGGCCACTGGGCGTGCGGCGGGTTGCGGCCGTAGCCGATCAGATCTCGGGGGTAGGACGCTGTGGAATCGTAAGTGGTCATGACAAGGCCATGGAAATATCGTTGGTGGGTACCTTGCGGTCAAAGGCAAGGCTTTCTTCGACGTGCATCAAGTGCTCGGTCATCAGGCGAACGGCCAGCGTTTCGTCCCTGGCGGCCAGCGCCTTGACGATTTCGGCGTGCTCGTCGTTGGAGTGTTCGGCCGCGCTGGCGGTCTGGTACATCAGCGTGATCAGGGCGCAGCGCGAGATCAGCTCGCCCAGCAGCTGAGCCAGCACTTCGTTGCCCATGAGTTCGGCCATGCGCACATGAAAGTCGCCCAGCAGTTCGGTGCGCCCCGGCACGTCCTCGCGCTCCACCGCCGTTTTTTCCTGGGCCACATGGTCTCTGAGGGCCTTGATCTTGGCCGGCGTGACGTCACGCACAAAGGCGCGGGCCATTTCGGCTTCCAGCATGCGGCGCACCGCAAACACCTGCCGCGCTTCGATCACCGAAGGCGCCGCAACAAAGGCCCCGCGCGCCGGCTCCAGCCGGATCAGGCGGTTTTGTGAGAGCTGAAACAGGGCCTGGCGCACCAGCGTGCGCGACACGCCGAAGTGATCGGCCAGTTTTTGCTCGGCCAGCTTGGTGCCCGGATGCAGCCTGTGCTCGACGATGGCCTTGGTCAGGGCCTCGACGATGGCATGGGTGGTAGATGATTCCATGAAGTTATCATAGCCCTAATTCCAAAAACTGTATACACTTTTGGTAAACCACTTTTTTGCAATAGTCATCCACCTTAAAGGAATGCCATGGGATTGAGCACACATGTTCTGGACACCATGCACGGCACCCCGGCCGCCGGCATGAAAGTCACGCTGTACACCACGCAGGGCGAGCAGGCCACGCGGGTCAGAAGTTTTGTCCTCAATGAGGATGGCCGTAATCCGGATGGCCTGCTGTATGACAGCGCAAGCCTGCAGACGGGCACTTACCGGCTGGTCTTTGACGTGGCCGGCTACTTCAAGGCCAGGGGCGTGGCCCTGCCGGAGCCGTCTTTTTTGAACCAGGTGACGCTGGACTTTGGCGTGGCCGACACCCGCCAGCATTACCATGTGCCGCTGCTGGTCAGCCCCTGGAGCTACTCGACTTACCGCGGTAGCTGAACGCCGACTCGGGTCGCAAGAGCCCGTCATCCGTGCGTCATGGGGTGGTGTGACAATCCGGGGGTCATCAACTTTTGGCCCTCCCCATGAATGCAAAGTCAACCGGCACCCTGAGCCGCCGCCACGCCATGCTGCTGTCCGCTGGCGCGGTCGCCAGTTTTGTGGCGCCTGCGGCCATGGCGCAGTCTGCGCCGGCAAGCTACCCGGAACGGGCGGTGAAAATCGTCGTGCCGTTTGCCCCCGGCGCCGGTACCGATGCGATGGCGCGCCTGGTGGCGCAAAAGCTCGGTGAAGTCATGAACGCCACCTTTGTGGTGGACAACAAGGCCGGCGCCTCGGGCGCCATTGGCACGCAGTTTGTGGCGCAGGCGCCAGGCGATGGCTACACCCTGCTATTGGCGGCTTCGCCGTTCACCACGGTGGCGGCCTCCTTGCCCAGCGCCAACTACGACCCGCTGCGCCAGTTTGCGCCGGTCGGCATGATCGCCACCGGCCCGCTGGTCTGGGCTGCCAACAGCCAGCTACCCGTCAGCAACATGAAGGAACTGGTCAAGCTGGCCCGGCAAAAGCCCGGCGCACTCAATTACGGCTCGGCCGGCGCGGGCGGCGTCAACCACCTGGTGCTGGAACTGCTGAAGGCGCGCACCGGCACCTTCATCACGCACATTCCGTACCGCGGTGTGGCTCCCGCCACCATGGACATGATTGGCGGGCAAATCCAGCTCGTCACCGGCACCATTCCGGCGCTGCTGCCGTTCATCAAGAACGGCAGCATCAAGCCGCTGGCGGTGACCAGCGCCAAACGTTCCAGCGCCTTGCCCGATGTGCCGAGCATGACGGAGGCCGGCCTGCCCGGCATTGATGTGGTGAACTACTTTGCGCTGATGGCGCCGGCGGGCACGCCCCCGGCCATCATCACGGCGCTGAACAGCGCCCTCAACAAGGTCGTGGCCCTGCCCGAGGTGCTGGCGCGTTTCAAGGCCGATGCGGTGGAGGCGGCGCCCGGCTCACCGGCGCTGCTGGGCCACTTTATCGAGGCCGACTACCGGGCCTGGCGCAACGTCGTCAAAACGCAGAACCTCAAGATAGAGTGAGTAAAGGGGGACTCTCCCCACCAGCAGGGGCCGCGGAACCGGCTCCGCCGGGCCGCAGGCGCAGCGGCCCCCTCGGGGGGCAGGGAGCTACACGAAGTGAGCGACCGTGGGGGCCTAGTCTTGCCCTTCAGTCAGCGTATCGAGCTGAAACTGCCCGCTTTTGTGCCACAGCCAGGTGTCGGTGTAAACCACTTTTCCGAGGCGGGAAGGCGCCGGAAACGGTGAGGCTTGCCGGATGGTGCGCTCGATTTCCGCGATCACCTCCGGCGCGTGGCGTGGCGCCCGCATCCAGTCGAGGCGGGTGACCCGGCCGACCCGGTCTATTTCGACATTGAGCACGCCCACGGCGTACAGCAGCGGCGGCATTTTTCCCTTGTAAATGCGTTCGGCATTGAGGCCGTAAATATGGCTGGCGCCGTCCTGGCGGTAGGCGCGGGGTGAGCTGGCGCCCGAATTGCGGGCCGAGCCTTTGGCGCCCGTCACGGGCCCAACGACCTCAGGCGCCTGGCTGGCGGAGGGCGGCGATACGGGTGCGCTTTTGCAGGCGCTCACGATCGCGGCGGCGGCCGATGACATCAGGGTCAGCAGCCAGAAGCGTCGGGGCATGGGGTCGGGCATGTTATGTCTCCTTTTTGGGGCTGTTCTGACGCGTGGGGTGTCTTTGGAATGCGCGTCCGAACTCCCTTGCTTTAATGTTAAGGTGGCATCGAGGCGGAACTTATTCTGCCCATTATTTCATCCACCTACGCCAGCAATACGTCACCAATGGTATTTAGCAACACCAGCCACTTTACCGAGACCTTTCTACGCCAGCTTTCGCGCGAGCCTGCGGTACTGGTACGGGTGGACACCACCCAGGGTTCCGCGCCGCGAGAGGCCGGCACCTGGATGGGAGTTTTTGCGGATTCGCTGGTCGGCACCATTGGCGGCGGGCATCTCGAATACGAGGCGATTGCCCGCGCGCGCGCGCTGCTGCAAGAAACGGGCGAGGCGCAGGGCGGGCCCGCTCCGGTTCGTTTTGCCCTGGGCCCGGCGCTGGGCCAATGCTGCGGCGGCGTGGTGTACCTCGGTTTTGAGCGCGTCGGCGCCGGGGATGTGCCCGACTTATCGCAACGGCTGGCCGTCAATGAGGCGAGGGCCTTGCAACCGCTGGCCCTGTTCGGCGGGGGCCATGTGGGTCACGCGTTGGTGCAGGTGCTCGTCCGGCTGCCGTTTACCCTGACCTGGATTGACAGCCGCGACGGCATCTTTCCAGACGAAGTGCCGGCCCGCGTGGTGTGCGAGCATTCCGATCCGGTGCAGGCCGCCGTACAGGGCCTGGCGCCGCAGTCGCGGGTGCTGATCATGAGCTTTAGCCATGCCGAAGACCTGGACGTGGTGGCGGCCTGCCTCAAGCGCCAGCGCGAGCGCGCTGACCTGCCCTACATCGGCCTGATTGGCAGCAAAACCAAGTGGGCCACCTTCCGGCACCGGCTCGAAGCGCGCGGTTTTGCTGCCGATGAACTGGCGCAGGTGACCTGCCCCATCGGGGTGCCCGGCATTCTCGGCAAGGAGCCCGAGGTGATTGCGGTGGCGGTGGCGGCCCAATTGCTGCAACTCAACGGCAAGGGTAAACCCGAGTATTAAATAGCTTTGCAGTTGACAAAAACTGTATACACTTTGTCCTGCATGCCGCAGCGGCGCCGGGTCTTCTCAAGGCCTTCGGTTCGCGGCACATTCTGCTTACAGCGCCCGCGGTGGTGAGCAGGCCCCACAAGGACAAGCATGGAAAGCTACCTTCTCGACTGGGCCAATCTGCTGTTGCGCTGGGTTCACGTCATCACCGCCATCGCCTGGGTTGGCTCCTCGTTTTACTTCGTCTTTCTCGACAGCAGCCTGACGCCGCCGGTCGATGACGACCTTAAAAAGCAGGGCGTCAGCGGCGAGCTCTGGGCCGTGCACGGCGGCGGGTTTTACCACCCCGTCAAGTTCGCGGTCAAGCCGCCGCAGATGCCGGCCCACCTGCACTGGTTTTACTGGGAGAGCTACAGCACCTGGCTGTCGGGCTTTGCCCTGTTTACCGTCTCCTACCTCTGGAGCGCCGGCACCTACCTGATCGACAAGTCCCTGATGAACTGGTCGCCTGGCGCCGCCATTGGCGTGGCGCTGTCGTTTCTGGTGGTGTTCTGGATTTTGTACGACGCGATCTGCCAGCTGCTGGGCCAGCGCAAAAACGGCGATGCCATGGTCGGTGCGCTGGTCGCCGTGCTGGTGTGCGTGGCCTCGTGGCTGGCCTGCCACTGGTTTGCCGGGCGCGCGGCCTTTTTGCTGGTGGGCGCCATGATGGCCACCGCCATGAGCGCCAATGTGTTTTTCTGGATCATTCCGGGCCAGCGCAAGGTGGTGGCCGCCATCAAGGCCGGCCAGCCGGTGGAAGCGATTCATGGCCAGCGCGGCAAGCAGCGCAGCGTGCACAACACCTATTTCACGCTGCCGGTGCTGTTTGCCATGCTCAGCAACCACTACAGCTTTACCTGGAGCCATCCGCAAAACTGGCTGGTGCTGATTCTGATGATGCTGGCCGGCGCCGCCATTCGCCAGTTCTTCGTGCTGCGCCATGGCTACAAGCTGGGCCGCAACCGGCATCCGCTGGCCTATGCGCTGGTCGGCGTGACGGTCATTGTCGGCGCGATCTACGGGCTGAAACCCATTGCTACTGAATCGATAGCAGCAACCGCACGTCCTTCGGGGGCTACAGCCAAGAATGACTACCAAACGGTGCAAAAGGTGCTGGAACAGCGCTGCTACCTGTGCCACGGCGAGCAGGTGCAGATGAAAAACGTGCGCCTCGATTCACCGGCGCTGGTCAAGCAGCATGCGCAGTCGGTGTACCAGCAGGTCGTGGTGACCAAAATCATGCCCATGAACAACGCCACCGGCATCACCGAGGCCGAGCGCCAGCAGATCAAGCAGTGGTTTGAGGCCGGCGCCAAAGTCCAGTAGTAGCGTAGCGAGCACTGCATGGCCCCGCGCCGTGCGAGGTGCGCTTACCCGTCAGCCACCAGGCCCGCGGCGCGGGTCGAAGTCTTTTCAAAGTGGCTGGCCACAAAATCGACAAAGGCCCTGACGCGCCCTGACAGCTGATGCCGCTGCGGGTAGACCGCATGAATATCGGCGGGCGGCGTGCGGTAGTTTTCCAGCAGCTGCAGCAGCCGGCCGCTGCGCAGGTATTTGGCAATGTCCCATTCGGCGCGCATCAGAATGCCGTGCCCGTCCAGCGCCCAGTTCACGGCAATTTCCCCGTCATTGGTGCTCAGGTTGCCGCGCACCTTGATGCTCTCGGTGCGTTTGCCCAAGCTCAGGCGCCACACGCCGTAAGCCTCGTCGCCTTGCCGTATGCCGATGCAGTTGTGCTGCGTCAGGTCGTGCGGAACCAGCGGCGTGCCGTGTTGGGCCAGGTAGGCGGGCGAGGCGCACAGCAGGCGGTGATTGGGGGCGATCTTGCGGGCGATGACACGCGCGTCGGGAGGCTCGCCAAAACGGATGCAGACATCAAAGGCGTCCTCGCTCAGCGGGGGCGGATTGACCGTGAGCTGCAGCTGAACCTGCACCTCGGGGTAGCGCCTGGCAAATTGAGAGATCAGCGGCGCGATGTTGCTGCGGCCAAAACCCAGCGTGGCGTTGACGCGAAGCAGGCCCTTGGGCGCTGCCAACGAGCTGGAGACCAGCTGCTCCATGTCGTCAATGTCGGCCAGAATGCGCCGCGCATGCGCCAGGTAGACCTCGCCCTCGGGCGTGAGACTGATGCGGCGCGTGGTCCGGTTCAGCAGCTGCACGCCCAGGCGGGCTTCCATTTGCGCCAGGCGTTTGCTGATGGCTGGCGTGGTGACATCGAGCTCGCGCGCCGTGGCCGAGAAGCTGCCGTAGCGGGCCAGCAGGCTGAAGAAAGCCATCTCGGACGGGGCGGAAGAGGGTGTGGACATGGGGTAAATATTGTTAATTCAAAGTAAACAATGATGTAACTTTATGACCTTCTAATGGATATTGCAAGCGGTAAAGTTCAGGCCTTACTTACTTTCATTTCACAGGAGACAACCCATGAAGACCTACAAAATAGCCTGCATCCCGGGCGACGGCATTGGCAAGGAAGTGGTGCCTGCGGGCCAGACGGTGCTGGAAGCACTGGCCGCTGCCAGCAGCAGCTTTAAATTTGATTTCGAGAATTTCGGCTGGGGCGGCGACTGGTTCCGCGCCCATGGCGAGATGATGCCGCAAGACGGCCTGGACGCGCTGCGCAACAAGGACGCGATCCTGTTCGGCTCGGCCGGTGACCCGCATATTCCCGACCACATCACCTTGTGGGGCCTGCGCCTCAAAATCTGCCAGGGCTTTGACCAGTACGCCAATGTGCGCCCGACCCGCATCCTGCCCGGCATCGACGGGCCGCTCAAGCGCTGCACGCCGGAGCAACTCGACTGGGTCATCGTGCGCGAGAATTCCGAAGGCGAATACTCCGGTGTTGGTGGCCGTGTCCACCAGGGCCACCCG
This sequence comes from Polaromonas sp., assembly GCF_031411155.1. Classification (GTDB taxonomy): domain Bacteria; phylum Pseudomonadota; class Gammaproteobacteria; order Burkholderiales; family Burkholderiaceae_C; genus Polaromonas. The sequence goes on along the minus strand of NZ_JANOAL010000108.1, from coordinate 12,878 downwards.
ATCGAGGCAGCCACCGACCTGTCGATGATGACGCGCGCCGGTGTCGAGCGCATCATGCGCTACGCCTTCAAGCTCGCCCAGTCACGCCCCCGCAAGCTGCTGACCGTCGTCACCAAATCCAATGCTCAGCGCCATGCGATGGTGATGTGGGACGAAATCGCGGTGCAGATCTCGAAAGAGTTTCCTGACGTGACCTGGGACAAGGAGCTGGTCGACGCCGCGACCGCACGCATGGTCAACCGTCCCGCCACGCTCGACACTTTGGTGGCCACCAACCTGCACGCCGACATCCTGAGCGACCTGGCCGCCGCGCTGGCCGGCAGCCTGGGTATCGCGCCCACCGGCAACATCGATCCCGAGCGCCGCTATCCGTCGATGTTTGAGCCGATTCACGGTTCGGCCTTTGACATCATGGGCAAGGGCTTGGCCAACCCGGTGGGCACGTTCTGGAGCTGCGTGATGTTGCTGGAGCATCTGGGCGAAGCGGCAGCGGCCAAAACCCTGATGGCCGTTATCGAACAAGTCACTGCTGACCCTTCACTCCACACCGGCGACCTCGGTGGCAAGGCCACGACTGACCAGGTGACGCAAGCGGTGTGCGCGCGCATCGCGGGCGTAGCGCAGCGCAAGGCAGCCTGAGCGTCGCACCGCTTCAAAGCGGCCGCGAGCCACTGCGGGTGGGCACCCCTGCCCGCCTTTTATTCACGAGCAGCCACCAAGAGCTGCCGTGTGGCCAGCCACACAAAAAAACAGGAGACAGACATGATTCGCCGTTTTTTCGGAAAGCTTTACGTCCAGGTGCTGATCGGCGTTACTGCCGGCGTTACCCTGGGTGTGTTCGCCCCCCAGCTTGGGAGTGACCTCAAGCCGCTGGGCGACGTCTTCATCAAGCTGATCAAGATGGTGTTTGCGCCCATCATCTTCGCCACGGTGGTGTTGGGTATCGCGCGCATGGAAAACATGAAGGAGCTCGGGCGCGTTGGCGTGCGGGCCCTCATTTACTTTGAGTTGCTTTCGACTTTTGCGCTGGCACTGGGCCTCGTGGTGGTGAACGTGGTCAAGCCCGGTCAGGGCATGAACATTGATGCGACCCAGCTCGATGCCTCGGCCATCGCGAACTACACGGCGTCCGCTGCCAAGCCAACGACTTTTGTGGACTTCTTGTTGAATCTGGTGCCCACCAGCATTGTCGACGCCCTTGCGAAGAACGACATTCTGCAGATTCTGGTGTTTGCGACGTTCTTCGGCATTGCCCTGTCACATGTCGGCCCGCGCGCCAAGCCGGTGGTGGACGTACTGGATTCCTTTACGCACGGCATCTTCTCCGTCGTCGGAATGATCATGCGTCTGGCGCCGATAGCGGCCTTTGGCGCGATGGCCTTCACGGTGGGCAAGTACGGTCTCGGCTCGGTCGTGTCGCTTGGCAAGCTGATGGGCACGATGTACGTGACCTGCTTTCTGTTCGTGGCCATCGTGCTGGGAGCCATTGCCAGGCTTTCCGGCTTTAGCCTCTGGAAGTTTCTGAAATACATCAAGGATGAGATTTTCACGGTGCTGGGCACCAGCTCATCCGAATCAGTCGTGCCGCAACTCATGCGCAAGCTGGAGAACGCGGGCGTCTCCAAGCCGGTGGTCGGTTTGGTGGTTCCGGCAGGCCTGACCTTCAACCCTGATGGTCAGTGCATCTACTACACGATGGCCGCCATCTTCATCGCCCAGGCGACCAATACACCGCTGACGCTGACTGACCAGCTGGTCGTGCTGGGCGTGTTGTTGCTGACCTCGAAGGGATCGGCAGGCGTCACCGGCTCGGGTTTCATCACGCTGGCGGCCACACTGGCCTCCATGGGCAAGATTCCCGTCGCTGGCATGGTGCTGCTGCTGGGGGTTGACCGATTTATGTCGGAGGCCCGTGCGATTACCAACACCATCGGCAACGCCGTCGGGACGGTGGCCATTGCCCGCTGGGTGGGCGCCGTCGACACCGTGCGGCTGAGGGAAGTGCTTGACGGCAAGACTGATCCGGAAGATCTCGACCAACTGTACGAGGATGTGCAGGCGGTGGAGACGGTGAAAGATTTGAACCACTTAGAACCCCGGTTAAGCCGGTAATACCAGGAGACCATGAGATGCGCCGTTACCGCAACGCCAAAATCGTCGCTACGCTGGGCCCCACCAGCAGCGACCGTGCCGCCATCGAAGCCCTGTTCGAGGCCGGTGCCGACGTGTTCCGGCTGAATTTCAGCCATGGAACGCATGAAGACCATCAGCTGAGACTCAATACCATCCGGGCCATTGAGCGCGAGCGCGGACGACCGATCGGCGTGCTGCTGGATCTGCAGGGTCCCAAGTTGCGTGTTGGCACTTTTGCCAATGGCCCGGTCCAGCTCGCCGAAGGTGACAGCTTTCGCCTCGACCTGGACAGCAAGGTGCCGGGTGATGCCAGGCGCGCATCGCTGCCGCACCCCGAGATTTTTGCCGCACTGACCGATGGGACCGACCTGCTGCTCGATGATGGGCGTATCCGCCTGCGCGTGGAACGCCACGGCAAAGACTTCGCCGAGACGCGCGTTGTCAATGGCGGGCTGCTGTCAGACCGCAAGGGTGTCAACGTGCCGGACGTTGTGCTACCCCTGTCCGCGCTGACGGAAAAAGACCGCAGGGATCTGGACTTCGGGCTCACACTGGGCGTCGATTGGATCGCTTTGTCGTTCGTGCAGCGGCCGCAGGATATTGTTGAAGTCAAAGCCATCGTTAAGGGGCGCGCGGCGATCATCGCCAAACTTGAGAAGCCAGCCGCGATCCAGAGCTTGGATGCCATCGTCGAGGAGGCCGATGCTGTGATGGTGGCCCGTGGCGACCTCGGTGTCGAGATGCCGGCCGAACAGGTGCCCTCGCTGCAAAAGCTCATCGTGCGGGCTTGCCGCAAGGCGGGCAAGCCGGTCATTGTTGCTACGCAGATGCTCGAATCGATGGTGACGGCACCCGTGCCAACGCGGGCCGAGGCCTCGGACGTTGCCACCGCGATCTACGATGGAGCTGACGCCGTCATGCTGTCCGCTGAGTCTGCCTCCGGCAAGTACCCGGTCGAAGCGGTGCGGATGATGGACAGCATCATCACGCGGACCGAGGCCGACCCGCACTACCACGAGGCTATCCAGGCATCGCACACCGCGCCACGCCCGGATGCGGCCGATGCCATTGGCTTTGCGATGCGTCACGTCGCGCGCCTGCTCAATGTGCCGGCCACCGTGGCCTACACCAGTTCGGGCTATTCGGCACTGCGCATGGCACGCGAGCGGCCCCGGGTGCCCATTCTCGGCATGACGCCGCGTGTGGCCACCGCCCGCCGTCTGGCGCTGGTGTGGGGCGTGCACTCGGTGCTGTGCCATGAGGTCATGGACGTGCCGGAGATGACTGAAATTGCCAACCAGACGGTGCTCAAGGAAGGCTTCGGCGAGGTCGGGCAGTCCATCGTGATTTCCGCGGGTTTGCCGTTCAATGAGCCTGGCACCACCAATCTGCTGCGCATCTCCCAACTCCAGTGAACCCCATTAATCCGAACAGGAGCAACCTATGACCACCATCAAGCATGTGCAAGGCTATGAGATTCTGGACTCGCGTGGTAATCCCACCGTCGCGGCGGAGGTCATTCTGACCAATGGGACGCGCGGTTTTGCGGCGGCCCCGTCCGGGGCCTCCACCGGATCGCGCGAGGCGCTCGAATTGCGTGATGGCGACGCCCGGCGTTATTTCGGCAAAGGGGTGCTCAAAGCGGTGGCCCATGTCAATGGGGAAATACGGCAGTCCCTGTTGGGTGCCGATGCCCGCGATCAGGCGGCCATCGATCAGCGCATGATCGAACTGGACGGCACCGCGTCGAAATCGCGGCTGGGAGCCAATGCGATCCTTGCCGTATCGCTGGCCAGTGCCAAGGCGGCTGCCGCGTCCGGCGGGCTGCCACTGTACCGGCATATTGCAGGCGGTGGACCGATTCGTTTGCCACTGCCGATGATGAACATCGTTAACGGCGGCGCGCATGCCGACAACAGCGTGGACCTGCAGGAGTTCATGATTCTGCCGGTGGGGGCACCGAATTTCTCGGAAGCGCTGCGCTGGGGCGTCGAGGTGTTTCACACCCTCAAGAGTGTGCTCAAGGGCAAAGGCCTTTCCACTGCCGTGGGTGATGAAGGCGGGTTTGCGCCCGACCTTGCGTCCAACGAGGAGGCGCTGGAGACCATCATGCTGGCCATCCAGCAGGCCGGTTTCAAGCCGGGAAGGGACATCGCTCTCGGATTGGACGTGGCCAGTTCGGAGTTTTACAAGAACGGCCGCTACGAACTCGCGTCGGAGGGCAAGCACTATGACTCGGCTGCCTTTGTGGATTACCTGGCCCGCTGGGTCGATCAGTACCCGATCGTGACAATTGAAGACGGCATGGCCGAAGACGACTGGGAGGGTTGGAAGCTGCTGACCCAGCGCCTGGGGAAGCAGGTGCAGATCGTGGGTGACGACTTGTTTGTGACCAATACCGCGATCTTGCAGCAGGGTATTGACCGGGGTGTGGCGAACGCCATCCTGATCAAGCTCAACCAGATCGGCACCCTGACCGAGACGCTGGCCGCGATCACGCTGGCGAGTCGTGCGGGCTACAGCGCTGTGGTGTCGCATCGTTCCGGCGAGACAGAGGACACCACCATCGCCGATCTCAGCGTATGCACGGCGGCCACCCAGATCAAGACGGGTTCGCTGTGCCGTTCGGATCGCGTTGCCAAATACAACAGACTGCTGCTGATCGAGTCGGAACTGGGGGTGGATGCCATCTATGCAGGCCGTACTGCGCTCACTGCCTCTGGTGCATCCGTCATAGATCCGGGGCGCTAACGGATTTTGAAGCCAGTTGGAGAGTGCGATTGTTAATTTCAGGTTAACAGTGGTTTCACTTCACCTGTATTTCAGCGGTTTAACCAGCGCCTACAGTTCGACCGCTACTGTTATTTTTATTACTCAGGAGACACTCATGCGCAAATCCATCCTTCGTCCTTCATTCCTACCTTCCATCACCGCACTGGTGTTGAGCGTGGCGGGAACCAGCGCCATGGCGCAAGCTACCACGACCGGATCAGGACAGACCTGGCCGAGCAAACCGATCAGCCTGATCGTGCCGTTCCCTGCAGGAGGAACGACGGATGTGCTGGCGCGCGCAGTGGGATTGGAATTGTCCAAAGCGGTTGGACAGCCCGTGATCGTCGAGAACAAACCCGGCGCCGGTGCCACGCTGGGCGCCGATTACGTCACCAAGGCCAAGCCGGATGGCCACACACTGCTGATGGGCGCGGTGCACCACACCATCGCCACCAGCGTGTACCGCAAGCTGCCCTATGACTTTCAGAAGGATCTGGCACCCATCAGCACCGTGGCGCTGGTGCCCAATGTGCTGGTCGTCAACCCGAATGTGCCGGCCAAAAACGTTAAAGAGCTGCTGGCCCTGGCCAAGGCCGAGCCTGGCAAACTGACCTATGGCTCCAACGGCAACGGCACTGGCCAGCATCTCATCGGCGCGCAGTTTGAGGGCATGGCCGGCGTGCAGATACTGCATGTGCCTTACAAGGGCAGCGGTCCGTTAACCGTTGACCTGCTGGGCGGGCAGATCACGATGTCCTTTGACACCATCACGCCCGTGTTGCCGCAAATCAAGTCCGGCAAGCTCAGGGCGCTGGCAGTGACCACCATCAAACGCTCTCCGGCCTTGCCCGATGTGCCCACGCTGGATGAGGCTGGCCTCAAGGGGTTTGACCTTGGCACCTGGTTCGGCATCCTGGCACCGGCCGCTACGCCCAAGGAAATCGTGACCCGGCTGAACACCGAACTGGTGAAAATCATCAACTCGGCGGAGTTTCGCAAGAAAATGGCGGACATCGGCGCCGAGCCGATCGGCAATACGTCCGAGCAGATGGCGCGGCAGATCAAGGACGATACAGAGCGCTTTGCCAAGCTGGTCAAGGATGCCAAGGTCAGTATTGAGTGACCGCGGCCCCCACGTTTGCTGACTACGTGTAGCTTTCTGCCCCCTCCCCAGGGGGCGTCGCTTGTCCGGGACGGCCCTTCGCGGCGCGGAGCCCCCTGCGCTTTTCACCTGTCAGGCATGGTTACCGGCGGGTTACGGCGGCACAATAAAGGCCCTGACGGGGCAGCGGGTGATGTTTGACGCCGCTGCTCGGTATACAGCCCTTCAACTCATTGCCAAAGACCACCGAATGACCGCACCCAACCCCGCCTCGCAGCCGCGCCAGTTTCTGGAGCATCTCTACCACGCGGCCGTGCAACGCGCGCTTCCCCTGCACAACACGGCCGCGTACCTGCCTCAACCGCCCAAGGGAAGAACCATCGTTCTGGGCGCCGGCAAGGCCGGCGGCTCGATGGCGCAGGCGGTAGAGGCCCTCTGGCCCGCTGACGCGCCGCTGGAGGGGCTGGTCGTCACGCGTTACCACCATATTCCACCGCGGCCTGCCGGTTTGAAGCAGCGCATAGAACTGGTCGAGGCGGCGCACCCGGTGCCGGATGCGGCGGGCCTGGCGGCTGCGCAGCGCATTCTGGCCATGACGCAGGGCCTGACTGAAAACGACCTGGTGCTGTGTCTGATCTCCGGTGGTGGCTCGTCTCTTTTGACCTTGCCGGCCGATGGCCTCACACTGGAAGACAAGCAGCGCATCAACAAAGATCTGTTGAACAGCGGCGCCAATATTGCCGAAATGAATTGCGTGCGCAAGCACCTCTCGCGCATCAAGGGAGGCCGCCTGGCTGCTGCCTGCGCGCCGGCGCGCGTGGTCACGCTCACCATCAGCGATGTGCCGGGCGACGACCCTTCGATCATTGCCAGCGGCCCGACCGTGCCTGACGCGACAACTTGCGCCGAGGCGCTGGCCATTCTTAAACGCTACGGCATTGAAGTGCCTGCCGCCTTGCTGGCGCAGCTGGAAAGCGGTGCGCTGGAAACGCCCAAGCCCGGCGACCCGGCCTTCAGCGGCCATGAGGTGCACCTGATTGCCACGCCGCAGCAAAGCCTGGAGGCGGCGGCCGCGGCGGCCGAAGCGGCGGGCCTGGCAGCCTACATCCTCAGCGACGAAATCGAGGGCGAGTCGCGCGAGGTCGGCAAGGTGCATGCGGCGCTGGCCCGCGCCGTGGCCCTCAAGGGCCAGCCGTTTCAAAAACCCTGCGTCATCCTGAGCGGCGGCGAAACCACGGTCACCATCAAAAAGCAGCCCGAGGGCACCGCCAGGGGCAGGGGCGGCCGGGCCGGTGAGTTCTGCATGGGGCTGGCGCTGGCGCTGCAGGGCCAGCCTGGCGTGTATGCGCTGGCCGCCGACACCGACGGCATTGACGGGGTGGAAGACAACGCCGGCGCCTATGTCGCGCCCGACACCCTGCAGCGCGCGCTGGCACAGGGCATGAAGATCGACCCGTACCTTGACCGCAACGACGCCTATGGCTTCTTCGATCCGCTCGGTGATCTGGTCGTCACCGGGCCCACGCACACCAATGTCAATGACTTCCGGGCGCTGCTGGTGCTCTAAAAAACGGTTTCAGGGTGTTTTAGGCCTGTAGCCCAGTCGCAACGCGCGCATTCAGCTATTAAATTAATAGCAACTTGCAGAGCAAGGCCCGCCGCGAAATGGCTCGCAGGCTAGGGCACCCGGGCCAAAGCCTGATCCAGCCGCCCCTTGAAATCGCAATCCGGGTACAGGGTCAGCATCATCTCAAACCCTTCGCCCAGTCGCCGCCGCCAACCTGGCCCCCGGGCATTCACGTCCACCCACAGTTGCGCGATATCGATGGCGTCATGCAGCAGCAGATAGTCCATCAAGGCGGCTGCCTGCGCCAAATCCTTGCGCGCCTTGGTTCGCTGGCCTTGGGGGCGTTCGCCATAAACCAGCAGCTTGTGCAGTGCATAGCGCTGCGGACGCGGGATGTTGACGACGATGGGGCCGCTGCGCGCAAGCAGCGTGCTTCGCACCGGGTCTTGCAAAGACAGTTCCATGAAGCGCAGGGGTTGCATCGTCAGATTCAGACGCGGAACAGTCACGGGTTCGTCGCCGCCCCGGCCTCGTGACGTTAAAAAATCCAGATCAAAGTCGGGTTCATCGGTCTTTTTGAATGACGTGCGCTTCTGGTTGGGCACAAAGCCCATCTGCAGCGATTCAATGGTTTCACGAGTGTCGAGTTTCAGGTTTTCGGGCAGCGCCAGCGAAACGTTGCGTCCGGCATGGGCAAAGTCCAGGTCCAGCGTCGCTGCGCCCGCGCTCCAGCGTACGCCCAAGATGTTCTGGTAAGCCAAAAACGCATGCGTGCCGACGAGAATCCCGCCGGCAGAAAACAGGCCCGCATCTGCAAGACGCTCAATCACGCGCGCATGTTTGGGGGGAATGTCGGCGCAACCCAATTCCACGGCGGCTCTGCCCAGACGTACCAACTGCTGCCGCGCGAGCTTTGCCGCCGGGTCGGCATGGCGTTGGATCAGGGCCCGGGTTGCGTCATCGTCCGGTCCCACATACGACTGGCGCAGTTCGCCATCGGGCGTTTTCACCTGGTAGTACCAGTAGGCGCGGCCAGAAACCACCTTCTTGGCAAACCCCCCCGGCAAGTCAGCAACGCTGCGCTTCAGGTCTGCCTGGCGAGCCGCGTCGTCCAACCCGGCAAAAGCGGTCTGTGCTGCGACTGAATACTCCTGGTAAAGCGTCATTTATACTACCTTTAAATTTTTAGTAGTATAGTTTAATTCGTGCATGAGCGCGGCGAAAAGATCGACCCGTATCTGGACCGCAGCGCCGCCTACGGCTACTTCGACTCGCCGGGCGATCTGGTGGTCACGGAGCCGACGCATACCAATGGCAATGACTTCTAGGTGCAATTGATCTTGCAGGGTACCGCCGCCGCCAGCCAACGGCTTGAGCAGGTCTGAGCACCGGGTGCTGCTTTGTTAAAACACGCAACGATGTGGTTCTGGCTGCATGGGCCGCTTTGGCACGGCTTCAGCCGGCCGGCGCTTGCTGCCGCCCCCGAACTGACGTTGCGCAGGGTGAAGAATGGCTGGTCGTTGCCGGTAACCCTGGCCGGGTCAAGTCCCACCGTGAGGCGCTCGAATTCCGTGTGGTGGCTGGTTGGCGTTGGCTTCGTCAACCTCAGTGACGGCCCCATGGGCGGCAGATATCTTGCCCTCGACCTGCGGCGGCCTACTTGCTAAAATTTAAGGTGGCCGCACGCCTGAGCGCCGGGCGGGCCGTCGCCGATCCACTGGCACTGAAGGAGTAGTCATGGCTTTGCGCATCAACGACACCGCTCCGGACTTCACCGCCGAGACCACGATCCCCTTTCACAACTGGATAGAGGACAGCTGGGCGATCCTGTTCGTCAGGCCGCCGACATGATCTTCGAGCAGATCGCCTCCGGAGGTTGCCAGTCCTACCTGCTGGGCTGCGCCGACACTTGCGCCGGGGCGCTGATCGATCCCGAGGTCAGCCAGATCGACCGCTACCTGGCGCTGGCGTCGCGCGACGCGCTGCGCATCCGGTTCGTGATCGACACGCACACGCATGCCGACCACTTTTCGGCCGCGCGCCAGATTGCCGACCGTCTGGGCGCGATGACGGTGATGCACCTTGCGAGCCCGGCGCCCGGCGTGGACATGCGTGTCGACGACGGCGAGTCGCTTGTGCTCGGCAGGCTGCGGCTGCAGGTGCTGCACACACCGGGCCACACCGCGGACTCGATGTGCCTGGTCGGCGAAGACCGGGTCTTCACCGGTGACACGCTGCTGATCGGTGCCACCGGGCGGACCGATCTGCCCACGGGCGACCCCGAGGCGTTGTACGACAGCCTGTTCGGGCGCCTTCTCAAGCTCGACCCGGCGCTGCAGGTTTACCCGGCCCACGATTACAAGGGCCGCAGCCACTCGACGATCGGCGAGGAGATCGCCGCCAATCCGCGTCTGCAGCAGCGGGACCGGGCGGCGTTCGTCCGGATGATGAAGAGTCTCGACCTGTCGATGCCCATCCACCTGACGGAGGCCCTGCGCACCAACATGAGCGGTGGCAAGACCGTGGCGCAGATGCTGGCCGAGGCTGCCGCTTGCGTGCCGTTCATGTCCATGGCCGAGTTGCGGGCTCGTGTGGAAGCGGCCCCGGCCGGTCTGATCGTGCTCGATGTGCGCGAACGTGACGCCTATGAGGGTGGGCACATTCCCGGCGCGCGGCTGCTGCCGCGCGGCCAACTGGAACTGCGCGTCAACCACGAGCTGCCGGACCCGACGGCCCGCATCGTCACCTGCTGCGATTTCGGCCGCATCTCGACGCTGGCCGCCGCAACATTGCGTACCATGGGCTTTCAGCGCGTGGTTGCGCTTGATGGCGGTATGAAGAGCTGGATCGAGGCCGGCTACCCCGTGCGCGCGGGGCCGGCAGCCTGACTGCGTGCGAGTGGATACAGGCGGCGGTCCCGAGTCACCGACGCGCCTCGCGTGCAGCGCAGCGGCCGCCACTCGCTTCCGATTGAGGAAGAAGCCGAAGCGCCAATGACTGGCCGCTGGCCCGGGCCCGTCCCGGTCAGGACGCTACGGGCGCGGCTTCTGCGACCTGCTGGTCAGCACCAGCGCAATGCCACCCAGGATCGCCGCGGAGGCAGCAGCCAGGCGCGGTGTGATCGCTTCCGACAGGAACAGCACGCCACCCAATGCGGCGATCAGTGGCACCGACAGCTGCACGGTGGCGGCTCGCAGGGCGGAAAGCCTGCTCAGCGCGGCATACCAGATGACATAGCCGATGCCGGAGGTGAGGGCGCCGGAGGCAATGGCCAGCGCGGCCCCGGCCGCATCGGCGTGAGCGTTGGCGGCGAAAAGCAGGCTCAGCCCGAGGGCGAGCGGCGCCGCCCGCGCGAAGTTGCCCGCCGTGGCGGCCAGCGGGTCGGCCACCCCGCGACCGCGCAGCGAGTACACGCCCCACGCCACGCCGGCGATCGCCATCAACGCAGCGCCCAGGGGCGGCGGCGCGGCCACGCCCGGCGACACGAGGTAGACGAATCCCGCAACGGCCAGGGCGAGACCGAACCAGGCGATGGGTTCGAAGCTTTCGCCTGAACGCAGGCCGACGCTGAACATCGTCAACTGAACCGCGCCGAACAGTATCAACGCGCCCGTCCCCGCGGGCAGGCTGAGATAGGCGAAGGAAAAGAACGCGACATAGGCAAACAGCATGACCGCAGCGAGCCAGTCGGCATGGCCGGGCGGGGACTGTTTCGGCCTGAACCGCACGATGACGGCGAGCGTGATCGCCCCGGACACCAGCCTGATGCTGGCGAAGCTGGCCGGATCGATGCCCCTTTGCTGCAAGGCGAGCCGGCACAACAGCGAATTGGCCGCGAAGGCGAGCATCGCCGCCGCGGTGAGGACGACCGTCCGCAGGGTGAGCCGGCCAGCGCGCTCTTCAGGCATGGGTCGCCACCAGGACGACGGCCCAGGACAGCAGCGCGACACCGAGCGGCGTGCTGAGACGCTGGCCCCAGCGAAGGTTCTTTTCGATTGCCATCACGGCTGCCAGCAGGAGCATCCAGCCGAGGCTGCCGGTTCCAAGCGCGAACATCAACAGCATCAGCGCCCAGCAGCAGCCGACGCAGAACAGGCCGTGGTGCACGCCCAGCGCGAACGCGTGCCGCGCCTGCGCCTGCCCGCGCCAGTGCTCGATCACGAAGCTCAAGGGCGTGCGGCACTTTTCCAGGCACCGGTACTTGAGCCTGCTGAACTGGAAGGCGCCGGCCACGGCAATGGTCACGGCGCCGATCAGCCAGCCATGCCAGGCCAATGCAGGTGCGCTGGCGAGCAAGATCAGCACCGCACCGTGAAGTGCATGCGCCAGCAGCCCGAAGGCGCCCCACACCGTCATGTAGCCCAGGCCGAGCAGCATCAGGAGGCGCCCATGGTCCGGGCGCTGGGCCGTTAACCGGTCGAAGGCGTTGAACAGCGGCAAGGTGGTCGGCAGCATCATGGCCGCCGTCATGAGGATCCACGCGGCGGCGTAGAGCACCATGGGCACGACCACATCGCCGGCCGGAACGACACGGCACAGAAACGCCGCCGGACCGGACGCGGTCCAGTCACCGTGCTCGAGATAGCGTCCGTAGGGGCTGCGCGCCCAGGCCCACAACGTCACCCAAGCGAGCGCAACCAGCGCACCCAGGACCGGCAGGAACACGCGACGGTGACGGGCGGCGCTGGTTAGCGCTGGGCCTGCCGTCGGGTTCATTGGGAAACCTTCGCGCTGCGCGCTGCGGTATTCGCCTTGGGAGCGGCCCGGCGGCTCATGCGTCGAAGACGAAGGTGCTCTGCAGGGCGTTGTGGTTCTTGATGTCGAGGTCAATGCCGAGGGCGGCGTTTTTGGATCGATAGGTTGGGGCCTTGCCAACAAACACTGGCGCCCCCGGCACTGTCGAGAACACGGTGTCGGAGAGCGTGGTCAGCCCGCCCATCGCACCACGGTAGGGCTCGAGTTCGGCGAAGTAGTTCTTGCCGATCTCGAGCTGGCCCTTGCCCTCCTCGACGGTGAAGCGGATCGGCGCCCGCTCCACCGACACCACCTCGCCAATCAGCTTGGCGAGGTCGGCGACCGGCCCGCCCGCCTTTCCGGTGTAGACCTTGAGCAGTGCTGCTTCCTGGGCCTTGGAGGCCTTGTCGTCGACGAAGATGGCGGCCCTCCAGTTGCCTTGCAGGATATTGCCCGGGACATGGGCGACGGCCGCGATGGTGTTGCCGCCCACGTCGACGCCATCGACGGTGCCCTTGTCGATGCGCCAGGCGATGATGGTGTCGCAAGTGCCGTTGTCGGGGTCTTCGC